>JAKJAC010000118.1:7378-12878 GCA_022707705.1 Chloroflexota bacterium
AATCAAAGAGGGCTTTTCCAAGCCGGTGGAGAAGCTGTAGGGGGTGGGGTCATCGCTGTGCCCCAGAATCCACATAGTACCGCCCTGGAGAAGTTCCAGGCGCCGCCGTTGCGTGTAAGCCGCCTCCACGCAAGCCCAAGGCTCGGTGAGAGCCGCGGCGGCGTAACCGATGTCGCCCTCAACGGGCAGCACATAGGAGGTTTGCTGGTCCAATCCGGCAGCGAGGACTTCGGGTCCGATGAGATGGAATTGAATCAAGCCGCCGGGGATGGTGTAGCCGTAGGCGGTGCTGCGGCCCAGAGCGTCATAGATATCGGGCTGGAGCGCGAGGCGCTGACCAGGGTAGAATTTGTCTTGAAGGGCTTCGCCCACCTGGATCACGGTCAGCGAGGCCTCGTGGCCCAGACGTGTTGGTTCTTTATCGAGGTCACGGTTGTAGAGTTTGGCGTGTTTGCCGCCCTGCTTGATGAGCTTGACATCGGAGAAACACATGCCGACGGCATCTACACGCACTAAAAGCTGATTGGGACCTGGCGCAGGCACGGGCTCGAGTTCGGGTTTGCCCCCACGTCCAATATTCTCCACGCCAGCGCCGACCATATTCCACGCCCATGTCTGTTCAGGCACGGGCGCTTGCAGAGACCGGTAACGATCAAAGTTTGCCATAGGAACCTCCCATGATTCGCGTTACACTTCTTCTACGGGACGATCCAAACGCTCAATAATCACCTGTGGGTCTGTAGTTTGCACGAGGAGCGCCACATTTTCTTCCTCCTCAACGACCTCGGCGAGATTGGAAAGGACGGTGATGTGCTCATCGGCTTTGGCGGCGATGCCGATGACGAGATAGGCGCGCTCCTCATCCTCCCACACGATGCCCGCGGGAATCTGTACGACGGAGATGCCGGTCTCGAAGATATCCGCGCGGTTCTCAAACTCACCGTGGGGAATGGCCACACCGTTGCCCATGTAGGTGGACATTGTGCGTTCGCGCGCTAACATGCCTTCGACATAGGCGGGTGCGACGCGACCAGCCTGGACGAGCAAGTCGCCAGCCATTTTAATCGCGTCCTCTTTTGATTCAGCGACGGCGTTAAGACGCACCAGAGCTGCGGTTATGATGGCCATGATTTTAGTCCTCGACGATGTCTTCGCCGGCTTTGAGAGCATTGATGATTTTATCGTAGGCGGGGATATTCATGAAGTTCTTGAAGGCAAAGCACACGGCCCAGGGCGCTTTGGAGCGCGCCATTGCGGACAAGCCTTCATGGGAGAGGACAATTTGGGCATCCTCGGTTAGCGCCCGCACGGGGCTGTGTGTCACCTGGATGTCCTGGAAACCGGCTTTCTTGAGCATTTGCTTGAGTTTGTTAGCCGCCATCAAGCTGGAGCCCATGCCTGCTTCACAGGCGATCACGATCTTTTTTACGGATGCTGCGGGAACTGAGTGTGCCATTGAGAGACCTCCTTAGGATATCGGTTCGTGTGTGATTCGAGAGCTGTCATCGAGCCAGACGGAACGTAATAGACCATTCGTATCTTCGAACTTTATGGGAGTTGCAGCGGGTTAATACCGCTGCAACTCCGACAACCCCGAACATTGTGAATCAGGCGTCTTCCTTGACCGGGAAGACCTTGAGCAGGAAGGAGCCCACCAGGAAGGAAGCGACTGCTGCAATGGCGATACCTGCCAGGACGAAGAAGTGTTGCCCCTTGGGAGTGACGGCGAGATAAGCGAAGATGGAGCCGGGCGATGGGGTAGCGACCAAGCCGGCCCCGGTGATGACGAACCACAGGTCCGCCAGGATACCGCCAGCCCACAGCGCTACGATCATGATTGGGTGCGCCAGGACGTAAGGGAAGTAAATCTCATGAATACCGCCAAGGAAGTGGATGATGATGGCGCCCGGGGCGGATTCCTTGGACATGCCCTTGCCGGCGAGCCAGTAGGCAAGCAGGAGTCCCAAGCCAGGACCGGGGTTAGACTCGAGCATGAAGAGCACCGAGCGACCCTTCTCCGCCACCTGGGTGACGCCGATGGGACCGAAAATGCCGTGGTTGATGGCGTTGTTGAGGAAGAGGACCTTAGCCGGCTCGACGATGATATCTGCGAGCGGCAACAGGCGCCGATCGACCAGGAATTGCACACCGGCGCCCAGCGCATCGGTCAAAGCCTGCACGATGGGGCCGACGACCCAGTAACCCAAAATGGCCAGGATTAAGCCAAGGATACCGGCGGAGAAGTTGTTGACCAACATCTCGAAGCCGCTGGGAATCTTGCCCTCAACGACCTCATCGAATTTCTTCAGGAGGAAACCAGCAAGGGGACCCATAGCCATCGCGCCGATGAACATGGGGACATCCGTGCCGACGATGACGCCCATGGTGGCTGCTGCGCCAACGACGCCGCCGCGCCAATCATGGACCATCTTGCCGCCGGAGAAGCCGACGAGGACAGGCAGCAAGTACTTGATCATGGGACCCACCATCTCTGCCAGTTTTTCGTTGGGGAGCCAACCCGTGGGAATGAAGAAGGCGGTGAGCAAACCCCAGGCAATGAAGGCACCCATGTTGGGGATGATCATGGCAGCCAGGAAGCTACCAAAGCGTTGAATCTTCTCGCGCATATCAATACTCCTTTCAAAAATGGAAATAAGATTTTAGCAAGACTGAGACTGATTGGGATAAGGTCTGTATACGGGGTATCTTCGAAATCTGTGCACCTCCTTGATTGTGTTCAGCCGTTCAGATGTCTGGAAATCGCGGCTATGTCTTGGGGCAATAACAGGGGATGTACTTGGACTACCCGAATATTGCTTGGGGGAGACTCAATCGGCGCTGTAGAAACCAGAAAATGCGCCTGCGCCGCACGTTCGGAGGAGAGCTCGCGTTGCGAAAGCACCCCGAGAATCTCCAGATTGGGAAAGCGCGTTTTGAGGCGCGCGGCCAGCAGTTGCGCCGTTGCCATGCCGCTAGGGCAAATGACGAAAACACGCCAGCGTCGTTCGGGGCGTGCTCGAACAAAGGCAGCGTGCAATAACAGGGTAATGGTGTCAATATCGGCTGGGGATAGCACAATGGTGGTTTGTTCTTCAACCACGGCAGCCAGCTCTTGCGCAAGTTTGAATTCGCGGAAGCATTCGCGGGCAATTTCCTGGTCGGCAAGGGAGGGCGGCACCCAAAGGTTGAACCATTGGCGCATCAATGCGGGACCGAGGTGCGCCAGCAAGCCCTCGCGCAATGCCTGGTCGTGGCGTAACTCGGGCTCAAAGAAAGCCTGCGATACATTTTCGAGCAGCATCTCGATCAGGGTTTCCAGTTCGGGCGTGCTGAAAGGCTCGCCGGGCCATTGTTCGTTGCGGATACTAACGGCGAGGTGCATAGCGATGAAGGCGATTTCTGATGGAGGGATTGACTCTGGGTGTTGGGGACAGGATGCCGACGCAACGGGTTGCGCCATCAGCCAGAGGGGTTGTTTCTGAAGCCAGAAGAGCTCCTCGGCTGAGCCGGTGTGGAGTTTGCCGGCTTTGACCCGCTCGTGTTGCACTGCCAGCGCCAGCGCGAGGTGTATGACGGCGTTGTCGGCAAAGCGCCCGCGCATCTGCACTTCAGTCTGCGCGACCCATTCAAAAGCTGCCTGTACATCCCACTGCAGCAGCTGCGCCTGCACCTGCGCGACGATGGGCAAGAAGGGCGCGGCTTCGGCAAGTGTGAAACGCAAGCCCGCGTCGTAGGTGATTTTGAACAGCGGGTCGGGGAAGGGGGTATCTCCCCAGAGGAGGGCGACTAGAGCCTGACGTATTGCCAGCTCTTCGCCCTGAACTAGAAAACCGTAGTTTGGGCGTCGTTCCAATTGCAGGTTGAAGCGTGACAGCCAGGGTTCGATCAGGTTGATATCTTTGAGCACGGTGGCACGCGAGACAGTGACCCACTGTTGAACCTGTTTCAGGATGATGGGTTCCCCGGCAGTGAGCATTTTCAGCGCCAGGAGCTGCATGCGTTGACCGGCGGTGAGAATAAAGCTGGAGGCGACAGCTTGTCGCGATTCTTCGAGGAGGTTGCGACGTTCAGTGGGGGTGCAGATGACGGCATAGCCAACACCGGGTCGTGCCTCAAGCCGGGCGTGGTGTTGTTCGAGCCAGACCTTGACCCCGGTCAGCCGGTAGACGACCTGGCGCGAGGTGAGATTGGCTGCTGCCCCGAGGTCCGCCAGTGTCGCGGGTGTCTCCTGGCTCAGCAGGGTTCGGAGGATGGTGCGTTGTTGGACGGTCAGTGAAACCATTGGGTATCCCAAAGCTCTTACGCGATACGGGTAAGCCAATTCACCAGCAACGGGAACACAAAACTTATTTTAAGTATACATCCTAAACCTCACGGGCTACCCAGGAATTGAAGCATCTTGTGGCTTGGGGTATTATTACAAAAGTATACTATTCGAGGCACACGCCGGATGGCGGGCGCAGACGCACCCAGAGGGTAAATCAACTGTGACCTACCGCTGTGCACTGCGGTAGAAACCACACCGGTCCCCAACACGCGTTGGGGACCGGTGTGGATGAGGATGCGGTAGGATTTACTTTACCTGGATTTCAACGACGCCCTTGACCTGCGCTTTGTTGGAGAATCCGGGCAGGACGGTGCTGAAGCCGCCCTGTTCGCGGAAGGAGACGATGCAATCGGCGCAAGCCTGCACTTCAGCCAGGACTACTTCGGAGGTGTAGCCATCGTCAGCAACGAAGACGAGCGCGGTGGCGCCTTCCTTCACCCCTGCCTTTTCCAGCAGGGTGTTGATGGACACGCCGGTATAGGTGGACACGACGCCTTCCTTGTTGGGCGCCTGCGCTTCAATAGTGTCCATAGCACGGACATCCGCCTCAGCCCAGCCAATCTCGTTGTTGACGCTACCCGTGATTTTGAGCGCTGCATCGGCGGGAATGCCGCCCTCGGTCGTCTCGCCGCCCGCGGTTTTGCCGCACCCTGCTAACGTTCCCAGAACTAGAACTGCCAATACAACCATCACTACGAATTTCTTGAACATGTTTTCTCCTCCAAAGATATGAGATACAGAACGGGACACCGGGTTACAGTTACGGGTTGACCTGCAACTTCTGTAACTGGAACACCCAACGATTTGCCGGGGTCTCCGGACATACTAACCGGATGGGACCCTTATCGGCTTCTGCCTTGGTAATCCAATCACCGTTTTTCTTGAGCGCAACGATTGCGCCCTCCATCTCATCGGCGGTGATTTCGATGGCGTAGCCATCCCCGGCGGTAGCCGTGATGGAACTGAAATTCTCCACCCCAGCTTGTTTGAAAATTACAGCCACAGGGACGCCACTCCAGGAATTCGTCTCGTCCTCACCGAGGGATTTCTGCATGAGCACGTCAGTGAGATCCAGTTGCTCCATTTTGGTGAGTTCGGCATAACTGAGCGCGAGCGGAGTGCTGCCACCAGTGACTTCGAGCGTCCAATCTACTTTGGGCGCGCCGCAAGCCG
>JAKJAC010000119.1 GCA_022707705.1 Chloroflexota bacterium
TGGGGGAAGACACTGATTGCACAAGGGCATTCGGAAGAGGGGCTGACCCTGCTCCGCAACCTCGTCACAACCCTACCTTCAGACGACCCACGTCAGGCAGAAACGCAGCTCTTCATCGCCGACGCGCTGAATGCCACAGGCGACCCCCTTGCCGCCGCACCCTACTATCAAAACGCGCTTGTCGCTTCCCCCTTGCTCGCGCCCTATGCCACCCAATGGCTGGGGGATGCGCTCTTTGCCGGCGGGGTCTACACCGAAGCTCTGACCGCATATAGCGCCGCGTTCGAGCTTGCACCGGCGCTCGACCGGCAAGTCTTCCTGCAGGAGAAACGCGCACTGACCTATAGCGCGCTGCAAGCCTACCCTGAAGCGCTCGGAGCTTACGACGCAATCCTGGCGGTCGCTCGCATCCCAGCCTACCGTGCGCGAATCATGTATCAAGCCGCAGAAACAGCGCGCATTTTCGGCGATACCGGGGAAGCGCAGCAGCGTTACCTGGAGCTCATCGAAACCTACCCCGAAGAAGCGGACTACGCGCACCCCGCGTTGGTCTGGATCGTGGAGAATGGCATTCCGGTCAATGAACTCCTGCGGGGGAAGATTAACTACTACGCCGGTTCCTATTCGGCTGCGGTGCAAGCGCTGGGACGTTACGTCCGCGCCGATGCAGCGCATACCGGCGAAGCGCACTACTTTGCCGGATTGGCGTATCTGGACGCGGAAAGCCCGTCACTGGCGCTCAATGAATTCGAGACCCTGCTCGACACACACCCGAACGACGCCTATTGGGGCAGCGCCTGGATCGGCAAAGCGCGCGCACTCGCCGCTTTAGGGCGGGTAACCGAGGCAGTCAACGCGTATCGTGCGCTGCCTCAAGCTCTACCGGAGCACGCGCGCGCGGCTGAGGCGCTGTGGAGCGCGGCGCAACTTTTGGAGCGGAATGAGGCGCTCGCCGAGGCAGCAGCAAACTACCTGGAACTGGCGGAACGTTACCCCAACGACGACGGCGCACCTCCGGCGCGTTTTCGAGCTGGGTTGCTGCGCTACCGCCTGGGAGATGATCCGGGCGCCTCTGCCATCTGGGAAGAGCTCACGCGCTGGTATCCCGATCACGAGCGCGCGCAGGCGGCGTATTTCTGGTTGGGGAAAACCGCGCTCCAGGCAGGGCGCACACTCTCAGGAACCGCGTACCTCGACCTTGCAGGCAAAGAAGGTCCGTGGGATTTCTACGGCTTGCGCGCCGCAGACTTGTTGGCTGAACGCGCGCCGCTGGAAGCACTCCCTGGAGCGCCGCGCCCCTGCGGCGATGCCGCAGAACAGGATGAGGTGTTCAAGTGGCTGGCAGCCTGGCTGGGAGTTGCCGATCCCGCCAGCCTGCGCATCCCGCCGGCCGAATTACTGGCAGACCCGCGCCTGGAACGCGGCGCCTTGTTGTTGCGCGCCGAGCGCTTCGATGAGGGGCGCGCGGAACTCGAAGCCCTGCGTGCCGATTACAACAGCAATGCGCTGGCGCAGTATCACCTGGCGCTGATTTTCCGGGAGCTGGGCCTGTACCGCTCCTCGATTGCGGCAGCATCCATAGTCCTGCGGTTTTCTCCTGCCAGCGACCTGACGCAGGCGCCGCGTTTCCTGGGTTGTTTGATCTACCCCACCTATTTCAGCGAGCTGGTGACGCCAGATGCCGCCGAATTCGAACTGCCCCTGTTGCCGCTCTATGCCCTGTTGCGTCAGGAAAGCCTCTTTGAAGGCTTTGCGACCTCCTGGGCTGCGGCAAGCGGGCTGATGCAGGTCATCCCTTCGACCGGAGCCGAGATTGCTGCGGCGCTCGGCTGGCCCCCCGATTATCAGACTCGCGACCTGTACCGCCCCATCGTGAGCGTACGCTTTGGCACGTGGTATCTGGCAAAGCAACGCAACTATTTCGAAGGCGAACTCACCCCCGCATTAGCCGCTTACAATGGGGGACCCGGCAATGCTGCGCGTTGGTGGAAAGCGGCTGGAGAGGATCGGGACCTGTTTGTGGAGCTGATTGGCTTCGAGGAGACCCGGACGTATGTGACGCGCATTACTCAGCACTTTGCCTGGTATCGCTGGCTGTACGCGCCAGCACCATAATAAGCCACTAACAGGGGTACGATAGCTTATTGGTGGAAACCGGGAGAGGTTCTCAAACAGATGAAGAGGGGGGTTGGGGAGTGTTTTTCGGTCGCGCTTCGCGCGACCGAAAAACACTTTTTTTTGCAGAAAGACATCGCTACATATAGCTCGGCATCGCCTTCTTGACTTCAGGTTCCTTGCGCCCGTAGGTGAGCGCCAGGTTGCGCAAGCGGGCTTTGTATTCTGGTTGCAGCGCTTCCGACTTGAAACGCCACGACCAATTTCCGGAAGGCTTGGCAGGCGTGTTCATGCGTCCTTCGCTGCCCAAACCGAAAACATCCTGCAGCGGCACAATTGCCAGGTCTGCCACCGATTGATAAGCCAGACGGATCAATGCCCAGTTCATCGGCTCGCCTACCGGACCCAGGTATTGCTGCGTCATCTGGCGCTCCTCCTTGCCCACCTTCCAATACCAGCCCATCGTGGTATCGTTATCGTGTGTGCCGGTGTAGACCGCGTAGTTGGGGTCGTAATTATGCGGCAGATATGCGTTGGCAGCGTCGGTAGCAAAGGCGAATTGCAAAATCTTCATGCCCGGCAGGTCCAGCGCCTTGCGCAGCGCCGCCACTTCCGGCGTGATAAAGCCCAGGTCCTCGGCAATCAAGGGCAGGTCGCCCAAAGCTGCCTTGAGTGCATTGAAGAACTTCAGTCCAGGACCCTTTTTCCATTTCCCGTTGATGGCAGTTGGCTCACCGGCAGGGACTTCCCAATAGGCTTCGAAGCCGCGGAAATGATCAAAACGGATGATGTCTACCGCGCGCAGCGTCTGTTTGACCCGGTTAATCCACCAGGTGTAGCCCTGCTTTTCGAGCGCTTTCCAATCGTAGATGGGATTGCCCCAGAGCTGTCCCGTGGGGCTGAAATAATCCGGGGGAACGCCGGCCACAACGGTAGGCAGACGGTTCTCATCCAGCATGAAGAATTCCGGATGCGCCCAGACATCCACGCTATCGAAAGCCACAAAAATGGGGATATCGCCAACGATTTTGATGCCCCGCTCGGCAGCATAGCGCTTGAGTTTAGCCCATTGACGGTCGAAGCAATACTGGAAATACCGGTGAGCATGGACGGCTTCTGCCAGACGCTCACGCCACAGCGCAAGCGCTTCGGGCTGGCGTGAGGCGAGCTCCCATTCCCAGGTGTTCCAAACCGCACCGCCATGGGATTCCTTCAACGCCATGAAGAGGGCGAAATCCTCCAACCATCCGGCTTCCTCGGCACAGAATTGCTCGAAATCCGCCCTGCGCTGCGGTGTAGCGTGCTCCTGAAAGCGCCGCGCGGCGCGGTGCAGCATCGCCGTCTTGAAAGAGATGACGGGACCGTAATCCACCCACCCCTCCGGGAAGGAAGGAGCTGACGCAAGTTCTGCAGGGTCGAGATCGCCCTCCGCCGCCAGCCAATCCAGGTTAATCAGGAATGGGTTACCGGCGAGTGCAGAAAAGCATTGATAGGGTGAATCGCCATAGCCGGTAGGGCCAAGGGGAAGAATTTGCCAGAGGGTCTGCCCGCTTTCCACAAGGAAATCGATGAACTGATACGCCGCTTCACCAATTCCGCCAATGCCATAAGGACCAGGCAGGGAAGTTGGGTGTAACAGAATGCCGGCAGCTCGAGGGTAGCGCATGGTGTTTCTCCTTCGCTGAGAGATAATTCACTATCAAGTATACAACAAAGACGCAAGTCGGCAAGAGGTAATAGGTGTGTAAGTGTTCAGACTCTCATCGCAAGGCGCAAATTCCGGGCTGAAGCCCGATAGAGGGAGAGTTTTTGGCTGCCGCGCTGCGCGCGGCAGCCAAAGAAAATCTAAAACCGCGGCTTTAGCCGCTCTGCGTGATGGCAAGCGGAAAAACGCCGGACAGAGTACCACCGGTGAATGGTGAATGCGCGCACTTGCGAATCTTGCGTTTATGAGTATGATTATCCTTGTCCAGGCGGTTCCTGCTCGCTTATGCACAGTGTCACACATCAGCCTCTTCTCAAAGCAAAAGCATCGTGCGGAAATCAACGCGCTCTAGCCAAAGGTGCTAAGCCAACGCAGGGCAACGACTCTCAATCAGATAACGCAATACCAGCAAACGACTACCACAGCCTTGAAGATGAACGACTTCGACGACGTATTCGCATCCGAATCCGATGACGCGCTGGCAGCAAAAGCCCGTTCAGGCAACCGGGTTGCCTTTGAACACCTCTGTACCCGCTATCTGCCCACGGTCTATCACCGGTTGCGGATGAAGTTGCCGCCTGGTGCAGTTGATGATGTGACACAAGAGGTCTTCCTGGCAGCAACACGCAGCATCCGGAATTTTCGGGGAGATGCCAGCTTTGGCACCTGGATTCTGCGCATCGCACAGCACAAGGTTGCGGATTACTATCGAGGCGATGGGCGCATCCCGGAGTCAGTCCCTCTGGATGTGGTTTTGGAACACCCGGGAGCCTCGGATGATGGTTGGCGGGACGCCATTGTAGTGCAGGCAGCTTTAGAGCGGCTACCGGAACATTATCAGGTGATTTTGCTGTTGCGCTTTGCCGAGGGGTTACCCTTCAACACTATCGCACAACGGTTGGGGATTTCACTGGACGCGGCAAAGTCGCGTTACCGTCGCGCCGTTGCCGCCATCGCGGAGACATTGCGGATGGAGTAAGCCAGTCATGGCGCACTGCTAGTTGCCCCTGAGCAGCGAGACCACGCTATCAAAGTCCCCTTTTAGAATTTAGCTCCCGAAGTTGGGGTTTTAAGCTACTCTTTCACTTTTCTGTGGTAAAATGGTGCAAGAAATTTGTCCTGAAGGAATGCCCATGGCTGCGACGCAAACGACGTTCAACGTTCGAGAATCACAAACAAATCCAGGACCGCGCGTGATGGCGGCGCCGAAGTCGGTGAATATCGCGCTCACCGGCAGGTGCAACCTGGCGTGCAAATATTGCTTCTACGCCGACGAGATGGTCGCCTTGCGCGACCTGCCCACCGAACGCTGGTTGGCTTTCTTCGCCGAACTTGGAAGTCTGGCAGTCCAGCAAGTAACGCTAACCGGTGGGGAAGCCCTCACCCGCCCTGATTTCTGGGAGCTGGTGGATGGCGTCATCGCCAGCAAGCTGCGCTACAGCCTGCTGAGCAACGGCACACTGATCACCGAAGCCACCCTGGCAGAATTCGCGCAGGGCAAGCGGCGCCTGCGGCTCGATTCAATTCAAATCTCCATTGATGGCTCGCGCGCGGAGATTCACGATGCAAGCCGCCCTGGAAGCTTCGGGCGGGCGCTGCGGGGCTTACGGTTATTGGTCAAGGCGCAATTCCCGGTGACGGTGCGGGTAACGGTGAACCGCCGCAACCTGGATGACCTGGAAGCCATCGCTGCGCTGCTGCTGGAGGATGTGGGCTTACGCAGATTCAGCGTCAATGAGGCATTTAGCTGCGGCGCGGCGGAGACCAATGCCGCGACGATGCTGCTCACGCCAACAGAGCGCGAGCAAGCCATGCGTGCGTTAGCGCTGCTTGCGGAGCGCTACGAGGGACGCATCGGCGCCTCTGCCGGACCGCTGGCTTATGCCAAAGAGTTCAAACGCATCGAGGAAGCGCTGGCGCGAGGTGAGACCGGTTTCCCGGGACGCGGGCGGTTGGTGGGCTGTGGCGGCGTGTGGAACAAACTCGATATCCTCCACGATGGCCCTGCCACAACCTGAGCGACCTGCGCCTGGGCGTCATTGGAGAGGATGACTTCCAGCAGGTATGGCTGACGCATCCGACGATGGTCGCTTTGCGACGGCGCCGCGAGATTCCGCTGGAATCGCTGGAAACCTGCCAGGGCTGCATCTACCAGGGCTTCTGCACGGGGGGGTGCCCGCAAGGCGCGCTCGATGTTTACGGCGATGTGAATGCGCGCAATCCGATGAACTGCTACCGGGTGCTCAAAGGGATGGATCCGTGTTTTGTGATCCCAGAAGGTTAAGGAAGCCATGTTGAAGGTCAAAGACTTACAAGTACAATACATTACAAATGCTAGCGGTGAAAAGACTGCCGTGGTGCTTCCCTTGGAAGTATTCCAGGAATTGCTCGAAACTATCTCTGATCTGGATGAAGACAGCGACCCGGATACAGGGTTGTTACTGCAAGCATCACTACAAGCCCGGTTGGAACAGCAACGAAAATCCGTAGAAAACGGTGAGCGCGGCACCACTCTAGAAGCAGCACGCCAACGCCTCAAGTTATGAGCAGTTATGCTGTCCGGTTACTCGAATCCGCTATACGTGACTTTGCGCGCTTGGACAAGTCCGTTGCACAGCGGATATCAAATCGCCTTGAGTGGTTCGCTGCACACTTACCAGAGTTGAGAGCCGAGCCACTTGCTGGCGACTTAACAGGATTTTATAAGCTGCGCATCGGAGATTATCGTGTAATATATGAGATTCGGGAGCCCGAGTGTTTACTCATCGTTCATGCTGTCGGGCATCGTCGCGAGATTTATCGCACACGGTGAGGGGCATGCGTGTTTGCCCATGCCTCCATCTATTCAAATGAAAAACACAATCATGCTAAACGTCACCATCCACGACCAACCCATGCTTGCCTTCCGCTATCAAGGGATGAGCATGCACGGCACGTTCCGCGAGGGCGAGATGCTCTTTGTGGCACCCGCCGCTCTGGAAAGCGCGCGCCCGGGCGATGTGGTGGCTTTCTACCGCCCCGACGGGCGCGGGGAGATGACGGCAATCGCACACCGCGTGCGCGCGCGCAGAGGCAAGGGCAAGACGCTGCTCACACAGGGCGATGCGACGGCAGGTCCTGATGCGGAGCTGGTAGATGCGACGCACTTCATCGGCTGCGTGCGCTTTGCACAGCGAGGCGGCAGGCTTTTCGGTGTGCGCAATGGCGCGGCGGGGGCAGTGTGGGCGCAAGCCCTGCGACTGGGATGGCATGCTCGACGGTGGGGACGCGCCCCTTACCGGTGGTTGCGCAGCAGCGGCGTGTTGCGGCGCTGGGTTCACCTGAGGCTGACACAGGTGCGCCTCAACACCAACCGGGGTCCACTGGTCAAGATTCTTCACGGCAAACGCACCGTGGCATACTGGTGGGTGAATGAAAAGCGCCTGTGCTGCTACAAACCCTATGACTTATTCATAGCGCCGCCGGTCGAGCTGCCAAACTGTGAGGCAAACGGTTAATGGAGCCTTCTACACTCTTTCACCTTCATCCTGCAGTAGCGATTGAGGATTTTGAACCGGGCAGCCTGGCGCTGAACGTCGAGACGCTGCAGATGGTCGAGCTGAACCCGACCGCACGCGAGATTACCCGCTATCTGGAGCAAGGACAGAGTCTGGGAGAAATCGCGGCAGCCATGGCAAAGGACTATGCCCAACCCGTGGACACAGTCCTTGCGGATGTGACTGAAGTCATCGAACAGTTGCTGGCGCTGGAGATCATTCAGCCTGGCGCGGTAAGTGAGGCTGAGGATCAGGGGAAGTAAGAAATCTTAGCCACGAATTTCACGAATGAGCACGAATTCTTTAAGCTCGTTTACCGATTTTTGGATATTCCCTCAAGGTAGTATGTGGTAGAATCAAATTATCAGGAGCCAAGAAAAGCATGAACGAGACTGCACGCTATGTCACCAACCCGGATGTATCCTGCCGCGAGGAGGGTCCCGACGGCGCCCTGCTCTTCAATCCCGACACGAATGACGTGCTCGTGATCAACATCACGGGGCTGCTCATCTGGCAGGCATTGAGCGCGCCGCGCACCGAGGCGCAGGTCGTGGCGGAGTTGAGGCAGCGCTGCCACGATGTGCCGGAAGACGCTGTGGCGCAGGATACGCACGAATTCGTGGAGCGCCTGCTGGCAAGAGGCTTTGTGGGCATTGCTGCTGGCAATGTGGAATCCTGACTCCGGAAAAAGCAAAGGACGCTGATTAACGCAGATGACGCAGATAGAAGACGGCATCCTGGAAGTTTGTGTTCATCAGGCGCCAATGCCCTGGTCGTACAGGGCGAATCTTAGTGTATCGCAAGTCTATTGAGTAAGACGGGAGAAGTTATTGTGACGCTGTGTGACCCTGAACCCGAAGAGCTGCTGGAATGTGAGCTCCCTGAAAGTGCTTTGCCGGAGGGCGTTCCGCCGCTGACCACATTCTATCTCTATCTATCCGATGGCTGCAACCTGCGCTGCCGCCATTGTTGGATCACGCCGACCTTTGTGAATGGCGAACCTTCTCCAGGAACATATCTTCCTCTGGAGCTGCTCAAGCGCGCGGTCGCAGAAGCCAAACCGCTGGGCTTACGCGCCGCCAAACTGACCGGCGGTGAACCCACGCTGCACCCGCAGTTTGTTGAGATTGCAGATTTTTTGACCGCTGAAGGGATCTCCCTGACCATGGAGACCAACGGCACGTTGATTGACGATGCACTGGCGCGGCATCTCAAAGAACAGACCAACCTGTGGTTTGTCTCAGTGAGCATTGACGGCGCGACCGCCGCGAGTCACGATGCCTTCCGTGGGGTCAAGGGCAGCTTCGATGCCGCGGTGCGCGGCTTTCGGGCGCTGGTTGCAGCGGGCTACAAGCCACAGCTGATCATGTCACCCCACCGGGGCAACATGGCAGAGGTCGAAGCCGTGGTGCAGCTGGCGGTGGAACTGGGCGCCGGTTCGATGAAATTCAACCCGGTGACGGCTTCTGGACGTGGCATTGGCATGCACGAGCGCGGCGAGGCGCTGGAGTTCGAGGAAATCATGGACCTGGCGCATTTCGTGCGCGGCGAGCTGCAAGACCGAACGCCGATCAAACTGATCCTTGCCACCCCGCTGGCGCTCTACAGTGTGAAGGAATTGCTGCGCGAGAAATCACAGGGAGTATGCCACGTGCGGCATATTTTGGGCATCCTGGGTTCAGGGGAGATGGCGCTGTGCGGCATCGGGCGTAATGTACCCGAACTCTGCTTTGGAGAGATAGGTAAAGCAAGCCTGACTGAAGTTTGGCAATACCATCCGGTGCTGCAAGAGCTGCGGCGGGAGTTGGATAGCGACTATCCCAATATATGCGGCGAGTGCATCCATGCGGGACGTTGTCTTACTTATTGCGTGGCACAGAACTACCTGGATAGCGGGCGATTGGTGGCACCAGCATGGTTATGCCAGGAAGCCGCAGAAAAAAGGCGGTTGCCTCAGTCCCGGCTGAAGGATGACAGACCATGAATCAACGCAGGAGGAATCCTGAGCCACTTGGTATTGTGTTGATCCATGGAGCTGCAGTCGTGATGAAGGGATGCGCGCTGGTTTTTCTTGGACCCTCAGGAGCAGGCAAAAGTACCATCACAAAAATCTTACAACCGTTCACACCAATGATTGGAGATGACAGGCTATATCTCATACCCCAAGGGAATGCTTGGCTTGTGGCGAATGCAACCACCAACCGCGCCTTAGCAGGGACTTTGACAAAAGAAGAGGCATACGACCTTGTCGGTGTTCCTTTAGGAGCTGTGTTTAAGCTTTACCAAGATTCAGAAACCCGTGTGACTCCAGTAGATACCATTCAAACATGCCGTTACCTCGCTAGTGCCTTTTTTGAGTTCTTCTGGTCGCGTAATTTTGAAGTCCAGGCTCAGAAATCTATTTTTGCCCAAATTGCAGACATCTCTAGAGGAACGCCGGGGTTTGATCTGCATTTTGATAAATCACCCAGGAGCGCAGCAGAGATCCATCAAACAATTGATACTAATTTGGCAACAAAATGATGGTATAATGAGTAAAGGCTGTTGCAGATGAAGGAATAGGCAATACAGCATATTTGTTGTGTGGTTTCAATACAAGGAGGGGCACAATGGAGAAGCAAGGCAAAACTATAGTCAATGTTCGATACGAAAAACCAGAAATCATTGATCTGGGTAGTACCATAACAATTCAGGGTGGGGCAGGCTGCAATCCGGGTAGCATCGCTAGCACTACATGCACTGGTGGGAGCCGTGTGGGTGACCCTCCCAATTGTATGACTGGCATTGGGTATACTCCTCCTTGCCTTACCGGCACTGGATATATTCCCACTTAAGATATCTATTAGTTTTAATTGCGGCGCATAATCGCCGTAACTTTGGTGATCGGTGACGCAGTCTCTTTTCCTGCATACCATGTGTTGTAGGATAGACTTCATCAACTGGGGACATGCTTCTTGTCCCCAGTTGTTTTTATTGAGCATCATTTCAAGTCTGATACCTCAACACTCTTCACGACTCTTTTTGCCTCGCTGTCACGACTATAACTGTAGGTAACGCAAGTTGTTGCCCATCCAACTCTCTCTGTGTAACTGATGATAAGAAACCAGATCTATACTGTTAATCGCAAGTGCTGATCTGCGCTCTTCGGTCGCAGTGACAAACACGAGAGTTCATATTCTGTACAACGGGCAGCAGGCAAGCGTGATGTTGGCAGTACTGAGACAATGTCATTCATGCAAAAACAACAAGGAGGTTTTCAATGGCTAAGAAGTTCAATCGTTGGTTGAGAAGCAAAAGCGGGCGCACCACGCTAATGGGACTGGCAGCACTCGTACTCATTGTGGCAGTTGCTGGGCAGTTGCTAGGCTGGTGGTCAGCGTTGGGGCGCCTCATCACGGGCACGGTTGGTGTGCCCGTGGCAACCTATCCGGCGCCGGCAGGGGGCTATACCTGCATGCCTTCCTGTGGGGAAAGCGATGGCCTGTTTTTCTCCATGCCCGGGGAGGATATGGCAAGTTTCGGTGGAGAAACTACCGTTGTGTGGATTAGTGTCCCAGGCAATCAAACTTCTTTCGAAATTGGTATTTTCGACGGTGATTCCGGTCGCGACACGGCTGGGAACATCAACATGAATGGTGGGAACTGGGACAACACAAACACTGAAACTACCTATATACTCTATGCAGATCCATTACGCGATGGTAAAGGCACACAAATAGTTGGACAGTGGCGCGGCAATTCCGACAGCATGCCCAACAACGCCTGGTATAACCTCACCCTTAATGCTACGCCTGAGGCTATGGGACCATCTGGCCATTATTTCTACAGATTGGAAGCAAGCCGCCCCATAGAAGGTTACGGCATTAACGCCTTTAAATTGCGTTCGACGGGTTACTTAAGTGCGGGACAGACCGATCTAGTGAATGCAAATTTCGCAATTGTCGGTATGCTGGCAAGTATGAATGATGTGGGGGTCATCTATCCTCAATTACAGAGTCTGAATAACCCCGGACCCTCAGTTTACACAGGCGATTGGCGTTTCTACCTTTACCTGCCGAATAAAGAAGGCATCCTGGAGTTTTGGGATGGCGACTTTGACGTCGGCAGTTGGAACTGCAACCCCAACAACCCCGACCCCGCCATCTGTAACACGCGCGATCCCATAACCCCAGATGGCGTTCCAGAATGGGCTAGCACTGCAGCTGTAGCACAAGGCACAAAGACTATCGGAGCACCTCCGGATGATTTTAGTCACCCCTTGTATCGTCGCAATCCGCCCGTGAAGTACGAAATCACCAATCCTGAGGGAACACCCATTTACATCAACGAAAAACCCTCCGGTTCTGAGGAATGGAAGCGCTACGTCGTCAGCACCGACCCTGCTACGCCCGCGCACCTGTATGTAGACACGCTCATTCCAGGCTTCTATACCTGGCATATTCAGGGCCTGGACATGCACAACACTGTGTGGATTCGCACCAATCAAATGATTGTTCCCCTCTGCGAGGACGGTCCCTGCTCCCCGCCGGAGGTATGGCAAGAAGGCTCCTGCCCGCGGACGATCGGCTACTGGAAGAACAACGTCAAGAAGGTGTTGATTGATAACAAGCCCCGTGGCACGCAGGAGACCCGCGAGAGCCTGGATTGGGCGTTGCGCAACATAGCGCTCGCCAGCCCGCTCTTCCGCAGCGGATTGAATGTGACGGCGCCTGCGCCCATCGCCAACGCCGTGCGCCTTACCGATCAGGAAGCTCACGCCATCCTGCAGAAAGCCAACGGCAACTCCATGCTCGATCGCGCCCTGCAGCAGAACCTCGCCACCTGGCTCAATCTGGGTTCAGGCAAAGTGGGACCGACTACGGTCATCCGGTTGGAGGGCATCTCCGGCGGCACGTTCAATGGCACGATGTGGGAGGCGCTGCAGGAGGCGCAGAACATCATCCTCTACGGCGGCAATCTGGAGCGCGCCAAGGATATCGCGGATATGATTAACAACGGGCAGCTGAATATCGACCCGGAGAACACGCTCTCCTGCCAGGATTATGGGCACCTGATTCCGCCCGCCGAGCAGCCCCCGGTTCATGAGGAGATGCCCGAGGGACCTCTACCCGAGGTACCCGAGACCGTCCCGCCCGTCCCGACGCCCGATCCCGCAACCTGTAATTTGCGCACCAACACCTATGGCGTCGAGAATCCGACCAACAACCCCTTCTACGGCATCAAGTTCGAGTACCAGTCGGGGACCGAGGTCAAGAACGGCGATATGGATGAGTTCAAAATCACGGTCACGGCTGCGGAAGCTGCCGCTATGACCTCGGTGCAGCTCGAGGCGAAAGCTGCGAACTACGTGGGCATCCTCACGCTGGAAGGCTGCGCCTTCAATGAAGGGTTACCCTGCGGCGACCCGGTGCGCGACCCCGAGGGCAACTTCGCCTTCTACTTCTTGGGCGCACAGGATAATGGCGATGGCACGATGACACTGACCTTC
>JAKJAC010000011.1:0-5590 GCA_022707705.1 Chloroflexota bacterium
CGGACGTTCTCCGGGAGTACTCCAAGTCTGCGCCGCAGCCTTTTGCGTCGCTGTTTCACGCTCTAGTTCTACCTGGAATTGGGCACCCCAGGTCTGGGCTATCCGCCACCCACTGCTCAGCGACACCCGAATCCCCGCGAGTTCCTCTAACACGGCTTGTGCCTCGGCATAAGGTAAGCGCGCCGTCAACTTCGTCAGTATGCGCAACAACCGGGGACTCCACGGAGACTTAGCCCGCAACTCCAACGCCTCATCTAGGGGGAAAAACGCCCACCTTACACTGTGGGCAATAGTAGTAACCCCGCTCCAACTGCGTCTCGCCTAGGCTACTCACCACATAACGCGATTTTGGACCCTTGTAGTGCATTTCCGTCCCACATTGCGCACACGGCGGACCGGGTACGGGACGAACTTCTGCGCGTTCCTCGACTACGGCCTGTAAGAGGCGCTCCCCGAACCGCTGCCGCGCCTGCAAGACCGCTTCTTCCAATTCATCCCACTTGGCTTGCGGATGTGCCACTGACCACGCTCGGACTTCCGCAATACACTCCTTGGCGATGTCCTCAAGCGCCGCCTGGCGTTCTGCTTCCCGTGCTTTCACCAACTCCTCATGCTCAGTCATGGTTCACCTCCAGGATCTTTTTCTTAGACTATTGTCTTCTATTTTCCCCAGAAGTGAAATGCACCCCAGAATTCGTATCTGGCGCTTGATCACACCCAAGCGCACGAGCTATCCGGCTGCGGATGCCATCCCAATGCGTGCCGCGCCAGTAAATCTTACCACATTGCTGGCACTGCTGAAAGTCGCGATGGGTTGCTGCGATATGCGGAGGAATATGCGGGTGTGCCATCTCCAGAGAGATAGGGCTGAGAGGACCGTTGCAGACCATACAACGGGGTGTTAGGGGGGGAATACCTACGGCGGCATGGATTTGCGCTACCTGCATTTCAAAATCTGTCGGAGTCAACAGAATCACCCTGAGTCCCCGCCGCGCCGCTAGCTCCCGGTCGCGCGTTAGCAGAATCCGGTGCTCGCTTCTGGCAAGCTGCGCGATAATGCTATCGCTTTCTTGCGAGTAGAGCGTATCGTAGCCCAACAGGCGCAGCCAACGCGCCAGTTTTCCCAGCATTGCATCAGCAATGAAACGTGGAGTCACGGTAGGATCGGACATTATCACTATCCCATACAGGTACTGTTCAGCGGTCTCTCGTTCCCTCTGAGAAGCTCACACTCATGTCTTTGAGTATACCCCTGATCGCCCCGCATCCCAGCGCTACACCTCCATTTGTTTTTGCGCCGTTTAGGTGCAGAATTATGGTAGGCAATGGTTATGCCCATAACTCGCCGGAAAAACCCTCTTGTATCAGAACAAATGTTCTGGTACAATAGATGTAGGGGAGGCATCACGATGGCAAAAAGTGAAACTCGATGGATTTGTCAGGAATGTGGCTGGAGCTTTGCGCGGCACATGGGGAAGTGCCCGCATTGCGGTGCGTGGGAGACGCTCGTGGAGACCATCCTGGATACTCCTGCAGCTAACACTACGGCACAGCCCACCCCGAGTGCCATGATTCGCCCACAACGGCTCAGCCAGGTGGATGGCTTTCATGAGCAACGGATTCCTATCCCTATGGGAGAACTATCGCGAGTTCTGGGCGGAGGGTTGGTGCCCGGTTCCATCATCCTCATCGGCGGCGAGCCAGGTATCGGTAAATCCACGCTGGTGTTACAGACAGCAGCGATGTTGGGAACTGCAGAATGCCCCGTGCTCTACGTCTCCGGAGAAGAATCGCCCGGTCAAATCAAGCTCCGTGCGCGGCGGCTCAACCTCACTGGCGAAACGGTGCTCATGTTGCCAGAAACAGAAGTAGAGTCTGTTCTCGTCCAGGCAGAGACGCTCCCCAAATTGCAGGCGCTGATCGTGGATTCCATCCAGACGGCACACGTCGCCGATTTGAATTCGGCGGCGGGCAGCATCAGCCAGGTGCGTGAGTGCGCCGCGCGCCTGCAGCGTTGGGCAAAACAAAGCGGCACGCCCGTCTTGCTGGTAGGGCATGTGACCAAAGAAGGCGCTATCGCCGGTCCCAAAGTGCTTGAACACATCGTAGATACTGTATTATATCTGGAAGGCGACCCTTTCCATACGTATCGGCTGCTGCGCAGTGTTAAGAACCGTTTCGGCGCCACCTCAGAGGTTGGCGTCTTCGAGATGCGTGAGGAAGGCCTGGTTGAAGTTGCCAATCCATCTGAAGCATTTCTGGCTGAGCGTATGGTCAATGTCCCCGGATCCGCGATTGCTGTCACCATGGAGGGAACACGACCCCTGCTTGTGGAAATTCAGGCTTTGGCAAGCCATACCAGTTTTGGCAACCCACGCCGCACGGTGAACGGACTCGACTTCAACCGTCTGCTGCTGGTTGTAGCAGTGCTGACGCGGCGTGTGGGCCTGCGGTTGGCAGACCAGGATGTATTTGCCAACGTGGTGGGCGGTTTGCAGATTGCCGAACCGGCAGCAGACCTGGCGGTGGCGGTAGCATTGGCTTCGACCGTTCGCGACCGTCCTGTAGCAGCGGACCTGGCACTCGTGGGCGAGGTGGGGCTTTCAGGGGAAGTGCGCTCGGTGGGGCAACTTGAGGCGCGCATCAAAGAGGCGGCGCGCTTGGGTTTCCGCAAAGTCCTTGTACCGCGAACGCTGGGACGTCAGAAAGCTCGCTTGCCAGAGGGTGTGGAAGCCGTGCCGGTGCGCTCCGTATATGAAGCTATTGACCTGGCGCTCGTATGAAAGTTTGGGGTATAATGCGCCTGCAGAGTGAAAGACTATGACCAAAAGCCGTTCCAATCCAGGTAAGTCCAATACAGCGAGCACACGCCGCAGGTCGTCGCGGCGCCGCTCGACCCGCAAGGAACCGCTCATCCAGCTGACCCGTGACCAGTGGCTGGATATCCTTGGCGGCGGGTTGCTGTTGGTGGCGCTGGCAACCATCCTCAGCTTGCTTTCACCGCAACAGGGCGCCTTAACCCAGTTGTGGTTGGTGGGATTGGAGAAAATCTTCGGTTGGGGAATGTTTATCGTTCCCCTCTTCATCGGCGCTTTGGGATTGTGGTTGATTTTACGGCGCTTTGGTGACCGTTTACCTCACCCACAACCTGAGCAGGTTGCCGGGGTGGCGCTTGGTTTTTTCACAGCACTCATGACGTTGCACCTGATCGCTTCCCGCATTTTTTGGCCCGGTGTAGGTCTTTTCCAGCTCGTGGAACAGGGAGAAGGCGGCGGACTGATTGGTGCAGCGTTGCTGGACCTTGCCGTGAAGCTGGTCGGGGTAGCTGGCGCCATCGTGGCGCTGTTGATGTCATGGCTGATTGTCATTACTCTGGTCGTAGGCATCTCTCCTGCCGAAGCCGTGCAACTGCTTCTGAACTGGCGTGCACAGTCCAAGAACCGGCTTCCCGCAGCTGAACAGCTTTCCTTTCCTGACCTGCCGCCGGAGGAACCGCCGCCAGCGGTGAGCAAGTCCACAGCGAAACCCGCTGCCTCCAAGCCCACACCTGTGGTACTTGGAGGGGCGGCGCCCACTCGCGGCGAACAGGAAAAGTCCCCACTCAAAATCAATGGCGCCCGTCCTGAAGAAGAGCACATGGATTTCAGAATTCCACCCACCCCTTCAGGGTCACCCTGGCGCCTGCCCACCGTTGCGGAAATCCTCGAGGTGGGGAGTGAACAGAGTTTCAGCGATGATCTCATTCGCAAACAAGCGCGTATCATCGAAGATACACTCACCAGTTTGGGGGCGCCCGTCAAGGTGCTGGAGACAAACACAGGACCGGTCGTCGTGCAATTTGGGGTGGAACCACTGTTCATTGATCTGCGGGGTGGCAAACGCACCAAAGTCAAGGTCAGCAAAATCGCCTCATTGGCAGACGATCTGGCGCTGGCCCTTTCCGCCCGCAGCATCCGTATCGAAGCGCCTATACCGGGCAAGGGTCTGGTAGGCATTGAAGTGCCGAACATCGAACCTTCGGTGGTGGCGTTACGCGACGTGCTCGAATCCCGCGCATTTGCCAAACTGAAAGGCTCATTGCGCATGGGCTTGGGTCAGGATGTCTCCGGACAGGCAGTCGCCGCAGACTTGCGCGCCATGCCCCACCTGCTTATCGCCGGCACCACCGGCTCCGGGAAATCGGTTTGCGTGAATGCCATCATCGCAGCGCTTATTCTGCAGAACACGCCGGAAACGCTGCGCATGATGATGGTGGACCCCAAGCGGGTCGAGCTCACACAGTATAATGGCATCCCTCACCTTCTGGCGCCCGTGATTGTGGATGTGGATCGAGTAGTGCCAGCTCTGCGCTGGGTGATGCGAGAAATGGACACGCGCTACCGGCGCTTTGCCAAAGCGGGAGCGCGCAATATCGAGGATTTCAACCGTCGCGCAGGTAAAAAGGGGGGTGAGGATGAACCTATCCCCTACATCGTGGTCATCGTAGACGAATTGGCGGATTTGATGATGCAATCCCCCGAGGAGACCGAACGTGTGCTCTGCCGTCTGGCGCAGATGGCACGCGCCACCGGTATCCATCTCATCGTGGCTACCCAACGCCCCAGCGTCAACGTCGTCACCGGGTTGATTAAGGCCAACTTCCCTGCACGCATTGCCTTCGCCGTGGCGTCCTCGGTAGATTCGCGCGTGATTCTCGATATGCCAGGCGCAGAACGTCTGCTGGGGCGCGGCGATATGCTCTTTATGCCTCCGGATGTCGGACAGCCTTTGCGCTTGCAGGGAACGTTTGTCTCGGATCGCGAGCTCGACCGGCTAATAGAACACTGGCGTCAGGGACGCGGCGCGACGGTAGTGACATTGCCGCCCGCTGCCAGTCCGCTGCCTTTGAAGGAGGCGCCACCGATCCCCGCGCAGGAACCGCTCTTCCCGGAGTTTGCCGAAGCCACGCCCAAGTTCGAGGATGAACTCCTGCCTACTGCTGTGGAAATCCTGCTCGCCGAAGATCGCGCCAGCATCTCCCTCCTACAGCGCCGAATGCGCATCGGCTACACCCGTTCGGCACGACTGGTAGATTTGATGGTAGACCTGGGGATTGTTACCCCCAATGTAGACCAGGGTCAATTCAGGGGAGTCAATCGCGCCGTAGCGGAAGCATTCCTGCGCTCGGTGACCTCGGGAAGCACAGCAGATGGCGACGATGATGATGACGAAGACGAAGAACGCGATGACTAAGGCGGCGGGGGATGAACTATGGTAATCTACCATCTTTATCGCGATGCTTTTTCTGAGGTTTACACTTATCGCTACCGTCTGACCGACCCCACAGGTAATCTGGAATTGACCGCCAGCTGGCCTGGACTACCTGCGGCTGACCGCCCCGAAGAGGTTTTCCTTAGTGACGCCCAAGGGCAGCAGCTGGCGCGCCTGCGCTGGGAAGATCGTTCCTGGTGGTACGGCGATCGTTTCTGGCTTTTCGACGCGTCAGCAGCAGAAGCGCCTACAGCGGTCATTGAAGAGCAGTGGCGGATTGTAGACCGGTTGTTGCTGCGTCTGCCAGGTTACAAGCTCACCCTCAATGATGGCGCTGTCT
>JAKJAC010000011.1:5600-9888 GCA_022707705.1 Chloroflexota bacterium
GCGCGCGGTAGCCGTTACAGCCAACAACTGTATGAGCTCTTCACTCTGACTACCGACAATGAAGACCCCGGTGGGGAAGCGCATGTGGGTGAGGTGGTTCACCCCACAAGTGGACCGACCTATATTTTGCAGGCAGAGCACCCACACCTGGAAACCCATCCGGTGCTTTTAGCCACCTTAGGAGTAATCCTGGACCTGTGGGGTGTACAGCAGGAGCAGCGGGCGTGAGCGAAAGCGCTATCCCTTTCGACCAGGTGCGTGCGTGGTTCTTCGATCTCGATGGTACGCTGATGGATACCGACGATCAATCCGTCGCAGCGCTGTCAAGGTTATTGCGCTTTCTGGGGGCAGGACGTGCACAACGGCTTGCCCGGAGATTGGTCATGTTCTCAGAGACGCCAACAAATGCCGCTCTCACCTTCCTGGATATATTGCATCTGGATAGGGTGGCTTTTGCACTGGAGAAGCGTCTCAAACATGCTGACCGCAGCTACAGCTTCAAGATCATCGAGGGCGTCGCACCCATGTTGGCGCAGCTAGGTTCTCACCACCCGCTAGCTGTGGTCTCCACGCGTGGCGCCGCAGCTGCGGAAGCCTTCCTTGCCCAATATGACCTCACGACATTATTCCCGGTCAGCGTGACGCGCGAGAGCACCCGGCGCCTCAAGCCGCATCCGGCGCCGGTGCTATATGCCGCGCAGGCGTTAGGATTGAAGCCCGAAGAGTGCGTGATGGTGGGTGATACGACTGTAGATATCCGTTCGGCAAGACGGGCAGGAGCATGGGCGGTCGGCGTCTTGTGTGGTTTCGGCGAGGAAAAAGAACTTTGGCGCGCTGGCGCGCATCTTGTGTTGCCTTCTACGGCAGATTTGCTCTCAATTCAGACGCTTTTTGCAGCAGAGTCTCCCTGATACGCTGCCAGAGCGCTGCAAATCCCAGCGCTATTTTAGCCGGTTCAATCCTCAGCAGCAGACCATTAGCCCTTCGGTTCCTCTCCGTAGAGCCGGAACCATTGTTCTTGCTCCTCAGGGCTAAGTCCATCCACCGCATCCGACCTGGCGGGCGTCTCAGGTATGCGCGCTTGATGCTTGCGCAGTTTGGATGAACGGAAGGTCTCTGGATGGCGACGCCTTGTCGCTTTGGGCGCTGCATCACCGTTTTCACTTCCTACGGTGACCTCAGGCAGCGGCTCCGGAAACAATTCCATCCAGGCTTCGACCTCTTCTGGCGCCAGTTCCTCTTCAGTTACTTTGTTCACCGCAAGCGAGGCAGGCTTTTTCGGTCGAGTTGGCGGTTGTGATACGCGCTTGGGTGGACTGGGTTCCTCCGGCACATCATGGAAGACCTGTAACCAATCTTGCACTTCCTCCACTGAAACCTCAGCGGGTTTGCCCATTTCCGTAGTGGGAGACGAAGGTGGTTCTGGCGTCAGGGGTACGCCCAAACGCTCCGCTAATGTGGGCGCATACGTGGGCGCTGCCGCAAGTCTCCTCCCTGGCGCCGGTTCTTGAGGCGCCGGCGCCTTGCTGGCGGCGCTCGTAACCGGTGATGTTGGAGGAAGTGGGTGACTTGCAGCTGGCGGTGGTTCAGGATGCGCCGCTGGTTCAGGGAAAATCTCCAGCCACTCGTGCACTTCAGCGGGCGATGGCTCACGCGGCTTTTCCATTGGAGGACGTGCCGCGGGCTGTAATTCCAACGCAAATTCCTGAGAAGGGATTACCCGCGCGCCGACACGCCGGGCGAAATCTAGTATCTCGCGATCGGAACTGACCACAGTCCAGTTGCCTGGATCGCGCAGCTTCTCCAAATGCTTGATGATAATACGGTCAGCGGTGCTGCGTTTGTGCGCGGCAAAGATTACCTCCAGATCTGGATTGGAGAGCTGGCGGGAATAGCCACCGGGAATGCCGCCATCAAAAACGACGGTGACTTTGCGACGTTTGTGCCCCGACCAACCCCGCAACTTGAGAATGAGAGCGACCTCATCCTCTGGGTCCTCGAGGTGAACATCCGGTAACGCAGCAATCAGATTATGTCCATCAATCAGAAAAGGCATCGAAACCAGCCCTTCACACGGTAGTATAAACTCGCATCCCTCATGGTGTGTCAGGAAGATAAGTCCACAAAATCACGCGCGTGACTTGAGCCGCGACCGGCGCCCGCCGGTAGAAATACCATGCCAGCGGGCGACTGCATACAGGAGGGAATACACCCGCCTCGCAACCAGAGATTCCGCCGTTATTGTGGTGTAGCACCCCAAAAGCCATCCCCCTGTAAGCGAGGTGCGTTTCTGCCGGTGGGGTAACCGTTTCGAGTGTAAGTACCATCTCGGGCTGATCTGCGGGCCATGCAGAGACGGTGCGCACCGACGTGGGTCGTAAAGCCCACCGCAGAACAGCCCACGTATCTGCCAGATTGGGGTCGCTATCCACAACGGTTAAGATGAGCTCATCAGGGCCGATTCCATGTGCAATCCGCAGGTCTTCAATGCCACGGCGCAAGTTGTGCACATCATCCGAAACGCCTGTGGTGACCAAAGGTTCCGCCGGGTTCCCGGGATGGCCAAAGGCAAGCCTGGCGCCGAATCCCACCTGCAGCAAACATGACACCAGAACTAGCCCCCAAACCAGTCCTGTCAGCGCTCGCCGCATTCCTACCAGCGTGGCAAAACCTGCCGCTATCAGTCCTTGAATCACCAACACCAGCGCTACGAGGGGCAATTCAAGACCATTCGCATATTGTGGTGCGCCAGCTTGTCGCAACAATACCAACGCGATAAAGAACCACAACACGATCCCCAGCGCTGCATGTACCCACTCCACCCAGGCATGGTCGGCAAACCGGCGTGACGGGAAGAAGCCTTGCGCCGCCCAACCTCCCAATAGCGCCAGCGGCACAAATGGGGCAAGGAAGGCAATCGGGGTTGCTCCAGGACGCAGGGCGACCAGCAAACCCGCCAGCACAGCCCACGCTGCCAATGCAAGGAGCTGCGACTGACTCTGACGTATTGCCATCCCCAAGCCGATGGCGGCGAGCAATAGACTCAACGGCTCATAGAGGAAGAGCAACAGTGGATTGACGGGCGTCACCGCAGCCTGCCATTCGCGCAACCAAATCACCAAACTCTCCACAGGACCGGCCCAACCATTCCAGCGCCATCCTAACCCTAGCGAAATCAGGAGCGCAGCCAACAGCCCCAGACCTGCGGCGCGACGGCACTCGCGACTGAAAGTCAGGGCGCGCCCTTCAACCCAATGCCAGATGGCCCAAGCCAGGACGCCCGAAATGAAGACATCGTAGAAGGCAGCTCCCCCGACAAGGCCTATCGCCAACCCTGTCCCAAGGAGCCATGCAGCGAGGCGGTCTTCGCCATCGCGTGACATCGTAAAAAGCGCCGTAATCACCAGCACTCCGCCGAGCGTTCCCAGGGTAGCTGCATTTACCTGCCGCGCGGCGAAGAGCATGATAGGGGAAAGTAACAGCAAAACTATCGCGCTATACGCAGAGAAAGCCGGTGGAAGACCATCGCGCTCCGATACGGGCAGCATTTTACGCCATAGCCACGGAGTCACCGCCAGGAGAATGCCCGCAAGCGCTGGGAGAAAGCGCGCCAAACCACTTCCGCTGCCAAAGAGCGTGAAGAGCAAGCTATTGCCATTCAACAACAGCGGGCTGGTGGGCGAAAGGGGCCACTGTCGTTCTTCAACAACCGCCAAGGCCTGCAGTGCAGAATGTGCTTCATCTGGCGTCAGCAGCGCCGCATTCAACGCACTCAAGCGTGTGAGTAGTAGTAGCAATAGCAGTACGCCCCAATACCAACGGAATGATTTCGACATAAGTCTCCTGCTATGGAGAGGTCACCTGATAGAGTGTGACCCCGGAGTTCTGATAGACAACAGGGAAAAGCGCCGTGAATTTCTCCAAACCCTCTTGCGGGTAGCGGTTACGTTCCTCTGCCCCGATGTAGATATAGCCGACATTGTATTGCGTTAAGATAGAGTGCAGCTGCGTTACATCAGTCGTCGTGAAGAGCGTTTCCAAGGCTGCCTCACGCGCCGCTGGTTCATCATAGTTCCCGCGCCATTGCGATTGATGTCCACCCCATCCCAGCAGGGTGGGCAATCCTGTCAAGGCGGAGACACGCCCTTCGTAAACGTAGGCGCGGTAGCGGTCGCCGGGCGCTTCCACAATCACTGCCCGACCCGCAACATGCGTGTTGAGCCAGTTAATCGCGTCCCAATCCTCCGGATGGTGTTGCTGTAACCATAGTGCGCCGTCAAGTGTTCCA
>JAKJAC010000011.1:9898-38739 GCA_022707705.1 Chloroflexota bacterium
CCGCCGTAAAAACCCTCATTCTGCCCGGCGCGCGCGGGAATGGCAAAGCCGGTATAAATCCAACCCGCAGCAATCAGCAACCAGGCACAGACCTGTGCCGCGCGCCTGAGCCATCCGGCAGTCGCAATCTTACCTTGCGATAGCGTCCACGCTGCAGCCAGGCTCCACACCACCCACGCCTGGAAATAGAACTTGAAAATCGTGTTCATCCGCGTGCTGAAGACATCCTTGAGGAAGATGTACTCAGGCGCAAGCGTCAGCCCAAGCCCCAACAACACCAATAAGCCTACGAAGCCCAGATCCTCTCGCAGCCCCTGTCGCGGTGCCAACAGCGCCACAAAGAGCGTGATGCAACCGCAGGCAAGCACAAACGCCGTCCACGGGTTTAGTAAGCGAGTGATGAGCGCGTCGATGATGGATTCTATCTCAACCGCACCCAATCCTGGAATTGCCTGCCCTTGACGCACAGCTGCCAGATAGGGGCTGCCCACAACCCACCCAACCAGCAGTCCAGCGGCGGTGAGGAGGACCAGGATAAGCGCGCTCCAGCCGAGTACCTGTGTCCAGCGCACGCCCGCTTCCTTCCCCAGCTCCAGAATCAGACACACAAGTGGCACTGCCAACGGGGCGAACATCACCAGAAATTGGGGCAAACGGGTGGCGTTGAAGACATTGGGCAAAACGCCGCCGGCTTGCGAACGCAAAGCAAACCAGAAGGGGGCGTAGAGGATCACGCTCCCCACCGCTAACGCCAGCGCAGCAGGAGCAACAGCCAGCATATTTTCCAACAGGGGACTTTGGGGTGACGTCTCGCGGCGTTTGAGGATCATCACGGCAACGATGAGCGCCCAATAGATAGGAAGATCCCAGGTATTGAGGAATCCCAGCGCCCCTAATGCAACCGCAATGCCCAACCACGGCGCCAGAGCGCCCAGTCGGCTTTGCAGCGACGGTCGAGTTTCAGCATCATGCGGCTCCGATGGCCTGGCTTTCCAGAGATTCAGCGCGAGTGCAATGACCAACAGCACAAACGGTAATGCCAGCAGATGCGGGTGCATATCGCCCAGGATGAAACTGAAGGCGGGGAATTCATCAATCACCTCTTGCGAGATGGGGTTCTGTGCAGTGCCAATGGGGGCATAATCGTGCAGCACGCGCGATGCCTGCCACCAATCGAAACGTGAGGCGGTCATCCAACCCGTATCTGCCGGCGGAGCGGTGAGCGATTTGAGATCAAGCCAGCGCCAGAAGCCGGCAGGCAGCAAGCCCAAGCCGTGGATCACTTGCAGCAAACCATTCGCGTTGCCGGTGACCAACAACAGCAATGGCGCAAACAACGCTTTGATAACCCGCGCGCCGTTGGTGAGATCATAGACAATGCTGTACGCCATGATCCCCGCGAGAGCGAACCAGGCAGCGTTCCCGAGGTTGAAGGCAATCGTCGCCGGGATGGCTGTTACCTGCGTCACCATGCCCAACAAGAGATAACCCAGGTAATAGTATGAGATGGCGAAACCCGAAAGCCAGGGGTCATGAGGAGGCAACGTCGGAGAGCGTAACACGGCATTGAGAAAGGCTATTTCCATCCATTTCTCGCCGCCAGCGGTCACGATTTGCGGTTGGGTAGCGCGAACGGCAGCCCAGGCAATGAACAGCACTGCGAAGAGCAGTTCAGTGACCAGCACAAAGCGACGGTGCTCGGTCCACCATGGCACGAGCTCATCCCAGTGTCCGCGCAATGCCAGCAACCCGCATCCAAATAACAGTGCGGCAGCAGCAAGAGCTGCAGCGGCAGTATGGGACCAGAGCTGCAGAATCGCGCCCCACCATAGAAGCACGCCGCTGAAAAGCAAACCCAAGGCCTTAGCCGCAGCGTACCCGCGTGAGGGTAAATGTCGCAACCAGGCGAAGGACAGGGGCAACCCTGCCAATGCAAAACCCTGCAATGCAAGATACCAAATCAGGGGAGACCACCCGTTCATGAGCGCAGGCTATTCCTTCATCAAACCGGGATTAACGTACCTGCTTTGTTCTACCACAAAGACAAAAAGAGACAAGGTGAGTTGTTGCGATATGGGAGCGGCGGCGCAAAGCACCGCCGCCCAAAATCCACTTCCCATTGCTTTCGTGGCGGGTTGAACTGAGGAGTACTCACCGCGAAGGAGGTTTTCAGGCAGCCTAAGGTTGCACTGTGATGTACGGCGCCAACCGCTCGTATGTAGCCGGTCCGATGCCGCTCACATTTTGGAGGTCCTCAATGCGTTCAAATATCCCGTACTCGGCGCGATAAGCAAGGATAGCTTGCGCGCGAATTTCGCCTATGCCCGGAAGAGTGAGCAAATCAGCGAGTGTGGCGGTATTGAGGTTGACCAATGCCGTTGGAGACACCACATCCCCGGCAGACATGGGAGTCACTTCACGCGCGGGGATATGGATATGCTGGTGATTGATCAGTGGCGCAGCAAGGTTGATGCTCTCAAGGTCCGCTTCCGGCGCGGGTCCGCCAGCTGCTGCCAAAGCATCCTCAAGGAGGCTTCCACTGGGCACTTCAACGACTTGAGGTTGCATCACTGCGCCGCTGAGGTAGATGCGTAGTGTGGCAGGTGTGCTTGGGGGCGCGCTATTGCCAGGATCTGGAAGCGCGCCTGAAGTTTGTGTAAAAGGCAATTCCATAGGAACCCCAGTATCGGCTCCCGGCGCTGTGAGGCGTCCAATCAATCCGCCGGTGACCAGGCTAATCAGCGCCACCAGAGCTACATAGCGCACCGTGGTTGCCCGCATCTGCCGCCGGATTTCTTCAGGCGTAGGCGGATGATCAATCAACCCCAGCTGCTCCACATTCATGGTTCGCCACCCGCGACTTGTGGTTATCTGAGCATTGCCGATTGCTGGTTGTGAATGATACCGGTAACCTTCGACTTGCGCCCTTTACTTCTCGGTTTGTGACGCCTGATTCGGTATTTCCAGTTCCTGGGCAAACAATGTCTCAGGCGCGACCTGCGCAGTGCGCGACTTGCGCCGCAGCAGGTTCCATGGCGAGAGCTTACGCCAACGCTGATACAGCGCTTGCAGGTCGGGCGTGCGCACATTTCCTCCAGCCTCAAAGTAGCGGCGGGCGGTTTCGCCCATAGCATAAGTGCTGGTAGCCGAAACGACGCTCGAGACAACCCAGCCCAACACCGGAACGAGTTTCGCCAGTTGCATCCCCAAATAGCGAGAGAGTAAACTCCCGGCTATCGCTGTCAACAGCTCCCGCGCATGCGAAACGCGCATAGATTCGCCATAGGCAGCGGCAATTCGCAGCACCATTCGCGTCTGCGAAGCAAGCAAGATGGGAATATCCAACCCGGGGATCGGTTGGATGGATATTGCCGCATTGAACCACGCAGTTTGCCGGATGATGCGAGTCACAATCTGTGCTCGAACGCCTGGTAATTCTCGAGCCATCGCAATCGCCAGAGCCGGTTGTGCCTGGAGAATCGCTGGCAGGAGCATCTCCGTGATTCCCTTTCCGGTTCGCGCCGAAACCGGAATAGGGCGCAAGCCCAACACCTTTTCGGCATTCTCCAACACCCAGGGCAGGTCTTTGGCTACCAAATCCGCCTTGTTGAGCGCCACGATAATAGGACGACCAAAACGCTGCAATTCCGCATAGAGGTCACGGTCGTGTTGGCGCACGCCGGCAGCGGCATCGAGCAATAACAAAATGAGGTCGGCTGCTTGCGCAGCTTCCTCCGCAATCGCAGCCCGATCAGTGCCCCAGACTTCACCAAAACCCGGAGTATCCACGAGGTGAAACGGTCCCAGCGGGTGTTCGACGACGCCTTTAGTTGTGCCGGGAACAGCGCTGACGGCACTGACACGCTGTCCATGTAAGCGATTGAACAGCGTAGATTTACCGCTATTCACCGGTCCGACAATTACCAGTCGCGTCTGTGCTTCCTGAGCGACTTCGTGTTCCAGCGCATGCCAATCCAACCCTTTCAAGACGGTCTGTAAATCATTCATGTGTGAGGGCAGCGCGAGTGGATTCATACGCCTCCTTCTGAAGCCGTTTCAGCTTCGTCATACGGATGTTCGGCGCTGCTGCTTCCCAAATCATGCCGCGCGGCAAGCGGTTCGATGCTCACGAGAATGCCGCTACGAGGGGTATGGTAAGCCCGGTAAGGCAGCTCATCAATGAGCGCCTCAAAAGCCCGCGCAGAAACAGAGAAATGTCGCGCGCCAATCAAGTAGGCATAGGGTCGATAGGGTCGTGGTTGCTTCGAGCGCCGTCCGATGCCCTCAGTCGCCTCTACACGGTCCTGGATCAGATCAAACAACAGTTCGCGGAGGGTGAAATTGCCTCCCACAGCGATGATTTGCGGTAACAAGTGGAATATCTGCCGTGTTGTCAACTGTCCACGGCGATTCGCCGTCAGGGTATCCTTGTCAAAGCCAAGTGCGGCAGATAAAGCCTCAAGTAGGGCGGCGCGGGTATCTGCTGTCGCTGCTTTACCAACCACCTCCGCGGAGAGCACAAAACCGGAACGAGGCAGGAAATAGAAGCGGTAGAGCATATCAGGTCGTAGATTCAATGGGTTTGAGGGGAGCAACAAAACGCGACCGTCGGTTACAGCTTCGTAGCCGCCTCGGGCATAGACCAGATGCCCTTCTGCAGACTCAAGGCGTTCTTCAACCAGGTCGCGTCGCAATAGCTGCTGCCGCTGGATGAAAGGAGGTATGGTGAGCATGAACAGTTCCGCGCCAACGATGAGGGAGACGAATACCAGGACCCAGACAATCAACACAGGCGCACGCAACACCAGCAGCAGCGCGAGTATCGCCATACTGGAAGCAGGGAAAACTGCATAGCGCAAGAACGTATTCAGGCATCCCTGCCGGGTTCGAGCAGCACGGATTGCGCGCTCGCGTTGCGCGTCCGTAAGTTCACCACGTTGGTTAGCAGCAAGTCCAACCACATCGGTCAGATCAACCTGCATCATCATCTCCAAGAATGACCTGGCGCTTGCGCCCAGCTGCAGCCTGCGGACCGACAATGCCCATCGCTTCCATTTGTTCCATCAGGCGTGCAGCGCGAGGGTAACTGATGCGCAGGCGTCTCTGGATTGCCGAGGTAGAGATATTTCCTTGTTGTTGTGCTAGGGCAATGGCTTTCTCCAACAAATCGGCATCCTCAGTTTCACCTTCGAGTCGCCATTGTTCGGGGCTAACGTTTTCAGCGACTGCCTCCCAAGGAGCCTGAGCCGGAGTCGCCCCTACCTGCCGCTGCCAGAAATGGATTAAAGCCTCTAATTCCTCATCCGAGATATAGCAGCCCTGAATACGACGCGGCGCTGCAGCATCAGGCGCCAGGAAAAGCATATCCCCTTGCCCTAGCAAGGATTCTGCTCCCGGGGTATCCAGGATGACACGGGAGTCCACATTGCTGGTGACCGCGAAGCTTACGCGCGCGGGGAAGTTTGCCTTGATGAGACCGGTTACCACATCAGTGCTGGGGCGTTGGGTTGCTACAACCAGATGGATTCCCGTGGCGCGCGCCATCTGCGCGATGCGCGTAAGGCTACGTTCGGTTTCGTCGGGCGCAGCCATCATTAGATCGGCGAGTTCGTCAATCAGCACGACAATACGTGGCAATAGCTCGGCGCCGTCACGCTCTGCATGACGGTTGTAATCCTCCAGGTTGCGCGCGGGAACACGGGCAAAACGCTTGTAGCGGTCCTCCATCTCCAATGTGACCCATCGTAGTACCCGTAGGATGCGCTCCAGCTCAGTCTCAGATTTGCCCAACAGATGCGGCAAACCATTCAAGTGACTGAGCTCGACCATCTTAGGGTCAATGGCAACCAACCGGAGCTCGGCAGGTGTGTTGCGCATGATGAGGCTTGCAGCAATCGCTTTGACGAAGACCGACTTCCCACTGCCGGTCGTTCCTGCCACCAGCAAGTGCGGCATGGCACTCAGGTTAGCGCCTACAGCTGTTCCCGCGACATCAAGCCCGACAGCAAAGCAGAGTGGCTTGTTACATTGGGCATATTCCTGACTTTCCAAGACGCGCCGCAATGTTACCAACCCAATTTCCTCATTCGGGACTTCGATGCCCACCACGGCGCGCCCGGGCACCGGCGCCTCGACGCGCAGTGAGCGCGCGGCGAGCGCGAGTTTCAAATCGTCCGCCAGCGCTGAAATCTGGCTAACGCGAACTTTGCGTTGCTCCTCGCCATCCTGTCCGCGTGCTACGAACCCTGGAGTCACACCAAACTGGGTAACCGTAGGTCCCTGGCGTACTTCGGTTACCTGCGCGGGTACCCCAAACTGTGCCAGGGTTTGCTCGATGATTCGGCTTTTGCGATCAATCTCAATCTGGCTCATGCTGGGTGCGCGCGCCGGTTGCAACAGTGTCAGGGGGGGCAAGCTGAGGCGGGGTTTAGCTGGTTCCTGCGCGACCGTTTCCTGAACGGTTGTGGCAGGCGGCAGCGACGGGGGGGCTGGCGCTTTCTTTGCTGCGCGCGATGGTGAGGGTGAAACGGCAACGCCGGACCCCAACAGGTTGCCATCAGCGCGGCGGGCAACTTCCTTTTCGGCTGCGCGCGCCAGAGCGGATTCCTTCGCTGCACGGCGTGCATCCTCTCTGGCAACTCGATAATCGCTCCACGCGGCAACTATCCGGTGCCCCAACGCGCGTAAGTCATCGAGGGTGATATCGAAAACCAGCCCAATACCTACCAGGATGAGTAACGCCATCAGGAATACGGTGACAAGAATGTTGGAGTAGTAAATGAAGGAGAAACTTAATGCCCAGCCAATCAAGCCTCCGCCATGTCCGGAAAGCACAGCATCCCATCCAAACTGGCGCACAAAGACATGGCTCAACGCCAATAAACCAATGAAAGCCAGTTCAAAGCCCAAAAGGGGACGCCAGCGCCAGGCAGTTGGGCGGTGTACAAGGTGCCGTAACCAGAGCAGCCCCAGGCAAACAATCAGTCCGGCAGTAACATACGCTCCCCAACCGAAGATGAACACCAATAGGCGACTCCATCCCGTGATTAGCGCGCCAGTATTGATGCCCGCCAGTGTGACGACCGTGACAAAACCAAAAAGAATCAGCGCCAACGCGAGCAATTGTTGCCCTGTAGCGCTACGCACGGCAGCGCCCAACGCCGGTCCAACCTTGCGTTCCGGCACGGAAGACGCCTTTCCAGAAGGGGTCGCCTTTGAAGGAGATACCTTTGATGGCGCCGCTTTTGCCTGCCCGCGGCGCTGTGAAGCGGAACCGCCCTGCGGACGCGCCATCTTATAGGGTGCGGTTGACTTCTTGGCAGATTGTCGTTTTGTCATGGTTTTAGGCAGTCTGTTCCAGTGGCTCAGGCAATCCCAGTGCAATGCGGTGCTCTTGCGGCACAATATCTAATACCCGCACCGAGACCGTATCACCGAAACGGTAACGTTGGTAGATAGGAAGAGTGACTAAATCCGCACCATCACGGTCAAATTCCGAAATGTGTAGTAACCCCTCTAGTCCGGAGCCTAGTTCTACAAACACACCGAAGCGTTCGACGCCGACAACTTGTCCCAACAATTCATCGCCAGGGCTGATCCACTCATGCACCGAATCCCAGGGATTGGGCTGCAAACGCTTCAAACTAAGGCCCACTCGTTGCTGCTCGACATCAATATTGAGCACCATCACGCGCACGCGCTGTCCTGGTTCCATGAAATCCCGCGGATGCCGCACCCGCCCCCAGGAGATCTCAGAAATATGCACCATGCCTTCGAGAGGACCTAAATTGATGAAAGCCCCAAAGGGCCTCACGCTGGTGATTTCGCCCTCGCAGATAGCGCCTACGTGCAGCCATTCGGGCCAAGTCACCTCTTTGCCCTCACACGCCTCCACCTGCCGCTCGGAGAATAGAATGCGATTGCGCAACGGCTCTACCTCAATGATGCACAGGCGCAATTCTCGCCCCAGATATCGCTGGAAACATTCCTCGCGCGCACCCGGATCGGCAGGGAAAGGATACGCATGTAAGTGCGATGCGGGTATGAAACACTCGATGCCTTTCCAATACGCTATCAATCCACCGCGATTATAGTCTTCAATAATCAGCTGCATGAGGGTGTGGTTTTGGTGCAGGTGTTGCGCTTCGTCCCAGACTTCTTGAGAAACCAGGGGCGCCTCTTGCCATTCCCATAAACCTGGGGCGGCAGAGGCGCTTAGCGGTCCCTCTTCCAACAACGCTATCCAATAATGTTCACTGGGACCTTGTTGTGGTGGAACATATACCCAATCCATACGACTCCTTTGAAACACGAGCTGATGCCTGAAATCGGAAGCCTTGCGGGAAAACGCTCACGCTGAAGACTGTTAGTCTCTCTGTGAAAAGTGACCCGCGATATCTTTCTGGATTCCCCGACCTTCCCTTTTGCGCACCCGTCCGCGCCGGCGCCATCCAGGATAGCCGTTCCGTCGCAATTTACTTCTGCGCGCCCCCAGGTTCGTCATGGAGATGTGTCTCCATTTCGATAATGACCTGAGTCAGATTCTCGATGGCAATACGTTGTTTTCGATAGTAATCAGATTCACTCAAGGCAAGCCGCATAGCTACCTCGCGTACCTTCTGACCACGTATGAATTTCATCTCCAGGATATTGTATAGCAGCCATTCTGGTGCTGTCAACTTGCGCTCACCATCAGGGCGCAAGTGCTCAAGCGCTTCAGTCAACACAGCACGCAGGGCTTTTGTGGGGCTGCCATCATGAACCGCAGCAGCCTGTTGGACTACCTTCAGATTCAGCAATGGGTTATCTGTGAAACGAGGTCCTCCCCAATAATGCGCTAACGCATCGTGCACCCACTGCGGCAAATCCTCCGAAGCGGTGAGTGCGAAATCGCGCGCTGAAGCCCCGCCGTAGCGTAATAGTCCCTGCCGGCGCTGAATTTCGCCCAATTCCCCCAGAATCGGCGTAAGCGCACTGAAAACCGCCTGCTGCAAACGGCGATCATCCAAGGCTGCCTGCACCTGCAGCAACAGTTGATCGAAAAACTGTCGCCGTTCGGGATGCAGGGGCAAGGCCAACTGCGGTTTGAGGATGCCTGCCAATCCCAACATCTCCACCCCACTGCGATCGTAGATGGGGGTAATCCAATAGTCATTCCACAGAATGAATCCATCCTGCGATTGCGCTGCGACACTCTCTGCCAACGGGAAGTGAGCAACTTCCTCCGCTACAATGTTGAAACTGCACCAAATCTCACGGTGCAAGGCGCCATTTTCCAGGGCTGCGATGAAACCCGCATTGCTCTGTACGAGTTCACACAACGCCGCCAGGATGTTTTCCAGAAACTGTCGCAAGTCGGCAGTAGTGAGCAAGCTTTGGCTGAGCTCTTGCGCACGCGCAATTTCCGCGCGCCCCTCACGGTAGAGCGCGAGATCCAGCAATGGCTTGCTAAGTTCCACGCCCAATTGCACCAGAATGATGGCTCCGGCAACAGCAAGTAATGCCAGAGTGTATTGCCCCAACCCCAGCGCCCGTTCAATGGTGCGTCCAAACCCAAACGCGATCAATGCCAGCAATGCCGCCAGAGGACCGCGCAGCATGAAGCGCACCAACCGGTGTTTGACTACCCGATCAGGGGTGAGTGCACCGATAAAGGCAACCGCGTAAGACATAAGCGCTAACATGACACCGACGGCGATGTTGCCTAAAAGCAACAAGGTCCACAGTAGTGCATCAGGCAATACTGCAGGCCACCCCACAATGAGTAGATAGGGGAATACACCCAGTGCCGGAGCAATAAAACCAATCGAAAGATAGGTCATCCGCCGCCGGGCGGTATGCGTGTAACAGCGGCTACGCGCTGCCAAGGTCTGCCGTAATCCCCAGATTAAAGCCAACGCAAACAGTACTGCGAAGGGGTAAAACAGAGGCCCCGGCTGCAAAAATGCAGCACCCTGGCGCACCGTTCCATTATGCACTACGAGGTCAGTGGTCACTGCCAACAGAGCGATGATGCCGCTTAGGATATAGCTCCCGATGCGCAACCAGGAAGGGAAATGATCCTGTTGTACTACCTGACGGATGGCGCGAGTGAATTCAAGATAGAGGGTAGGGGTAAATGCAATGCCTAGCCATTGCCAACGCAGCAAAGGTTCAGCCAGATGCGGGTTTTGTGCATTCCCCATCAACAGGTCGGTGAGGTAAACATAGACTACGCAAATCAGCAAGCCGCCAAAACTGCGTGCGACCCGGCTTTCCCGATTGTAAAAGAACAAATACAACTGCAGGGCAAAGGCGGTTGCGCCGATCCCTACACTAAGAACGTTATTTGCTCCAATCAGCAGTTCTAGCCAGTTCATAATGCCACTATTCCCCCATTATCGGGCTGATGTGTGGTAACCCTGGGGGGAAACGATCAGATACGTTTGCGAAAGAACAGCCCCACTTCCTGTCCGGGCCAATATGCTTCCTGAAAACCACATGCGACAAAGCGGTTTTTCTGCGCAAAAGCAATCGCGGGCTGCGCCTTGAGGGTACATTCCAGCACCACCTGCTCGACATTGCGTCGCAGACACCAGACAATAGCGTGTTCTAGCAATTTCGCGCCAATGCCCTTCCGGCGAAATGCCGGCGCAACTACCAGGTCGCCAATCCGTGCCTGCCGGTGCTCAGTTTCCACAACCAGAGCCAGATAACCCACGATCTTGTTGCGCTCCACAGCCACCCAAAATGCATCCCGACGTTGCCACGCTGCGAGGCGCTCTTCAGGCGTGTAGGAGGGCACCATGGTTTGTTTGCGGGGTAAGCGAATCTCGCGGAATCGCATCCCCCATTCCTTCTCGGCGCGCAATTCTTCCACTTGCCAGGCAATTTCGGTTTCGTAGCCAGCATCTAGTTCCAAACACGCTTTTAGATCGTCGTTACGGGCTGAACGTATGCGCACGTGCTGCCTCCCTGATCCATGATTTGCGGCATGTAGCCTCTATACCCTATCAAAGCCATGCAATTCCGCGGCATTACGGGCTGACAAACACGGGGATGATGCAGTTGGTTGTATTCCCGTAGACATCCACTACCACCAGACGAAAGCGATGCGGTCCCCCCACCGGATATTCACCAGTCACAGTCCAGTATCCCAGAATGCCGCTGCTAACGGGTCGTTCGAATTGTGCGATGAAATTCGGTGTGCTCGAACCCTGAAATTGAATCTCAAATTTGTAATAGGCAAACGAATTGACTTGAGCTGTACCCCAGACCTCAACCGTGCCCTTGACCGAGCTCCCCGCAACCGGGGCAGTAATCTGCACATCAGGAGAAGGGCAGTTGGGCGGCTCCAACGGGGGGAGCGGCGTTACAGTGGACGCAGGCGTCAGAGTCGGCGTTGTAGCTGCTGCCGTTGCCGTTGTCGTAGGCTGCGGTTCAGGAGTGCCAGAAGTGCTCACATCTACCGGAACAGTGTCTGTCGCGGCTGGCGTGGCAGTCGGTGAAGGTGTTGCTGTCGGCACAGGTGTGATACCCGCCACCTGTTGAGATGGCTCTGGGGTGATCAAAGCTTGCTCTGGCGCTCCTAACATTCGGACCGCAAAAATGAGCAGTCCCAGCGCCACAAACAATCCAACCATCACCCAGGCGCGCGTTTGCTGTTGCTGTGTGACTTCGCGTTCCAGAGAGAACTGTGCTGCCTGACCACGACGGCGGGCAGCCAATGCCGTAAAAACATAGACCGCAGCGCCTATCCCACAGGCTGCATAGAATAGCACGGCTTGCCGTGCTAACCAATTCAGAATCATCTCCATAGGTGAGAGTTTACAGAGAACCGAGAGCTGGTGAGTTCAAGACCCCACGGATAATGGTCTCCAGGCGTGGCACCAGGATTCGCCCGGCTTCCAGGACCTCTTCGTGATTTGGCGCCGGATTGCCCTCTTCGCCCACAAGTCGGTTGGAAATGCCCGACAACCCCATAACTTCCATGCCACAATGCCGCGCAGTGATGACCTCTGGAACCGTGGACATGCCGACAGCATCCGCGCCAATCAAGCGCAGGAAGCGTACATCAGCGGGAGTCTCGAAAGCGGGTCCCGCCAGACAGATATAGACGCCTTGGTGGTGAGGGATCCCGGCGCGCAGCGCGACCTCATGGGCGACGGCGCGCAAACGCGGCGCATAGGCATCATTCATGCTGGGAAAGCGTGGTCCAAACTCCTCCAGATTGGGTCCAAAGAGAGGATTATGCCCTGCCATGCCCAGCAGATTGATATGATCCCGCAGAATCATTACCTCTCCCGGAAGCCGCATCACGCGCACGGGCAGCCCCACTTGCGCCATGCTATTGCCTTCGTAGAAGTGCCCTCTGCCCTGCATAACGATTACGGCGCGCCCCTCCAGGGTCCCCAGAACCAACCTGCCTACATGCCCCTGGACATGCGCTGCGGGGAAATAGGGAACCTCTCCGAAAGGAATCACGGTTGCGCCTTCGATAGATTCCGCTAATGCATTCAGCCCCGAGCCTAGAATCATTCCAACAGTGGGACGAAGCCCGCAGCGCTGTTGAATGACATCCGCGGCTTGCCGATATGCTTCCATAGTGAAATATTCTGTCATACTGGTTCCTCCTCGGTGTGATGGATGGGCCCATCGCCTGTCTCGAAAGCGCGCGGGTGGGCCTGATCGTATACCGCACGTTTACGCTGGTTCGATACCTCGGTATAGATTGCCGTTGTTGTGATACTGGCATGTCCCAGGAACTGCTGCACCTGGCGTAAATCAGCGCCGCCATTCAAAAGATGGGTAGCAAAACTATGGCGCAACGTGTGCGGCGTCACACGATCTCCTAACCCAGATTCCTGAGCATACTGTTGAATGATGAACCACAACCCTTGCCGGGTAAGAGGATGCCCTACACGGTTGAGAAACAGGGTGGTTTCATTAGCGTTGATGAGCAGAAAAGGCCGCGCTTCCGAAAGATAGCGGCTCAAAATCTGCTGGGCACGTGGGTGCAAGGGAATCAGGCGCTCTTTATTGCCCTTCCCGACACAACGCAGCACACCACCGACCAGGTCTACATCACCGGTTCGCAGAGCGATGGCTTCTGTAGCCCGCAAGCCAGTCGCATAGAGCACTTCCAGGAGCGTGCGGTCACGCAACCTGAGCGGCGTTTCTACCCCCGACCCGGAAGCAGCTTCCAGCAGTCGTTTGACCTCCGATTCAGAAAGCGGGTGAGGGAGACGTCGTCCTACCTTGGGTTGTGGCAACCAGTCCGTGAGCTCGCGAGGAAGATCGCCTTCAGTGTAGAGGAAATGCAAGAATGAACGCGCGGCAGCAACCTTACGCGCCACTGTCGCGGGGCAATAACCTGAATCTTGCAAGACGATGACGGAACGCTCAAGCAGTTCCGGCGTGAGCTCCGACCATGATTGGAGCCTCTGCGTTTCCATGAAATCAAACAGCTGCTCCAAATCGCGCCGGTATGCTGCCAGCGTATTGGCTGCGTACCCCCGTTCAGATTGCAGATAGTTCAGAAACTGATTGAGGCGTGTATGCATTGCTTACCACAGATCCTGTTTTCCAAAGGCAGAGGTTCATAACCCTGACGGAAATTATAACATAACAAAGAAGAAAACCAAACCTGCTCACGTTACCAGCTGCCACAGGCTATCACCTATAGCCGAGGCTGAAAAAGGTTGCGCCAACGCGCGCGCGGCTTCAGACATTGCAGAGCGCTTCTCGGGCGCAGCAAGCAATGTCGCCACGGCATTTGCTGCCTGCTCGGGGTCTGGCGCCCAGAACCCTGCGCCGTGAGATACCACCCATTCCACGTTACCTGTTTCCTGCCCGGGAATTGCATGATACAGCACCATAGGCAAGCCGATGACCAGCGCTTCCGCTATGGTGTTGGGTCCTGCTTTGGTCAATAATACATCCGCCGAACGCATCCACAGGTCCATGTTCGCAACAAACCCTTCTACGCGCACGGTCTCGGTCTTCTCCGCCCACATCTGGCGTAAACTGGCGTTATTGCCCGCGATGATAACCAGACACGCATCAGGCAATCTTTCCGTCACAGCCCGGATGACTTGAGGCAGTGGATTGCTGGCGTCGCCCCCGCCCGCAACCAGAATCACAGGTCCTTGTGCCGGCAATCCCAGTTGCGCGCGGATGGCGGCGGGGTCCAGGCGCGCGGTAGCAGCAAAGCGCTGGTGAATTGGCAGCCCCAGACACTCCAAGTGCGCAGGAGGAATACCCCAGGTGAGCGCGCGCGCGACAGCGGGGGGCGTAGGTACAAAAATCCGCGCACAATCAGGGGAGCACCACGCTGCGTGGATACTCACCAGGTCAAGAACCACGCTGACCAATGGTGCCGGTTGGGCGCGGCGTTGCAATACCCTACCGAAAGTATGGGTAAAGAGAGGGTGAAAGCTAACTACTACATCCGTAGGGTTGTCATCCAGAAGGCGTTCGACAGCAGCACCGGTCACAGGCAACAACAAACGCGCAAGAGCTTGCTGAAGCACCAGGGTGTTGGTCAGACGATAAAAGGCTCCCCAAGGTACACCTCCCAGGCGCACCATGTGCGGCCACCAACGCGGGAAACGATCCAGGGGCCAGAGGTGAAGCGCTTGCAGACCATCACAAAGAGTGATTTCTGCGCTGCTCCCGTAACGTTGTTGCAGTGCATCTCGGACAGCCAATGCGGCTGCATGATGCCCCGCGCCAGTAGCAGAGTACAAGAACAAAAAGCGCCGGCGAGGTATGACACTCATGTCAACCTCATGGCTCGGTAACCGGACCTCGCTCCAGGAATTGCTTGATGCGAATCTCAAAATGGCTGCGGGGTACGAGTACATAGCGCTGGCAGGTCAAACAGACCGCGCCGATATCCGCGCCGACACGTTCAATGCGCCACGTTGTGCCGCCACAGGGATGTGGTTTGCGGAGAATTACAACGTCGCCGATTCGTAAATCCATAGGGGGTCGCATAGCATCACGCTACCTGGGATATCACAGTTGGATAATGCGCGGGTGAACCCGGCAATGTTCGCTCGTAATGATTGCCAGGATGGTATCCACCGCCTGATCCAAGGCGCCCTCAGGATTCACGACCACATAGTCAAACTCGCCCAGGCATCGCAGCTCTTCCTGTGCAGTTTCGATGCGCCGTTGAATTTGCGCCTCAGTATCGGAAGCGCGCGACCGTAGCCGTGCCACAAGTTCTTCCTCTGAAGCCGCACTCAAGTAGATGAGAATAGCCTCAGGCAGCAAGTGCTTGACCGTAGCCGCGCCCTGCACATCTAGCCGCATCACCACATCTTTGCCGCTCGCTAAGGCCTCACGCACTTGCTGTTTGGGCACGCCCTTATACTGCCCGTAGACGAGAGCGTGCTCTATTAAGGCGTCTTCGCGAATCATTGCCTCAAATTCCGCCTCGGAGACGAAGACGTAATCAACCCCGTGGACTTCTTGAGGTCTTGGCGGGCGCGATGTCGCTGTGACGACAAAATGAAAAGGATAACCCCGCGCCTGTAATTCCTGCAACACGCTATCCTTACCCACACCTGAGGGTCCGGATATGACAATGACAATTGGAAAACGTTCTGGATGATACGGATTACGTATCGGCTGTTCATCCATGCTTCATCCCTCATCGTTTCTGGTATAATACCGTAGACGGCAGGTAACGCTGGTCTTACGAGATTGCGATACCTGCAACTATACCACATTCAGCACAGGAGAGAAAGAGATGCCAATTTATGAGTATCGTTGTTCGCAATGCCGGCGGCGTTTCTCTGTCTTCTGGCGCACTTACAGCGCTGCCGAAGAAGGGCTCCCAACATGCCGTTACTGTGGCGCGAGCGACCCTCAACGACTCATTTCCCGTGTGCGCGTGCTGCGTTCAGAAGAAAGCCGGATGGAGAACCTGGCGGATCCCAGTGCTCTGGGTGATTTCGACGAAAATGACCCTAAAAGCATCGGGCGTTTCATGCGCAAGATGATGGGTGAGATGGGGGATGAAGGTGGAGACCTCGGTCCAGAGTTCGAGGAGGTCGTGGATCGTCTGGAAGCGGGTCAGGACCCAGAAGCTATTGAGCGCGAGGTGCCCGGCTTGGGAGAAGGCTTGAATGACGCCGGCCCCGGCATGGATTCAGGGCTGTAAGCTTGTCCATGCAAGCCCTGGTCGAAACTGCACTCATTTAGGGTGATCCCAAAGGAGCTTCTGGCGATGGACAACTCTGCAAGCCTTCAAGGACGTTGGGCGCTCATTTTGGGTGTTTCTAGCGGTTTCGGGGCTGCCGCTGCTCGCGCTCTGGCGCGCGCCGGGATGCACATCTTCGGCATCCATCTCGATTCCCGCAGCACACAATCTCGCGCAGCTGCCGTGCGCGCAGATATTGAAACTGCCGGTCGCCAGGCCCTATTCTTTAATGCCAATGCGGCTGATAGCCAAAAGCGCATACAGCTGGTAGACAGTATTGCGAAGACGCTACAAGACCAGGAAGCCCCTGCAGTGCATCTGATGTTGCATTCTTTGGCTTTTGGCAGCCTGAAACCCTTTATCACAGACAACCCTCAAACAGCAACCACAGAAGCGCAGATGGATATGACCCTGCGCGTTATGGCGCACAGTCTCGTCTACTGGACTCAGGACCTGTTACGCGCGGACGTTCTGGTTCGCGGTAGTCGCATTTTCGCGCTAAGCAGCGCCGGTGCGCATCGCGTGATCAAACCCTATGGTGCGGTCTCGGCGGCTAAAGCTGCCCTGGAGAGCCACATGCGTCAGCTGGCTCTGGAATTGGCGCCTCTCGGCATTGCCGTAAACTGCCTCATGCCCGGAGTAGCTGACACACCCGCCTCACGAGCGATTCCCGGCGCCTCGGACTTGCTGGGACAAGTCGCTGCCCGTCATCCGGCAGGTCGCCTCACCACTCCAGAAGATGTTGCTGCTGTCATTGTCGCTCTGGCTGACCCGCGCATCACCTGGCTCTCCGGCGCGGTCATCCCTGTGGATGGCGCAGAAAGTATCGTCGGATAGGCGCGTCTGCCGGTGGGCGCCAACGCAGCCGTCTCACTATCACAGCGCATCATGCGGCTTTAGCTTCGATTTGTTGTGGCGAGCGGGAGAATTCTGGACAATTACCAATAACGGTGACTGTCCAGACTACCATCACAATGCGTACACTGCGGACTAAAGTTCATTATGGAAGGTAATTTCGGCGCCGCGCGCAGCGCGGCGCCGAAATTACCTTGGAATCGTGGCTTTAGCCGCTCTCCGTTGTGGCGAGCGGGAGAACGCTGAACCATTACCAACAACCTTGGGTTTGACAATCTTCCTTGGTATGATAGAATACGGCTCAGTTTGTGGAAAACGCCGCCCATGGGAGTTAGCACCTGGTGTGGTGTGAGGAGCTGGAAGTGGAACTGGAATTCGAAGAACGCAAGGGTGATGTTACAGAAACTGAACCCCTCTCTATGGAAAATTTGGAAGAAGGCGCCCTGGGTTTCGACGAGCCGCGTCGCGGGCAATTGCGCGAAGGCATCATCATGCAACAACGCGAGGATGGGCTGGTAGTTGATATCGGCACGAAACGCGATGGGATTGTGCCGGCTGCTGACCTGGCGTATCTGTCCGGTGGGTCAGATTTCCAGGTTGGGCAGACTGTCCCGGTGATTGTCGTGCAACCCCGCAACAACGATGGCAATGTGGAACTGTCCATTTCGCAAGCCAAGCAGCAAGAAGACTGGCTCAAAGCCGAGCAAATGAAAAATGATGAAACGGTTTGCGAAGCTACAGTCCTGGAATCGAATCGCGGTGGGCTGACGGTTGAATTTGGGCGTCTGCGTGGTTTTGTCCCCATGTCCCAGCTCATTGGCTTTGGACGGATTCGACAGGCTTCGGAACGCTATCGTCGCCTGGGCGCCCTGGTGGGCAAGAAAATGTTGCTCAAAGTCATTGAAGTCAATCGCGGGCGCCGGCGCCTGATTCTCTCGCAGCAAGCTGCCGCTAAAGAATGGCGCACTGAGCGTCGCCGGCAATTGCTGGAAGAGCTTGAGTCTGGTCAGGTGCGCAGTGGACGGCTGAGCCAGATTACCAATTTTGGTCTCTTTGTCAACCTGGGCGGCTTGGATGGACTGGTGCATGTCTCCGAACTCTCATGGGGACGTATTGAGAATCCCGCTGATGTGTATCGCGTCGGGCAGCGGGTCAAGGTCAAAGTGTTGAATGTAGACCGCGACCGCCAGCGCATCGCACTCAGCATTAAGGCTCTTATTCCGGACCCCTGGGAAACCGCGACAGAGCGTTACGTTGTGGGACAGCTTGCCGAGGGCAAGGTCAGCCAGATGGCTGATTTCGGTATCTTTGTTGAGCTGGAACCAGGTGTTGAGGGTTTGCTGCACAATTCTGAACTGCTCGCTGCGGAACAACGGACGGAGCTCACCGTCGGGACCGAAGTATTGGTGAAGGTGATCCGGATTGAGTCGGACCGCCGTCGAATCGGGTTGAGCGCTCGCCAGGTGCGTCGTGAAGAGTGGGAGCAGTGGTATGCCGAGGCAGAGTCTCGGGCAGCAGCCAAAGCGCAAGCCCAGCAGAAGAGCACAGAACATGTCGATGCAGACCTCGATGAAGAGGATGATTTCCTTGTCGAGGGTGAGGTTTTTGAGGATGTTGAGGAAGTTCCCAGTGACGAGACTGATGTCACTGCTGATGTGCCAGAGGACGCCGTCGAGGATAGCGCTGAGGCGTAAAGCGCTGCAGCGTCAGTCGTAGTTTTGCGTGTGGTAATCGTTTTTAGAGGAAAAAGAGGCTCACTGCATGAGTGCCAAGGAAGATAAGATTGTTGTCGAGGGAATCATCGTCGAGGCATTGCCCGCGACGCAATTTAAGGTCAAGTTGGATACCGGACATGAGGTTTTGGCTTACCTGTCTGGCAAAATGAGAAAGTATTACATTCGTATTCTCCTTGGTGATCGTGTACGATTGGAACTTTCGCCATACGACCTGACTCGAGGGCGTATTGTTTACCGGCATAAGCGTCGCGCCGGAGATGAAGAGATCGAGATGTAACTCGCTGTGAATGAAAGCGGGGGCTTGCACAACTGCAAGCCCCCGCTTTTTTCGGTTTCTATGTGCTGCTGCGTTCAAACAGAGCGCACTCGTCCGGCAACCAACACCACCCAATCACCTTTTTGTTGGGCACTAAGCAACTCCATGCCATTCTGCTGTAACGCAGTCACAACTTCTGCCTGCTGCTCAGCCAAGATCCCCGATGCAACCAATTTGCCCTCGGGACGCAACCGTGCCCCTAAGCCAAGTTGCGCCATCTCGATAATGACGGGCGCCAGGATATTTGCCAGAATCAAATCATACGTACCACTTACATCATTCAACGATCCATGTAACAGACGAATGTTGGCGCTGACTTCATTCATCCTGGCGTTACGGCGTGCCACAGCGATAGCATTAGGGTCGTTATCTACGGCGAGGATTTCGATAGAGGCGGCAAGTTTTGCAGCAGCCAGGGCTAGAATGCCCGTTCCTGTACCGAGGTCCAACACACGCATCCCCGGTTGAACCAGCAGCTCAAGAGTTTCAAGGCACAGTTGCGTTGTGGGATGTAACCCGGTGCCAAAAGCCTGTCCCGGGTCCAATTCCAAGATAACCTCATCAGGTCGGGTAACGCCGGGTCGTGGAGAATACTCGCGCCAGGAGGGTTTGATGACGATACGTCGCCCAAGATGAAGCACTGGCAGAGTTTCGCGCCATGAAGCTGTCCAATCCTGATCCGCGATGGAGGTAAAAGTGGGTGCTGGCATGGGCCAAATCTGACTTAGATGCCAGAGGCCCTCTTCGACCTGGTGCTGGCGCTCCGCAATCGTCTCGTCATGGGCAAGATAGGCGCGCACGGTGACTTGTTCAGCGGTAGACGTGTTGCCCAGGTCGATGGCAACGCCCTGGGGTGCATAGCGACTGAGCACTTCAGCGACAGCCTCAGCAGCCTCAGCTTCGACGGTGATTTTGACTTCGAGCCACTCCATGCGAATTCCCTCCAGAAAAGTGCGCCTGTTTGCCTGTTTTCACGAGACAGTGTCCCCGCCGCAAGCTATCACAACCCAAGAGCATCCTTGATACGGTCCACAATCCCTTGCTTTTCCTCGACTACTACGGCAGTACCGAGGCTTTCGGCAAGGTTCTCGAAGAGATGCCGTTGCGTTTCGTTGAGTTTGTTAGGAATTGCGACCTGCACGACGATCAGCTGGTCGCCGCGTCCATTCCCACGCAAGTGTGGAATTCCCAATCCGCGCAACCGTATTACGGAGTTAGGCTGTGTTCCGGGCTGCAATGTGATATCCTGCGTGCCATCCAAAGTCGGCACGGGAACCACTGCACCCAATGCTGCCTGTGCCACATTGACCTTCAATTCGACGATGACATCGTTATCCCGGCGTTTGAAATAAGGATGGGGTTGTACGCGAATGCCCACATATAAATCTCCGGGCGGGGCATTATGCTCTCCGGGTTCACCACCCCCAGCAAGTCGAACGCTGATCCCATCATCTACGCCTGCCGGCACGCGAATCGGAATTCGGCGCGTTTTGCGCACCCGCCCTGAGCCATGACAGCCCTGGCACGGGGTGCGAATAATCGCGCCGGTGCCATTGCAGGTCGGGCAGGGTGTGATGTTGACGAAAGCCCCGAGAAAGGTCTGCTGCGTGCGACGAACTTTGCCCGCGCCGTTACAGTCGGTGCAACGTTCAGGGCGTGTGCCGGGTTCGGCGCCGGTGCCATGGCAGGTATCGCAGGCTTCCGCCCGTTGCACTTCGATGGTTTTCTCGACGCCAAAAGCTGCTTCTGCAAAGCTAATCTCCAGAGAAACCTGCAGGTCGCGTCCTCGCGGAGCGCTCTGGCGTCCCTGACCGAAACCAAAACCACCCAGGTTCCCAAAGACTTCTGCAAAGATATCAAAGGGATCTCGATAATCACCGAAGCCATTCCCCGCTGGTGAAACGGTGCCGAAACGGTCATACATCTGGCGCTTCTCAGGGTCGGAAAGCACCTCATAGGCGCCATTGATTTCCTTGAAACGCTCCTCAGCGTCGGCTTCGCTGCTGACATCGGGATGGAACTTGCGCGCCAGCTGCCGGTAAGCTTTCTTGATTTCTTCCGGGGTGGCATCACGCGAGACTCCCAAAACGCTATAATAATCCTTGTCTGCCATCAATACCTGTCCTTTGTGACACGCAACGGGGCTGTGGGATTATTTCGCCGTTGCTGGTGCTGCCTCTTCTTCGAGACCCTTGGCTACGACGACCTGTGCCGGGCGCACAACGCGCTCTCCCAGCCGGTAGCCGCGTTGCACTTCAGCAATGATTTGCCCTTCCTCATAGCCCGGAGCTGCTTGCTGCAAAACAGCCTGATGGTAAAAAGGGTCGAAAAGGTCGCCGGGTTGTGCCGCAATCGGCTCTACGCCCTCAAGAGACAGGATATGCTGCAATTTCTGTTCGATGAGGCGCACACCGCCAATCCACGGTTCATCCTGCAAAACTGCGGGAAGATGGGCAAAAGCGCGCTCAAAGTCATCCAGGACGGGCAATAGCCGTGCTAACAGAATGAGATTCGCATTCGCCGTCCACTCAACGCGCTCTGCCTCAATGCGCTTGCGATAATTCTCATGGGTTGCTTGCGCGCGCTGCCAGCCAGCAAAGTTCTGTGCGGATTGTCCTTCTGCAGCTTCAAGCGCCGCTTTGAGCTGCGCAATCTCTTCCAGCAAAGCCGCTGAAGGCTCTGACGCTGGTTCAATAACGGGCTCCTGATCCGCAGCAAGGTCTTCTGGTGATTGCATTTCAGGTTCTTCCATGAAACCGTTCCTCCAAGAGAAGGCTATGCCTCTCGGCGGCTATGCCGCCAGAGAGGAGCATGAAAATGATGGGTGTGGCACGCTGCAGCGTGCCTGCATGGTTCACTGTCCCACAAATCAGACCTGCTCCTCAAAATCGAGTGGGAAATTCGGAGCGGTCAGGTCACGCTCTCCCGGGCTAAAAGTGTCGTAGGTGAGCTCACTCAGCACATCCGCAACAAAACGCAATACTGAGATGGCGCGTCCATAAGCCATCCGTACCGGTCCCACAACTCCTAGAGCGCCGGTGGCGTAATTGGCGACGCCGTAACGGGTTAGGATGACGCTGCAGGCACGCAAGGAATCCCAACGCCCCTCACCCCCGATGAGAATGCGCATGCCGCCGATTCCGAGCGATGGGCTTAACGCATCGGCGATGACTGCCTGCAGCAGGTTCTGCTCTTCAATGATTCGAATCACGCCTTGCGAACGCTCTTCGCCTTCTGAAAATTCTGGCTCTTGCAACAGCTGCGAAAGTCCGTGGCGATAGACTGCCTCCGACGGTAGATCCTTTGCTTCTTGCATCAAGCTGAGCACTAGCCGGGCAAAATCCAGCTCCAGAGGTGCCAAATCCACGAGATGTTGGCGAATACCATCCGCAGCAAGCCCGCTGAACAATTGATTCAACCGGTCCGCGATATCGCTCAGCATGTTTTGAGACAGGTATTCTGGCAAAACCAACGCTTGCTGCCGCACAGCGCCACCCTCAAGCACCAGGACCAGCAACACAGCCCGCCCATGGGTGCTCAGAAGCTCAATATGCCGGTATTTCGCAGTTACTGCCAATGGTGGGGTCACCAGGGCAGCGCTCCGCGTGGCGCTGGCTAATACTGAAGCTGCCAACGGCAACCATTCGTCCACATGATCCCGCGCTTGATAGAATTGGTGAGCGATCCGCCGTTGCTCCGCCAGAGGCAAGGTCTGCTCCTCCATCAGCCGCTCAACGAAATAGCGAAAGCCACTCTCTGTAGGCACGCGACCAGCAGAGGTATGGGGTTGCGAGAGATAGCCCAGCTCCTCCAGGCGCGCCATTTCATTACGCACGGTCGCCGGGCTGACATCAAGGTTATAGTAATCTACCAATAACCGTGAGGCTACGGGTGCAGCAGTACGGATATGCTCTTTTACGATATATCCAAGTAACTGCGCTTGCCTGAATGTCAGTTCCGATGTTTCCATACGTAATCTTTGCCAACCTCTATCGTAAAGCACTTGCCTGTTAGCACTCCAACCAAAAGAGTGCTAAACATCATTATCATACCACGAAGAGACCGCCTGTCAATAAAACTATCGCCACCAATGGTTGCGGGTTGGTTTCTCCGTGTTACAATATCGCCATTATGGCAAATCAAACACATCCACTCTTACGCACTCTCAATGCCCAGCAATGTGAGGCAGTCACTGTCTCCGATGGTCCCGTGTTGGTGTTGGCTGGACCCGGGTCCGGCAAGACGCGAGTGCTCACCCATCGCATTGCCTGGATGCTCAGCGAGCTCCAGACACCCGCCTGGCAGATTCTCGCCGTCACTTTTACCAACAAAGCCGCCCGGCAAATGCGTGAACGCCTGACAACCATGGTAGGACGAGAAATCGCATTGGATATGTCCGTTGGGACTTTCCATGCCACGTGTGCGCGCATTCTGCGGCGAGAAGCTGAACACGCCAGATTCTCGCACGATTACCTGATTCTCGATGCAGATGACCAGCTCTCCATGATGAAACTCGTGGTAAAAGAGTTGGGATTGGATGACAAAAAATATCGTCCCGCCGCATTGCTCAACGCGATTTCTCACGCCAAGAATGAGTTGCTGACGCCTGAGCAATACCCCATCCGTACTTACCATGATGAGATTGTGGCCCGCGCATTCACGCGCTATCAAGCTGCCCTACGTAGCAGCAACGCCCTGGATTTCGATGACCTGTTGGTAGAACCGGTGCGATTATTCCAAAATGAAGCCGAGCTGCTAGAAAAATACCGGCGACGCTTCCGCTACATTTTGGTGGATGAGTTCCAGGACACCAATCTGGCGCAATATGTGCTGCTGCGCTTGCTCACTCAGGAGCACCGCAGCCTCTATGCGGTGGCGGACGAGGATCAATCCATCTATTCCTGGCGTGGCGCAGACTACCGCAACATTCGCCGCCTGCGGCAAGACTATCCCGAATTGACGCAGATTTTGCTTACCGAGAATTACCGTTCTACACAAGTGATTCTGGATGCCGCGCAAGCCGTGATTGCTCGCAACCCCGACCGTACCCCCAAGCAACTCTCCACGCAGAAGAAGGGGGGCGCCGCCATTACACTTCGAGAAGCCTATGATGAGCAAGAAGAAGCTGCCTTTGTCGCGCGGGAAATCCAGAGCCTCCAACGCGCAGGGCGAGCCTTGAATGAGATCGCGGTCATGTACCGCACGAATGCACAATCCCGCGCACTGGAAGAAGCCTTTATCCGCGAGAAATTGCCCTACCGGTTGGTTGGTGGGGTGCGATTCTACACCCGCAAGGAAATCAAGGACGTTTTGGCTTACCTCAGGCTAGCTCAAAACAGTGATGATAACATTAGCTTTCAGCGGGTGGTCAATGTGCCGGCGCGAGGTATCGGTACACGTACACTGGCAACCCTTGCAGAGCGTGCTGCGCAAGCGAACAGCAGCTACTATCAAGCCGCGCAGCAATTGCTTCAGGAGCGGGCGCTGGGTAGTCGCGCAGCACAACCCATACAGTTTTTCCTTTCCCTCGTCGCCGGATGGCAGGAAGCGCGCGATGGAACAACGGTCGTAGCCTTACTGGATCGTATCCTCACTGAAGTTGACTACCAATCCTTTCTAAGGGATGGGTCTGATGAGGGCGAATCCCGCTGGGAAAACGTGCTGGCGTTGCGTGCTGTGACTGCAGAGCGACCTGATCTCACGCTTACCGATTTCCTCACCGAGGTAGCGTTGGTAGCCGATGTGGATGATATTGATGAGCAAGTGCGCGCTGTGACCCTGCTCACCTTACACAGCGCCAAGGGCTTGGAATATCCCGTGGTCTTCATCACCGGATTAGAAGAGAAATTACTTCCGCACAGCCGCGCTATTGAAGAGTCACCCGAAGCCGTTGCCGAAGAACGCCGTCTCTTTTATGTGGGGATTACCCGCGCTGAAGAACGACTCTACTTAAGCTATGCCTTCCGTCGCGGTTGGTATGGGAATTCAGACCCTACGGGTCCCTCGCGTTTTTTGGCGGATCTTCCCAACGCAGGCCTTTCAAACCCCAAACCCCGCGCTGGCGCCCGTTCGCAAAGTTGGGAAACGCCGGGTTGGAAGACGCCCTCCGCTCAACCATCAGCCCCGGCGCGGCGTGAGCGCGCCACAATCCAACCTCGTTTCCGCCGGGGACAACGGGTGCATCATCGCCGTTTTGGCGATGGTGCAGTACAGGAAAGCGTGATCGAAGGCAATGAAGAGATCGTCACGGTATTGTTCTTTGATAACCGCATCGGGGTAAAACAATTCCTCGCCAGCATGGCGCCGCTTGAAGCGGTGGCCGAACACTAAAAATCGCGCCATGCCCTATTGCATTTCTACAATAAGCAGGTATGCTTTAATCAATCGCCAAGAATGCCTTATACGACCCGTGCAGATCATGATGCTCTATGAGGCATAAGGGAGGCTGGAGATGATGAATGCGAAGAAGGTGCTCCTGGTCGCCAGCATCGGTGGCTTGATCGGCTTATTGGCCTTCGTTGGCAATGTGATGCTGTCGCACCGTGGGACCGCCATAGCTTCCATAGTCAATCCGATCCAGAGTTTGTCGGTACACCAGGCAGCGCCCAACAGTCTTGGATATCCCAACCTCGAAGCCACCACCATCATGTGCACTCTGGCGACCACTACAGCAACCACACTTCCGAATATCACGACCATCGAGAATGCTGCGATGATCGCTAACTATACTGGTCTGGCGTTAGCAGTGGGCGAAAAAGGGCAACAGATCGAACCGCAGAAGAATTTTTTCCGTCTGGACAATGCCATCATCGGCTGGGAATACCGGGTGCAGGCAATTCCAGATGGCGTCGGCAACTACAACCTGGCTTTGATTGTCTATGACCGGGACCGCAATCCCATCATCACTGACGCCAACCCCTTCGATGGAAACTCAGCCTCGGTAGTGCTTTTGGCTGCGAATACAGGACCCTATTACTTTGAGATTTCGCAGTACAGCGAGCAATGCAGCGGCGGCACTTACCGCTTGGTAGTGAGTAGCGTGCAACCGACCAACACACCAACCCCCACGAATACCCCTACAGCTCCAACCATCACAAGTACGCCTGCTCCCACCTGGATTCCTGGTTTCGACCAATACGAACCCAACTTCGATTTCGATACGGCAACCACAGTCGCCCCCGCCGTTACTTACAATCTCAACTTCGTCCCTTGGGGTGGACTTGGTCCTGACAATGACTATTTTAGACTGTGGATCAAACCTGGGCTTTTCTTCGCTTGTGAAACTCTAGAACTGAGCCCCGGTGTTGATACCAACATGATCCTCTATGATGTCAACCGCAACCTGGTTTCTGGAAATGATGATCGCTCGCTGGGTGATTACAGCAGCCGGTTGAGTTACTATGCCACGTATGAAGGATGGCTATACATCCTGGTAGGGCATGGCGGGCGCATGGATTTGCGTGATACAGCCAATAGCAGCTACAAGTTGCGGTGTTCAATGACGATACCGGGGACGCCCGCCGCCGGGCAGCCCACCTCACAGCCGGGGGACAAGGATATCACGCCTGCGCCAACACGCACGCCACAACCGCCTTCCTCGCCAGTCGCCACCCCGACATCACAACCCGTCACAGAAAACGTAACGCTTTCTTTCCGTCCGCTCACGGTACCCACACCAATTGCGCCAACGCCGACCCCCTCGGGATTCCGTACCTTCCGTGTGATTGTTTTCTACGACACCAACAACGACGGACTTTTTGGTGCGGGTGAAGGTATTCCTGGCTTCTTCATCCGTGTGCTACATGCCGTCACCAATGAGGAACTGGCACGCAGCTACACTGATGACCAGGGACAACAATCTTTTACTGTACCCACGCCTGGCGCAGTGCGGTTGCTGATTCCCCTGCTGGGCATGGACCGCTTGGTTGACCCAAGTACACCCGAAGTGAAGGTGCGCATCGTGCCCTCAACATTGCCTGCTACCATTCCCTAGCGAATAGGAAGGGATATCATGTTTGACACCCCAGAGGTTTCGCCTTCCGAAGAGACACCCAAAGTCTTCCTCGATACGCCCGCGGCAGAACTGCCCGGCGATCAGTCGAGCGCATCCGTGACACCCCCGGCAGAACTGGTCCCCAGTCTTCCACCATTGCCCCCTGGTTCACATGCCGAATCTCGGGTGTTCCCACCCACGTGGGCTTTGCTGCTCATCGTGCTGGGGGTTTTGTTGATCATCGCGGCAGCAATTGGAACGTTGCTCAGCAATCAACGCGCGCAACCCACGGGGGGAGCAGAACCCCAAGCCATTGAAAAACTTTCGACATTCACCTCACCGCCGGAATTACCGGCGGATATGATTGTGTTGCAGGAAAACGGGAATCCGCTTCCGGCGGCAGTGCCTCTGTATCTGACGATGCGGGATCAAGAGTTCACGATCATTCCGGTAACGATGGAGGATCAGCGGTGGCCTATTCCCGCCGTCGCGGATCACCAAACGGTGTGGATTTATGGCACCGTCATCAACTATGTCATTGGCATCCCCTACACGCAAACCAGCGAAGCTTTACTTGCTGGTTTGGATTCCGCTTCGCGGATTACTGTCACGCTGAACACCGGCACAGACCTGGTCTTCGGCAATCCGCAAGCACAGCGCGTCCCGGAAAATGATATCAGCGCTTTGAGTCAAAACCGCCCCGGTCTTACCCTGGTATTGCTTACCAGCTCAACCACAGACCGCTTGGTTGTGCAAGCGCGGTATCTGCCGGAAGAAGGCGCTACATCCGGCAATGCCCAGAAGGTGAACACGGTACAGGTTGCTGTAGCGGATTCCGGCATTTTCGAAGCCAGCACCGATGGCTTACAGCGTTTCATCGTCGAGTATGAGGTTACGAATGTCGGTGCCGCGCCGGTGGATCCCAACCTTTTCGACATGGCTTTGGAGGATGGATTGGGACAACGCTATGCTCTCAACCCGGAGACCTCGGCGTTGGGCGAGGCGGGTCCACTGCTGGCGCTTGTCCCTGCCGGGACTATGGCTGCAGGCAGTGCGGGCTATCAGGTCCCCCGGGATTTGACTCCGCCCCTGACCTGGATTTTCCGCGCCGATCCGACTTCAGCCGAAACCGCACGTTTCTCATTGCCCTACCAACCACCGGCGCCTGCTCCGGGACAGCCCCAGGTCGAGATTAGCTCTGCTTTTGTAGATGGACGGCGCGACCTCATTGTCATCAATGGCGTAGTCCGGAATGTCGGCGAATCTGTTCTATCTGTATCTTTCGACAACGTAAAGCTGACTTCCAGTATGGGACAAGCCATTCTGCAGGCAGCGACGCCGGCATTGCCCTGGTCACTGCCCGCGGGGGGACAGCAGCTTTTCGAATTGCAGTTTGTGAGACCAACAGACGTAGATTCAGTCTTGCTGGATGTATGGGGTTTCACCTTCCAAATCGAAGGCCTACCGTAACCAATCAGGCATGCTGAACGCGGCTCCGTTTGAACGGAGCCGCGTTGCATTTAGTTTCCACACCCTGCCGCTAACGGAGGCGCATCAGAACACCAAAACGCCCGGTGCGTCCACGCTCGGCGCGATGTGAGTACCACTCATCTAGTCGTGCCGCAGTATCCAGCTGCGATGGAATGACGGTCATGACCCCGGCAGCATGGAGCTGTGCTGTAATGGCAGCTGGCAAATCTAAGAATACCCGGTCGTGATGCATCTCGGCGAACACCGTCTGCGGCGGTAACA
>JAKJAC010000011.1:38749-45889 GCA_022707705.1 Chloroflexota bacterium
CTTCATAGTGACGTGGTCCAATCGCGGGACCAATCCCCGCCCACAGGTCTTCCGGACGCGTTCCAAAGGCGACGCTCATGGCTTGCACAGTTGCCAGAACTACCCCCACTGCCACACCACGCCAACCTGCGTGAGCCAATCCCACCGCATGGTGTATACGGTCGAAAAACAACACCGGCGCACAATCTGCAAAACGCATCAGCAACGCCACTTCCGGTGAGTTGGTAATCAGCGCATCAGTTCCCTGGATGACACTGCCGCCCTCCTCGGGACCTACACGGACCACACGGTTCCCATGAACCTGAAAAGGCGTCACCACCATCTCTCGTTGGAGATCAAAGGCAGAAAAGACCCGGTGATAATTCTCGGCAACTGCCGCAGGATCATCCCCTACAGTGCTGCCCAGATTCAACGTCGCCAGGGACCCACTGCTCACGCCTCCCAGGCGTGTAAGCAGCGCGTGCTCTACCTCATCATTCACCTGCGGGAAACGATACCAGGCTAAGCCATCGCTCTGGCGGCGTTCTACAGGGGACAAAAGCGAGTTCACTTCTTGAGCAGCGATTTCAGCACCAGGCCAATCCACCCGATACACCACATTCCCAGGGCGATTCCCATCATAGCAATCTTCTGCTCATCCTGAATCGGAACGATTTTGGCGTCCTCGGGTCCCACATCAATGTAGGCTAATGGACGCACCCGAGCGCCCGCACCACCGCCGCCGCCAAAACCACCCTCCTCATCTCCGCAAGTGCACTCTTCCTCATCGCAGCAGCAAGGTTCTTCCATGGAAGGGTCTTCGTCACAATTGCACGCTTCATCCTCGCACCCGCAGCTACACTCAACGGAAGCAGAACCCAATCCCAAACCGAAACCATAAGAGACTTCAGCTACAGGGATCAACACACGCCCATGCACTTCTTTGGGCTCGCCAAAAACCATATTGACATTCGCCTTATCAGCCACACCAGCGATCTGGTCCATCACCGAAGTGAACTTATCCATCTCCGTTACCTCCTTGCCTGGAAAAATGAAACATTAACACTCTAGCGCGGCGCTTATTTCCTTATCAGACGATTCAATAGCAGAATCAAAGCGCCAACTCCCGCTACAACCAGGGCAGCAGCAGCCATCTGGCTAAGCATATTCTGAGTTACATCGGGAATATTGTGCCAACGTTTGCCTGCTGCGCTCTCTTCTACCACTGACAGTGGGCGCATACGTCTGACCTGAAAGATACCGCCAGCAGCATTGTTCTCAAGCGTGGTTACCATCACCGATGGCAAAAAACGCCGCCCACCGGCTTCGATGGGGGTGCCGGCAACAATCCTGGTGCCTGTAGAAATAGCACTCATGTTGAACTCCTTCGAAATATAGAGTAGAAGTTATTATAATCCCACCCGGGCTTGTCGCAACTTCAGCCGCGCAGGTAACTGCTCAGATTCCCATTACCAGCCTGTCTGTTTTCTAAAATTTCAACAACCGGTCTTTGTGCTTGAAAAATAAAAGTCACAATCTTATAATTTTCGCAAATTTTTTACAAACGGTCAAACATGAGACCGTGTCAAGACGCTGTCGGACCGTAACGCTTCAGATTTCCAGCGCCGGGCGCCAGTTTCGGGCTCCAGACTCTTCGGTGAAATCGGTGATTTCGGTGTTCGAAAAACCGCCCAACCGAACACCGAAAATCACCGAAAAACACTGAAACACACCGAAAGCAGCAACGGGCGCCGGGGGCAGAGAGCTTGGGTGTGCCGGGCGGTCACACCTGGTGCAGGTCTGGCTTTCCATCGGCAAGCATGTCACCGCAAGGTGACATGCCTGCCACCGCCAGGTGCAACTCGCCATCGCGGCTTTGGTCCCTCTGCTTGGTGCAAGCGGGGGAACGCTGAACAGTTAAGGCAAAGGTTTCATATTGGGAATCGCTGCCGCAGGCCCTACCATTGTGGCGTAGATGGTGTACAATGGGAATGTAGTGACATGCAGGTCTGGATGGAGCTTCAATGGGAGCTGTATCCAGATACCCCGGCTTTGAGGCCGAAGGTCAAGACGTCATATCAACAGAAAAGGAGTTAGGTCATGGAAGAAGAGATTCTCGAGCAGTTTCTGGGAATAGTGCGCGAAGGCGCCTTTGAGATGCTCTTGCCCGACTATGCCCCGGCTGGCGCTGTGCGACTCACTAAGGTTCAGGCGCAGGAAAAGCGCAGCCCGGAGAGCGGCGAACTGGATCTGAGCAAGCTTGAGGGGTTGGCTATCATGGTCGTGGGCTTCGATGATGGCGATTGGATTTACGAGGCGACCATCATTGACCAGGCAGGACCGATTCTGACGACGGTTGTGGATGCGCTGTTCGGGGAAGAGGGTGAGTTCGAGGGCGACTTTGACGACGAAGACTTCGAGGAAGAAGACTTCGAGGATGAGGACGAGGACTTCGAGAAACCCGCCGCCTGAAAGGCGTAGCGCGAGGTAGCGCTTCGATCTGTGCAGTGATCGCCTGCCGCCGCCTGCGGTGGCAGGCGATCCTTATGAGTAAGATGGAACAAAATTTGCTGGAGGCACAACGCCGTGTGGCGGATTTTCTCGCCGCCCATGAGCTGCAGGCGCCGCTGGAAGTGCGTCTGCTCGACCTGGTCTCGGAGGTGGGCGAGCTGGCAAAGGCTGCTCTGACCGCCTCGGAGTACGGGCGCGCGCCGTTCGCCGTGACGGAGGCGTGGCGCGAGGAGCTCGGCGATGTGACTTTCTCCCTGCTCAGTGTCGCGGTAATCAGTGAAGTAGACCTGACGACCGCGCTCGATGCCGCACTCGATAAGATGCGCCGCAGGCTCGCCGCGACAGGCAAAGCAGCCTCCGGGCGCTGAATGAAGACCCATGCAAGTGATTCTCACGCACGAGAACGCCGATTTCGACGCCATCGCCAGCCTGCTGGGGGCACACAAGCTGTACCCGGCGGCGCAGGCGGTGCTGCCACGCCGCGTCAACCGCAATGTGCAGGCTTTTCTGGCGCTCTACCGGGCGGAGCTGCCCTTCATCTCGCCGCAGGAGCTACCGCGAGGACGGCACATTCGGAAGGCGATTCTGGTGGATACGCAAGGGCTGACTTCGGTGCGCGGCATGGGACCCGAGATGCAAGAGGTGTTGGTCATTGACCATCACGCGCCGCCTGAGGTGACGCCGCCCGGATGGGCTTTCCGCGGCGATTTGCTGGGCGCGACCACCACTTTGCTGGTGGAAACCCTCTCTGCCCGCCTGATTCCCATCAGCCCCATCGAGGCGACGCTGATGCTCGCCGGTATCTATGAGGACACGGGCAGCCTCACCTATGCCTCTACGACGGCGCGCGACCTGCGCGCGGCAGGGTGGTTACTGGATCACGGCGCGAGCCTCGATATCGCCAACCAGTTTCTGCACCACCCGCTCACCTCGGAGCAGCATCTGCTCTACGAGGCGCTGCTGGCGCACGTCGAGACCCTGCAAATCGGCGGGCATTCCATCGTGCTCACCTGGGCACAGGCGCCTCCCAACCTGGATGAGGAAATCTCCACCCTGGCGCACAAACTGCGCGATTTGCTCGAACCCTCCGCGCTCTTTGTGCTGGTCGGGCTCGATAATTCCACGCAGATGGTTGCCCGCAGCACCACGGACGATATCAATGTGGATGACGTCGCGCAATATTTCGGGGGGCGCGGGCACAGTCGCGCCGCGGCAGCGCTGCTCCGCGACCAATCCGCCATCAAGGTGATGCAGGAATTGCGCGACGCCCTGCCCCAATTCATCCGCCCTCGCCACCGGGTCCAGGATTTGATGTCGTTCAGCGTTCGTACCGTCAGCTCCCAAGACCTCATTCAGGATGTGCGCCAACGGATGCTCCACACCGGGCATGAGGGTTTTCCGGTCGTGGATGGCGACGGCGCCGTGATGGGGTTGGTAACGCGCAACGCTGTGGATCGCGCTATGCAGCATAATTGGGGGAATCAGGCGGTCAACCGCATCATGGATGCCGGTCAGGTGCAGGTGGACCCAGAGGATTCGATCGAGCGTGTGCGCACGCTGATGATCGAGAAGGGCTGGGGGCAGATTCCCGTGGTGAAAGAGGGACGGCTCATGGGAGTGGTCACCCGTACGGACCTCATCCGCCTGCCGCCCACCGAAAACGAAGCCAGGCGCCAGGAAACTGCGCAGCGCATGGACAGGGCCTTCCCGGCGCCCCTGCTCGCGCTCATCCGGCACATCGGTGAAAGGGCTGCCGTGCGAGATGAGCAGCTCTATTTTGTGGGCGGAATCGTGCGGGATTTGCTGCTCGAGGAGACGATTTTCGACGTGGACCTGGTCGTCGAGGGCGACGCGGTGGCGCTGTGCCGGAGCCTCATCGACAGTCTGGGCGGGGAGATTCGCGCTCACAACCGCTTTGGGACCGCCAAATGGCTGCTCGATGCCGGCGTTTGGCGGCACATCGCCCCAAATTTGCCCGAGAAGCAGCTGCAACACCTGCCCGAATTCATAGATTTCGTGACCGCGCGCACAGAGTTCTACAGCAGCCCTACCGCGCTGCCAACCGTCGCCTGGAGCTCCATCAAGCAGGACCTACACCGGCGCGACTTTACCATCAACACTCTGGCAATCCGCTTAAGCCCCGAGCATTGGGGACAGCTGCTGGACTTCTACGGAGGTCAAGCCGATCTCGAAGCGGGTACCATCCGTGTGCTGCACAGCCTCAGTTTCGTGGAAGATCCTACGCGCATTCTGCGGGCGGCGCGTTTCGAGGCGCGGTTGGACTTCCACCTGGATCCGCGCAGCGAGTCGCTCATCGCCGAGGCGCTGCCGCTGCTCGACCGGGTCACGGGGGGGCGCATCCGCCACGAGATGGAGTTGCTCTTCAACGAGGCGCGCCCGGAAGCCGCATTGGAACGCCTGCAAGCGTTGAAAGTGCTGCAACAAATCGATCCAGCCCTGGCAAGCGATGCCCGCGTCCACGGCATTTTCACCCGGCTACGCCAGACACTGGATCGCCGGTTCTGGAAGCTGGATGAAGAGGCTCTCGTGCGCCTGCACTGGGCGCTGTTCCTCTACGAGGTGAGCACTGCGGCGCGCGAGCGCATTGCCGCGCGCCTGATGATGCCGCGACGGCTGACCGACGCCCTGCTCCAACTAGATGAGCTGCGGGCGCTGCTGCAAGCGCTGCCCACCCTCGACCGTCCGGGTGATATTGTGGCGCGCCTGGAAACGCTGCCCTCGCCGCTGCTGGCGGCGGGCTGGTTGCTGGCTGAAGACGAGGACGTGAAAGGCAAGCTCTACCGCTATTGGACCGCCTGGCGGCACGTCCAACCGCTGCTCACCGGCAGCGATCTCAAAGACCTGGGGTTGGCGCCCGGTCCGCTGTTCCGGCAAATCCTGGATACGGCGCGCATTGCCCGCCTCAACGGCGAAATCGAGACCCGCGAAGAGGAGCTGGCGCTGGCGCATAGCCTTGCGGCAGAGGTCGCCGCTTCCGATACTGAGACAGAGTGAAACAGGAATCCAGAATCCGATGAGACAGAACAATCCTTCTTACCAGGCTTTAGCGTTGATGGACCGCCTCATGGAAACCATCAGTGACCGCGCGCCGGGCTATCAAGGGCGTATCGGGGCATGCTGGTACTGGCGGCTTTCCGGGGGTGTGCTCGTGACCTTTGCGCTCGATTACAGCGTGACCGAGCAGCGCTGGGATGTATTGGAAGCGGAAGCAACCACACCGCGCACGGGTCTCTTCAATGCCGCGCGGTTTCCTTTCGCCGCGTATGGCACGCTGGTTTCCTCCCCACCCTTCATCCACGACATGGAAGGTGAAGCGGAATGGGCGAACCGGCTTTACTTCCAGATGGGGCATCTCATCGAGGATGCGATTGCCTGGCTGAGCATGCTGCAGGCGGCAATCATCGACCCGCAGATTCACGCGCCTGCCGCGTTTCCGCAGCTCAATGCGCTGGAATGCGAGCTGGTGCGCCACGCACTGGATGCCCTCAATGGGCGTTTCGAGCTCAAAGCCCTGCATACGGCGTTCGGCGACCGGATTTCGCAGCGCGAACTGGCGCGGTTGGCGCAGCGTTGGGAGGATGCGCACCTGCTCACCGAGGCGCCGCGCCGCGTGACCGTAGCCCTGCGCGCGCTGACAGAAGCTTACGCTCCATGAACAGGTCGAGGGTGGAACACATGGTGCCCAACAGCAAGCTGAAATATGCCTAAGACACACCTTGACCAACTCAGTATCAACGCGCTACGCATCCTTGCGATGGATGCCGTGGAAGAAGCAGGCGCCGGTGACGCGAGCACCGCGATGGCGCTCGCAGACGTGGCTTACGTGCTCTGGATGCGCCACCTGAGCCACAATCCCCACAATCCACGCTGGCACAACCGTGACCGCTTTGTGCTCTCTGCCGGGAATGCAGCGCCGCTGCTCTACAGCCTGCTGCACCTCACAGGGTATCCGCTGTTTATGGAGAACCTGCGACAGTTCCGGCAATGGGAAAGCCCAACCCCGGGCCACCCGGTTTATGCGCCTGACCTGGGTATTGAAACCACTACGGGTCTGCCGGGTCAGGGCTTCGCGAATGCTGTGGGTATGGCGATTGCCCGCACGCACATGGCGCTGCACTTCAACCGCCCCGGTTACCCGCTCTTCGACCACGCCATCTACGTGATGGTCTCCGAAACGGAGTTGCAGGAAGGGCTCAGCCACGAAGCGGCGTCTCTCGTGGGGCATCTGGGACTCGAAGCGCTCATCTGTCTCTGCAATGCCTCAGGCATCACCCGCGACGGTCCCGTCGAAGCGGTTCTCACGGAGGATACGGCGGGGCGCTTCGCGGCTTATGGTTGGGATGTGCAAATGCTGGATGGGCATGATTTCAACGCGATTGATGTCGCGCTCCTCAACGCGCGACAGGCGCGCGGGAAGCCACAGCTGCTCATCTGCCGGACGCACCTCGCTTATGGAAGCCCCAACAAGCAGGATAGCCCACTCGCCGATGGGCAACCGCTCGGCGCCGAGGAAGTGCGTGTGACACGCCTCGCTCTGGGCTGGTCGAGCGAGGCGGCTTTCGAGATACCTGAGGAAATCGTAGCGCATTATCACATTGCCACACCTCAGGGAGAACAGCGCGAGGCGCA
>JAKJAC010000120.1:0-7500 GCA_022707705.1 Chloroflexota bacterium
TCCCCTCCTGGCTTCTGCGGGCTTGGATCGCCTGGCGCATCGCGCGGAAGTGCTACTCATCACCGGCAGCAGCTACCGGGCACAAGGCAGGCAGCGCCTGGAACAGGAGGTGCCCCGCGAACCTACTGGGTAAGGCTCAGAATGTTGTTAAAGTGCAGTGTCTGGACAGCGACGGCACGTTGAAAAGTGGTACATTATGGCCGTAAATTGGTGGTACATTGTCGGGCGTAAATTGACACAGCTTCCACATCGTCACAGGTCCAGCCTCCAGCACTGCCCCCAAAGGGCTGCCGTTATTCAAAGCCAGTACCTACACCGTCCAATGCAACGAGCGGCAATACAACCGTGGGCGCGCCAGTGCCGATGACAAATCCGACCTGATTATCGAAGGCTATCTCGAACCCCGCCTGGACGGGGACGGCAAGCCCATCATCGCTGTAGTGGCTACGACGCTCAACAGTATGCTCGCCCAAAACGAGAAGAAACTAGAACAGTTGCGGGATCAGTTTGTGCAAACAGAAAACGCCTACGAGACTGCCTGCGCCACCCACGGCGAGAATAGCCCACATGCCAGCATGGCGCTGGAGCAATGGGAAGCCACAAAAGCCAGCCTACTCAAATTCCTGGAGAAACACCCTGAACTCAAAGGACGGGAGTTGTTCTAACCATGATGATTATTTGCAGTGAAAATGGCAAAGTCGGTATAACCACAGCGATGGAGGTACTCAAAGCGAGAGGTTCGGCTTTAGATGCCGTCGAAGCCGGCATCCGGCTTGTCGAAGCCAATGCGGAGGATCACTCAGTGGGATTGGGAGGCTATCCCAACCTCTTGGGAGCGGTGGAACTGGATGCCAGCCTCATGGATGGGAGCACACGTATGTCCGGCGCGGTAGGGGCAATCAAGGGCTTCGCGCATCCCATTTCCATTGCCCGCGCCGTGCTGGAGAAACTGCCCCACGTGTTGTTGGTCGGTGAAGGCGCGGAGCGCTTTGCGCGGGAAATGGGTTTTGAAGAGCGCGAGATGCTCACCGAAGCAGCTGCAGCTGCCTGGCGCGAGAAGCTACTACGAGTAATGGATGCCCCCACCCTTGCAGAGCTGCCCGAGCGTCGCGACCTCTGGCGCTGGGTGCAGCTCAGTTCCGACCCCCAACGCTCAGGCGGCACAACCAATTTCATCGCGATGGATAGCATAGGGAATCTGGCTTCCGGCGTCAGCACGAGCGGTTGGTTTGCGAAATATCCGGGACGTCTGGGGGATTCGCCCATTATCGGGGCAGGGAATTACGCGGATAGTCGCTATGGCGCAGCAACCTGCACCGGTATGGGAGAAATGGCGATTCGCGCCGGCACCGCGCGCAGCGCTATCCTGCACCTGCAACAAGGAGCTTCGCCAGAAGAAGCAGGGCGGCGTGTTATGGAAGATCTCGATACCCTTGGAGGTCCCTATCTCTCCGGCATGAATGTTCTGATCCTGGATGCACAAGGGCGGCACGCCGGCATGACGAGCCACGCAGAAGGGCGAAATTACCTGGTGCTGGATGAAGCAATGACCGCACCAGAGACCTTCACCCGGACTCTCATCGCGACCCGGCAACACTGGCAAGGAGCGTAGCAGGACATTATCATTCTCCTCGCGAGCACTATGACCCAGGAGATGGCTATAGCCGTCAATCAAAAACGACCGCCCCAAGAGTTTCTTGAGGCGGTCGCCGGTTAATCGCATCCAATAAGGATCGAGAGCTATTGCTGTTGCGGGGCGTCCACAGGGCACACATTGGCGCAGGAGCCACAATCAATGCACTGGCTCTCGTCAATGACGTAAATCGTGGGTCCCTGGGAAATGCACTCTACGGGGCATTCAGCAGCGCAAGCGCCGCAAGCGATACAGGCATCAGAAATCCGGTAAGCCATGATAACCTCCCTCAGTAATGGATATGAACGTCAAACCTGACGCACGAGCGTTATCATACTCCAAATTGAGAAAATGCCAATTGCCCCATCTCAGCAGATACGCGGCAGTTGCGCACCGGCAAGCATCTGCACGATACGACGTGCACCATAGGGGGTGCGCAAGACCACCCGCCCGGGATGTTCGGCAGTGACGTGCCCAATGATGGCGGCATGTTGCCCCAGAGGATGTGCCCGTAACGTTGCCAACGCCGTTTCCGCCAGCTCCGGCGCAACCACCAACACCATCGTCCCCTCGTTGGCGCTGTAAAGCGGATCAAGACCCAGGAATTCGCTCACGGCGCGGACCGCTTCACGCACCGGTACGGCGCGTTCCTCAATCTCGATGCCCAGACCAGACTCAGCCCATTCGCAGAGGACTGTCGCCAAACCGCCGCGCGTCGCATCCCGCATACACCGCACCCCTACGCTACCACCGGAACTGCCGGAAGCAGTTTCCAGCACCGAAGCAATGAGCGCATTGAGCGGCGCACAGTCGCTCACCACATCGGCGTGGATATTCAACCCCTCGCGTGCCAGCATCACAGCAACACCATGATCCCCCACCGGACCGTTGACCAACATCGCATCGCCAGGGCGCATCCGCGCCGGGGCAAGGTCCACGCCAGGAGCAATCACACCGACACCCGTCGTGTTGATGAAAATGCCATCAGCGGCGCCATGCTCCACGACCTTGGTATCACCGGTGACGATTTGCACGCCCGCAATCCGCGCCGTGTCTGCCATTGAATCAACCACGCGCTCCAAGGTTTCCAGCGGCAAGCCCTCTTCAATGATGAAGCCGCAGCTGAGATACAACGGTTTCGCGCCAGTCACTGCCAGATCGTTCACCGTGCCGCAGACTGCCAGTTTGCCAATATCACCGCCGGGGAAGAAAAGCGGTTGCACCACATAGGAATCGGTCGTCAGCGCCAGCTGCCCGGGTGGAAGCGGGGGAAGTTTTGCCGCATCGTCCATCCCGGCGAGCACGGCATTATCGAAGCGTCTGAGGAACACCTCGCGAAGCAACTCATGCGTGAGCAGACCGCCGCTGCCATGCGCGAGAACAATCGTCTCGGAACTGAATTCAGAGTGGTTCATAGCACCGACACTACCTTTCACCTGGCATCACGCCCCATCCGGCGCGGGAGACTGTAGAACTTCAGCCGCCCGTTCCGTAGTGAGGCGCTCCAGAGTCTCCTCATCCTCACTGCCGTTCACCAGGTACTCATAGTCGCTGCTGTAAAGGTAGTGAGTACCACATTCCGGGCAACGACGCAATTGCAGCTTGCGGCTACTGTAAGGCTTGAAATCGCGGACAATCGTCAAAGCCTCCGCCGCTGCCGGCAAATAGCTGTTGTTTTCCTCCCAGCCGAATTTCTGAAAGGCGGTTTCCCGGTCAGCCAATTGCGAGCAGATAGAGCAAGCCTGTTGTGATGCGTTCTGCGATATCGCCGTATCCATTGATCTTCTCCTCATCTCAGCCCGGCAGAGCTTCTCCATAATGATAGTACGCGGCACAGGCACCTTCTGCACTGACCATGCACGGTCCAAGGGGATGGCGCGGCGTGCAGACGCGCCCGTAGAGTGCACATGCCGGCGGCTCAATGACGCCGCGCAGCACATCGCCACAGCGGCATCCAGGGGGATCGTGCGCCGGTACACTGGGGGTAGAGAAACGCCGCGCAGCGTCACGGTGGGAAAACTCAGCCCGCAGGTTCAGACCGCTTGCAGGAATGCGGCCAAAGCCACGCCATTCTGCCGCCCCTACTTCAAAGACACGCGCCAACAGGTTCTGTGCCACAGGATTCCCCTGCGATTTGACGCTGCGAGCATAAGTGTTGATGACCGCCGGTTCGCCTCGGGCAACGGCGCGCACCAGCGCTGCTATCGCGCTGAGCAAATCCAGCGGCTCAAAACCTGAAACTGCCACCGGCATACCGTAATCGCGGGGCAAGAACTCCCATGCTGCAATCCCAATAATGGCGCTGACGTGCCCAGGTCCGAGGATGCCATCGAGCGCAACCTGACCCGCATCGAGAATGGCGCGAGTTGCAGGCGGTGTGAGCTTGTGCAGACTCAGCATGCTGAAATTGGGAATGCATTCCGCCTCAGCCTGCAACAACGCAGCAGCAATACCCGGAGCAGTGGTTTCGAAGCCCACACCGAGGAAAATCACCTCGCGTTGCGGATTTTCTCGAGCCAACGTCACCGCATCCGCCGGCGAGTAGACAATCCGTACATCAGCGCCACGCGCACGCGCAGATTGCAGGTCTCCTCGACTGCCCGGCACGCGCATCATATCGCCGAAGGTGGCAAGGAGCACCCCGGGCGCATCCGCGAGCGCAATGGCGTGATCCAGGTCCGTGGCAGCAGTCACGCAAACCGGGCAACCAGGTCCTGAGCGGAGTTCTACCGCGCCGGCAAGCAGCTCCCGCAAGCCAAAACGGAAAATCGCGTGCGTGTGTCCGCCGCAGAACTCCATCACACGGATGGGGCGCGCCGCCTCGCGGTGAATCTGCTCCACCAGCACGCGGGCTAGCGCGGGGTCGCGAAAGTCATCAACGTATTTCATGCCGGTCATCAATAAGTAGGAGCCAACAGATAATGGATGCAAACGCCAGGGTGATTTCGCTCATAACTCTTGTTCCAGCTCCAGTTGCGCCTGAATGCGCGCAAATTCCGCGAAGGCTTCGAGCGACGCCAGCGCTTCTTCTTCCGAAAGCACGCTGATAGCATAACCGGTATGCACCAGAACATAATCCCCCACTTCCGCATCCGGCGTCATAATCAAACTGATTTGGCGCGTCACACCGCCGAGTTCAACTACCGCGTTGCGAGAAGAGTCAATAGATTGAATCTGAACTGGAATAGCCAGACACATAGTCACTCCTTCGAAAAAGCGAAAAAGCAATAAGGCGAGAATAGGGCATGGGTTTCATAGAGCAGAAAGAGGGCGATAAACGCACTGACCCAAGGAAACGCCGCCATCGTTGCAGGGCACTTGATGGTGAAGCAGCACCTCAAAGCCAGCATCTTGCAGTGCAGGCACAGTCAAATCCAGGAGCAAGGCATTCTGAAAGACACCGCCACTCAAAGCAACCGGCAGCAAACCGGTCTCCTCTCGCAAACGAAGGCAGACCTCCAGCACCATACGCGCAATAGTGGCATGAAAACGCGCTGCCATATCGGGAATGACCGCGCCACGCTCCAACGACTCCAACAGCGCATAAAACAGTGGCGCCAATCGCACCACATCCGCCTCAATGGCAAACGGATAAGGACGCCAATCCTGAGCGAGCAACGCCAGCTGCTCCAACTCAATGGCGGCCTGGGCTTCGTAGCTAACCTCGCTACACACACCGAGCAAAGCGCTCACTGCATCGAAAAGCCGTCCCATCGAGGACGTCTGCGGGACGTTCAGCCCCCTTGCAATCTGCTGCCGGATCAAGCCCGCATCACCGGGGCACAGCCCCGCGAAACAGACTTCAGCAGGGAAATCCTCGGGTTCCACCAGAGCATTGAGGTAAGCCAATGCAATCCGCCACGGTTGGCGGGTTGCCGCGTCGCCGCCGGGAAGGGGCAACGGCTCCAGGTGTACAGCACGGCGCATGCCATCATAGTCGCCCACAAACCATTCCCCGCCCCAGATTGTCCCGTCGTCACCGTAACCCGTGCCATCCAGCGCCACACCGATGACGGGACCACGCGCGCGCGACCAACCGTTATCTGCCAGACACGCGGCGATATGCGCCCGGTGATGCTGCACGCGCAGTGGCGCCGGCAACCCGTTCGCGCGGGAAAATTCTACCGCAAAGCGGGTGCTCAGAATGTCCGGATGCAAGTCACATACTACCCGCTCTGGCTCAATGCGAAACAGATGCAGATAAGTTGCCAGCGCGGCTTCGTAATGCTTCAGGGTCTCAAGGTTCTCCAGGTCGCCGATGTGCTGACTTACAAAGGCGTATTGGTCGCGGGTGAATGTGAACGTGTTCTTGAGCAAGGGTCCGGCAGCGAACACCTGCCCCACCTCGAAAGGTAGGGTGATGGGAGAGGGTGCGTAACCGCGCGCGCGACGGAGCATCTGCAGCGCAGGCTCCGCCTCAACGCTCTCGTGTCCGTTCGGGCTTTTACCCACACCCGCCCCCGCCAACAGGCTCAGTCGAACCACGGAATCGTCGTAGCGCGCATAGATATCGCGATTATGGAACAGAAAAGCATCCGCAATACTGGAAAGTCGCTCCAGCGCTTCGGCATTGTCTTTGGCAATAGGTTCCTCGCTCAGGTTGCCGCTGGTCATCACCAGCGGACGTCCCACATCGCGCAGAAGCAGATGATGCAGCGGCGTATAGGGCAACATCAAGCCCAGAGTATGCTGATGAGGGGCAATCGTATCCGCAATGGTTGTTCCGTCAGGTGTGGCAGGAAGACGTCGAAGCAAAACGATAGGCGCTTGAGGTGAGGTAAGCAATTCCGCCTCGACGGGCGAGACCTCACACGCAACGCGAGCGTCCGCAAGCGTGGTCACCATCACCGCGAAGGGCTTGTGAGGGCGGCGCTTGCGCGCGCGCAGACGCTGCACCGCCTCAGCATTCGTCGCATCGCAAGCCAGCTGAAAGCCGCCCAGCCCTTTGATGGCGAGAATACCCCCGCTCAGCAGCAGTTCCCTGGCGCGCCGGAGCGTTTCCTCGGTTGGGGAAACGGGTTCCATGTTCCGTGAAGCGCATTCAGCGCCGCTCTCACCCGCTGCTGTTTCGCCCTCTGGATATCCCGCAGACTCGCTGAGCCAGATTTGGGGACCACAAACCGGGCAAGCGTTGGGCTGCGCGTGAAAGCGCCGGTCGGCGGGGTTTTCGTACTCGGCGCGACAGGCATCACAGAGTGGAAAGACGCACATCGTCGTGCTGGAACGGTCGTAGGGAATGTCCTCAATGATGGTGAAGCGCGGTCCACAGTTGGTGCAGTTGATGAATGGATAGCGATAGCGCCGGTCGGCAGGGTCGAGGAGCTCGCGCAAACACTCAGGACAGGTGGCGACATCCGGCGAGATAAGCATGAAACGCCCCGTCTGCGCCTCAGAATGCCGAATCTCGAAACGAGTATAGCCGTTGGGCGAAACAGGGGTGGTTTCCAGCGAAGCGATATGCGCCAGAGGCGGCGCTTCAGCGCGCAACGCAGCGATAAACGCTGCAAGCGCCTCTGGCGCGCTCTCCGCTTCGATATCCACGCCACCGGAATGATTCAACACCCAACCGCGCACATTCAAGCGTTGCGCCAGGTTGTAAACAAAGGGACGAAATCCCACACCCTGGACGACGCCAGTGATTGCAATTCGAAACGCAACCGTATTCACGTTTTCAACAGGCACCGTGCGAAACTGATGGTTCAGTCCCATCCATTCAATCGTTCTCCCAACCAGGCGAGCCAATCCGCCATACCCGCGCCGGTCTTTGCCGAAAGCGCGATCACAGGCGCGGTGGCATTAAGCCCACGCACCAGGTTCCTGAACTTCTCCAGATCGAAGTCAAGATACGGCATGAGGTCAGCTTTCGT
>JAKJAC010000120.1:7510-12812 GCA_022707705.1 Chloroflexota bacterium
ACCGCCTCAAAGATGGCAGGGTATTTGTAAGGCTTGTCATGCCCTTCAGGAACGCTGAGCAAGGCTACTTTGTAGTTCTGACCCAGGTCGAAGGCAACCGGGCAGATAAGATTCCCCACGTTCTCGATGAAGAGCACATCCAATGCATCCAATGGAAGCGCGTGGAGCGCGCTGTGCACCATCGGCGCGTCGAGGTGACACCCCCCTCCCGTATTAATCTGCACTACAGGCGTCCTTGTCGCAGCGATGATCTCTGCATCTACCTGCGAAGCGGTATCCCCTTCAATAACTGCGTGAGAAGACCCGCGTGGGCGTTATTGAAGGGGATACTATCCCCTTCAATAACGCCCACGCGGGTCTTCTCACGCAGTGCCGCAATGGTCGCCAGCAGTAGCGTGGTCTTCCCCGCACCCGGTGAGGACATGAGATTGAAGGCAGTGATTCCGTGTGACTTCAAATGCTCACGATTCTCAAGCGCCGCCTGGTCGTTGGCACTGAGAATTTTCTGCACCACAGGAATCCGTTGAGGCTCCACCGGCTTTGGGGTAGCGCCAGTTTGTTCACACCCACAAGTATCGCACATTTCGCCTGCTCCTGCTTACACAGATTGTGTATCACGCCCTACATGTCAACTTCAATACTCTCGACATAAAACTCTTTGCCCGCAATTACCTCGCCCCCCAAAGCCCCACAAGCAGGGCAATGCCACTCGTGCTTCACCGGTGCGAATTCCGCAGCGCAGTTACGGCAACGGAAACGAACGGGCACCCGTCTGAAATTCAGTGTGGCGCCCTCTGCGGGGGTGCCAGGGGCAATTAAGTCGAAATAGAACTGAACAGCATCGTCGATGAAGCTGGTCAGCTCACCAATCACCAGATAGATGGCAGTGATGCGCTTGCTACCAGCGTGTTCTGTGGCGATGCGCACGATTTCTTCGGTTACAGGCAGTTCATGCATAGAGTTACCGTATTCGATTCCGTCCAGATGTCAAATTCACGGTGCACAACACCTGTTTAGCGCTCTTCCGCTCGACATGGAGCCTGTTTATGCACCGAAGAGTGCCTTCGCGATTGACCTTCGCCCTGTTGCCAGTATGATAGTGATCATGTTAGTGGCGCCCAAGTCAGGAGTGAGATATCGTCCGAAGGCAAAGCGATGATGCATCTGCCAGGTGACCGCAATACACAGCGCCTGTTTGACTTGAAGCGCCCGTCAATTCTAACGGTAGATGACCAAATAATGACAAATTCTGACGAACGCAAAAGTGTCCTTTGGACTCCTCAGGGAGTCGTTACGGAATCTGCAACCCTGCCTGAAGAGGCCCCCCTCTGCATTCAGATTAACGGTTCCCAGTTGATCAGCATTGCTGCCTCGCCCACACAACGAGAAGCCCTGGTGCTGGGATTCCTCCACTATGCCGGATTGATCCGCACCGCAGCTGAAGTACGCGTGTTACACTTCAGCCATCGCCCCACGGATAATACCGCCGCCACCCAGTATAATATCTGCGCCGATGTGTGGCTGGATCATGACGTGGAAGCCCTGCCTGCGCCGTGGATGCGGACTTCAGGTTGTGGCTCCGGCGTGATTCTGGGGGAGCTGCGCGAACCACCCGAGGTATTGCAGCACCCGGTACAGGTCACACCGGAATTGCTCATCGAGATGCGTCAGAAGCTGCAGGATGCAGCTTTCATGTACCACGAAACGCGAGGCGTTCACGCCAGCGGGCTTTTCACCCCAGAAGGAGAACTGCTGGCGCTCGCAGAAGACATCGGTCGGCATAACACCCTGGACAAATTGCTGGGACTATGCCTGATACAAAACATCAACCCCGATGGGATGCTCCTGTTCACCACCGGGCGCATTTCCTCAGAGATGATGAGCAAAGCAGCCTGGTTGCGCACGCCCATTGTGGGCAGTATGACCGCACCCTCATCCCTGGCAACGGCACTCGCGGGGACCTGGGGCATCACCATCGCAGGTTACGTCCGCAGCGGGCAGATCCGCATTTACACCCATCCCTGGCGCATCCTGGGGCAATCCTAGATAACGCCCGGCAGCAACCCAGTCTTCAGGGGTATTCACATTGAAAAAGGATAGCCCCTCTGGGTCCCAACGCGCAATCTCAGCGTGAGGGAACACCTGCACGCGCACCTGGGGATAAAAAGCCACAATCCGGCGCTTCCCTGCGCGCAAAACAGCCTCGGCAGCGGGAGCGCAGGTCGCCGTGCGATAGAGTGCGTGCAGCGGCTCCAGCTCGCCATGCCACTCTGGCACGATGATGTCCACGTCAGCTGCGGAAGTGAGCTGCAACATAGCCGTCACAAGAGCCGGGCTGAGCAACGGCATATCCCCTCCCACCACCAATGCCCATGCGCCACGCGCGGCGGCGAGTCCCGCATGCATTCCAGCCAAGACACCCTGACCGGCGAAATGATCTGTCACGGCGCGCACATTCCAGTCGGCGAAAGGGGCTGTATCCAAAGCCACCAACAGCATCTCGTCCACCAACGGACGCAAACGCTCCACCGTCCATGACAATAAGGGTTTATCCCCCAAGGGCAGAAAACGTTTGTCCACGCCCATGCGTGTACCGCCGCCTCCCGCCAGTACTATACCGCTGAAATCCAAACCATCCTCCCACGAAGGAAATCACTATCATGCAAAGCAGCAGAGAGAGAAAGTGCTTTGGCTCAACTCTGCACACCATCAGCTGGTCTCGCAGTAACATCCAATCGAAGGTATTTTACCACGAGGTGAGGTTTTAGGGTATGCGACATTTTATTAGGCTAAACCAAAAGCAGTTCTGCAAACAACTAAGAGGGTATTCAGTAATAATCTTAATCAAACAGGGAATAGTATCCATCACTTGTGTGATGTTCAACCATTTGACAACTTATCCGATTTGCTATAATTACAGAGGGATATTCCCGTAACTTATCATTTCATAGGAGGAAAATCAATGGCAAATCCCACCCAACCCGTACCAGAAATCAAGCTCGATGCATTTATCCCGGCAGAAATGGCAGCCAAAGCCGAAGGCGTTGGTGTCAAAAAAGCGACCGGTGACGCGCTGCAGCTCTTTGCCCTGGCAATTCTGGCAGGCGCGTTCATTGGCTTGGGTGCTATCTACTGCACCACCGTGCTCGCAGGGACTGCTGCCCTACCCTATGGTGTGCAACGACTTCTAGGCGGTCTCGTCTTCTGTCTCGGGCTCATCCTGGTGATCGTTGGCGGAGCGGAACTCTTCACCGGCAACAACCTGATCATCATGGCATGGGCAAACAAGAAGATCAGCACCATGCAGCTGCTGCGCAACTGGGGCATCGTCTATGCCGGAAACTTCGTTGGTTCCGTGGCGACCGCAGCCCTCGTATTCTTCAGCAAGCAATACACTTTCGGCGGCGGTGCAGTGGGTCTGACGGCGCTCAACATCGCAAATTCCAAATCTGCGCTTGAATTCGTCCCGGCAGTCGCCCTGGGTATGCTGTGTAACGCGATGGTGTGTATGGCAGTCTGGCTGTGCTTCTCAGCCCGCAGCACCACCGACAAAATCCTCTCCATCATCTTCCCCATCTCCGGCTTTGTAGCTGCCGGTTTCGAGCACAGCATCGCCAACATGTATTTCATTCCCGTAGGGCTGTTCATCAAGCAATTCGACCCGAATGTTTTCCAACTGAAGGCGTTTGTTGACGCCGGAAAGACGATTGCAGATTATGGCGCGCTCACCTGGGGCAATTTCTTCATCAAGAATCTGATCCCAGTCACTATCGGTAACATCATCGGCGGCGCGGTCATGGTCGGAGCAATTTACTGGTTTGTTTACCTGCGCAAGAGCAAGTAATCTCCCCGTGTGCCCTGGAAAAAGCAGCGCCCCCGCAGAATTTGCGGGGGCGCTGTGCTAGCACTCGATGGTGATAGCCTAACCTTCTATCGCCAAAAACACGCGCAGCCCATCCTTCTCATCCACAATATAAGCTGAGTGCGGGTATCTCAATGCTACCCGCACGAGCCAAAGGTCTCCCACGGCACTGCCAACGTTGAAAGCAGCACACAGCACCACCGGCAGCGCTAACCACGCCGGCAAAGGCAGAATCAGCAATGCCATCGCGAGCACACTCAGACCGACAAGCGGCGCGAGTGCGATAACCAGATAGGTGTTGCGGCGAAAAGCGTGCCCCGCAGCAGTCGCGTAGAACATCATCTCTTTCCACAAGATGCCATAGGTAGGCTTTGCACCGTAATACTGTAACGCCAACCCGTGAAGCAGCTCATGCAACACCAGGGTCAATGGCAGCATCACCAAAGCCAGAAACATTTGAGAAGTGGTTATGCTACCAGAAGCTAAAGGATGCCATAGACGCGCCCAGGTAGTAAAGGTTCCCACCGCCAGACCCATCAACACAATCCCAACACCATTCAGTACCACAAGTAACTTGCGGTGTTGGGATAGTCTCCAATACAGGACCTCGTGGGTTTTTTCAGGCAGCTGACCGGGGCAGGAATCCTCTTGAGGCGTCTCATCACACATCAAAAGGAAGCTCCTGGATAAAACACTCCTCCGCCTCTTCGTACGCCCGAACCTGTTCAGTCACAAGATCATATACCCAACCGTGCAAACGCAGGCGTCCCGCACGCTCCGCCTCGGCAATGAAGGGGTAGCTCCGCAGATGCTCAAGCTGCAAGAGCACATTTGCTTCAATCAAAGCATCTAGCCGCGCCGCATCCTCTAATTCGGCAGGCAAATGCTCCTGAGCCTCCGAGGCGTATGCCAACCACGCCTGCAACCCCGGTTCCAGGGCGTGACCGTGCGCCAATGCCTGCATTCCACCACAAGCACTGTGCCCACACAACACAATATCCTGTACCTTGAGATGCAAAACAGCATATTCCAGCACCGCGCCTACTGCCGTCTCGCCCCTCTGCATCGCCTTGTAGGGCGGCACAATGTTGGCGATATTGCGGGTTGTGAACACCGTCCCGGGATGCGCATCAAGGATGTGCGAAGGCAAGATGCGCGAATCCGCACAACCGATGTAGAGCACAGTGGGATGCTGTCCGTGTGCCAATTGTGCCATCAGGGCAGACTCATCCCGAAAACACGCCGCCCGGGTCGCCCGGGTTTGCTCCAGCAAAGTATCCATGGAAAGACTCCTGCAGTTTGAAATTATCGTGACAGACAGACTTTTGTTGGATAGAACAGGTCAAGATCGTGCAACCGCAAAGTGAGCGGCTAAAGAAAAAGCCCCGGCAGGCAGCCCTGCCAGGGCTTTCATCACAAACGGTAGAGCGCTAAGCCACT
>JAKJAC010000121.1 GCA_022707705.1 Chloroflexota bacterium
GCTGCATGCACCCTAAACGGGTACAAACGATCATGATAATCGTACATCTCTGTGTCATCATCACTGACTACCGCCACTGAAACCACATAAGTACCTTCCAGGAGTGAAAATGAGTCTTGAATATACCGCACACTCCCCGCGCCTTCAATAGATGCCAGCTCCACTCCGCACAACTTCGTATTGGGACCCGTGATGTGAATGCCATCACTCCTATGAATTGCTAATCCAAAAACTGGGCGCTCTACCCTTTCCTTCGCTTCATAATAAAACACAATTGTCATTGGCTTCCCAGTCTCCAACAATTGAGTTTCCCTTTCACATTCATCCAATATCTGTACTCGCGTTATCTGTACCTTTCCAGTTCCCCAACGTAAATCACTCACGGCCTTCAATCTACCATCGTCTGCCACCAAACTGTGCATCGTATACTGCTGCACCACAGATTCGGCGCTACCATCCGCTACCAACGTTCCAGAATCTAACCAGAGTGCACGTGAGCAAAGCGAACGCACAGTATCCGCGCTGTGGGAAACAAAAAGAAGAGTGACTCCGGCTGCGCGCAACTGGTCAATTCGTTCATAGCACTTCCGCTGAAACGCCGCGTCGCCCACCGCCAGCACCTCATCCACCAGCAAAATCTCCGGGTCGGTGTGCACCGCCACCGCAAAACCCAAGCGCACATACATGCCGGAGGAATAGTGCTTGACCGGCACGTCAATGAAAGGCTCGAGTTCGGAAAAGGCAACAATTTCGTCGAAGCGACGGTCCACCTCCTGACGACTGAGGCCCATCATGGAAGCGTTCAGGTAAACATTCTCACGCCCGGTAAGGTCTGGGTGAAAGCCCGCACCCAGCTCAAGGAGCGCCCCTACGCGCCCGTTGACTTCAATGCGCCCGGAGGTAGGCTCCAAAATGCGTGAGATTAGCTTCAGCACCGTGCTCTTGCCAACACCGTTAGGACCAATCAAGCCCACCGTCTCACCATCCGCGACTTCAAAACTCACATCACGCAAAGCCCAGAACTCTTCGGTTGGTGTCGGCGCTTGGCGGCGCCAGGGGACCAGACGAATAAGGGTTTCCTGAAATGAATGCGGGCGGTGCTGGCGCAACGCAAAACACTTGGAGATATTTTCAAAACGAATAACTGTGCTCACAAAATACTCAGTTCTTCATCTCAACAACATGTATGTATGAGACATTGGAATAGTCAGGGACTTAAGGTAACACAAATGCGAGAAAACGCAACCTGATTGCATATGTCTCTGTCACAAATAATAGCGCCCCGCTTCCACAGGGCGCTATGAACATCCACTGTCATCCAGGTTATGGAACGAAATCCACCATCCGCCCATCGCCAGTGAGCCAACCACAAGGACCATCCGTACAGGTACTATCCGGGGGCACCTCACAGAGATTCCGCGCCACCAAAGGCAGATATACAAAGTAGGAAAAGGGACCCGCTGCCGTTGCTGAAAAAGCCTCAGGCTCCGCCAGAGCATCCATTGCCTTCATATCCAGATTCATAGTGAGCTCTGCACCTTCAACGACACCAGCGGCCATGGTTGGTTGCCACGAGGGACCCACCATGCGCAACGAAACCTGCTGCAGTCCACAGCCGGTGCGGGTAACCTTCAGATACACCGCCTGCATGCTCATGGCAGTGTTGTAAATCTCATCCAGCAACGCGGCGCTGCAATTGCCCTGAATCATACACGGATTATATTCAACTCCAGCGGGTACGAAGTATTCCGGCGCTGCCAGGTCAACGCCCTCCATATAGGGCAGATAAACCGTGCCACCGGCGAGGTCCATATCCTTCCAGTGCCCCCGCAGCGGCAAGCCCATGCTCGAGACATGATCCACCGAGAGTCCCTGAGGTGTGTCCATGCGATAGGTACCGCCAACAGGACGCCCCGCGTTAGCAGTCGGATTACCCGGAAACTGTGTGTAACTATCCACCGGCATCGCCGGGAAGTTCAACCACAGGTAATCTGCCTCCGCTGGAATATGGAGTTGGAAACGCTCATGCCGACCACCAAAGCGGGCATTCAACTGGTTTACCAGGGGTTGCAGCAAACCAGCGTAACCTACACCCAGGTAAGAATGAAAAGTTAAGGACTCGGTGCTCAGCACCTCAACGCTAATGGCAACGGGAGAATTCACGGTGAAAACTGCGGTGAGATGCAGGTAATTTCTGTTCGACATGACGATTTCACAACCCATGTTCCCCGGCACAATCAGCGCGTCCTCAGCGGTGAAACGCGAGGTCAGTACACCGGTCTCCCAGTACCGATACTGATTCTGCCACTCCGATTGCCGCGGATTGCGTATCGGCTTATTTAAGCCCGAAGGCACATAAGTATAAAACGACACCTGACGTGTAACTTCAGTCGTGCCATTATACAACCGCACCGTCGAAGCCGGCGACACAGTGCCTAACTGATCAATCCGGGCAGGTTGGCCTAAACAACCAAACATCGTACCATTCCAGGCACCGTCCACCACGAAACGAGGATAGACATCCGCCGTAATCACCACGGTGTCGCCGTTCCTCTGACCGGAGCGGTAACGCACGATGCCATAACCTGGAGTGTAGGAGATGATGCTGCCCGTCAAATAGGAATCTGGCACGGCGCCCACCAGGTCCACGATGTTTAACCCGCGAGGCTCATACCATTCTGTAGCGCCAGCTGTCGCCACAACCTCCGGGCTTGCCCCCTTCGCCAGAGAGGGCACAGCATTCGTCAGCAACATCAAGACGACTGCTATAACCACTATCCAACGAGCTCCAACTCGCCGCTCCATGAAACACCTCCGCACACTCAGGAAATAAGTCAGAATATAACTCAAATCTTACCTTAATTATACCCCAAGAGTGCTTTGGGTCAATAGGACAAAAGTCACAAAGCCAGAAATCCTGGTCCCTCTCACACGCAAACCGCGACAGGAATCTCCCTGTCGCGGTTCATTCCATCTCTCTTTACCGATCTGCAGAAGCACAATTAGCTATCTAGCGCACATCCAGGTACCCCTTGGCATACTCCGCAAACGCCTGCCCTAAAGGAGTCAGAACGCCAGTGCTGGGGTTAATCAAATAGGCGTAATCGTTGAAACTGGGACCGTTATCATCAAGGCTATACCATGCCCAGCGCTGCACCAAACGGCACTGATCCTCGAAGTAGCCTAAGGCGCAATCCTTCGTGTTCATGAAATAGTCAAAGGTGCTGAGCATAAAGCTGCGCACAAGGTTCAAATTATTCATATCGGCGTGGCGGTAGACGATTCCGTACTCAGAAACAATGAGTGGTTTCTGCTGCTGATTATGGTCCTTCATCCACTGACGGAATACCTGGATCTGATGTCGAAATATTACCATGTTATTGTGATCACTGTCAGCATAGAGTGTACCCTCACAATAATCGTTACCAGGTGGCATATCGGCGCCAAAATCATTGCACCGTTCCTTGAAGATGAAATTGTGCACATTCCACACGTCCACAGGCATAGGGGTGCCATAGAGTGTGGTATACCTGCGCCAGACCCTATCTAGGTAATCCATCCGAGCTGGCGTTGCCTGGATAATTCCGCCAATAGCTATCTTTGCTGTTGGATCCGCAGTCTTGATCAGATTGTAGAGTTCACGGTAAACAACAGCATAGTACTCCGGCAACATCTCATCTTGACCACCACCATCAAAGTCTCTGCGATCCATCTCATTTCCAATAAACCACAGAGTACCAGGGTTTGCGCTGGCAAGTCTCACAATCTCCGCCTTACTTTCAGCCTTGTTTCCAGTTAGAGAAGATGGTGAGGTGATAACATAATCATAAGGATTCACATATGGACACTTCACACGGTCGCGCATGCGTTGGGGCCAACAGGTGGTCAGTTGGTGAATACGGATGACCTGCACATGCTCCATACCCAGAGGACGCGGTGGAGCAGATCTAACACCGAAATCCAGATACCAACCCGCCGACAACTTTCTGACGTCAGCATAATTCGTCGTTTTGGCGCTACAAAAACCAATGCGAGATGCTCGTGGACCATAATCACGGAAGACTAAAGGAAGATATATGGTGTTATCTGCGGTCAACCCAGATTGAGAATCTGGCTCAACTAATGCAGCTTGGCCCAATACAGCCCTTATATCCCAAAACTCAGGCAGGAATGAAATAGCACTCCCAACCAACACCAATATCAGTACAACGATACCCAAACCACGTCTCAATGCTCCAGTCATTTTCATTCTGAACCTCCTAGATTCCATCAAATGTGGGAAATAGGCATTAGCCCCACAAACAACAGCGATATGATGATTCCAATCACACCCTTTATCCATTTGCCTACGCTCCCACAAACCCAATCATCATCCAAAGTTAACCGGCCACTGCCAACAACCGCCGGAAATCGCTAAAGTAACACTTGTCTCAATCAGAGCGCAAAATGGGTGTCAAGAGATATACCGGTCCACTTTCTTCAAGTTTGTATCTTGATTGCAACCAATCAATGGGGTAGATTGCCGGATCAATATCAGCAAGTGCAATAGGTCGATTGGCGAACTCTAGCAACACAGACTCGATATCCCAACAACAATAACGAGTGACCACATCAGGGCGTCTGTTTTCGATTATCTGCGCATAGGCAACTGGACTGGCTAAAATCGGGTCCGCCAAAAGCACAGCATCCGCTGGCAGCGCAGATAAAATACCTTCAGCGAAAAGCCGTGCATCCCAATAATCGTTTTTCGGTGGCCACAAGAAGTACTGTGCGCCCTTAGGTCCAGGAACATGACGTGAATCGCGATAGGATAGTCCCTGAGCCACAACAAGTGGAGCGAGGCGGTAAGCAACCACAGGGACGATCACCAGGGATATCAATAAAGCCAGGTACAAAACCGTTCGCGTTCGTTGCACACGAACGGTCACCTTCCCCCAAAGCCACTCCAATCCGATTGGGATGCAGACTGCCAAAGGAAGATAAGCCGGTAAATAGAAAGCGTAGCGTTCGCCAATACGATACGAGAATGAGAAAGCCATCACACCCAGATATAGCAATACCAGATAAAAAAGCAATCGAATGTCAATGATTTTTGACTTAAGACACCGCCAAAAACCAACGATGATAGCAATACCTGCAAGCCCCACAAACTGCAATACCGAGAAAGAGATCCACTCCAGGGTATCTGTCCAAAGCATACCCAGCCTGAAATCAAAGAAAGACGATCTAAAACTGTAACCCTCAAAATTGAAAATTGCCCGATAGAGCGCCTCAGATAAAGATAGGTTCATGCCTGCCAAATCTAGCCACAATAACGTCAGCAAAAAACTAAGCCCCAGAAGGAAAGAGAGTGCAAAAAGTATCAACTGCACAGCAGAGAGCTGTTTGCGACGCAAAAACAGTAACCAGAGCAGCGCTGGCAGATAAAGCACCAACATCAAATGGGCTGCCAAACCCAAACCCGTCACAAGTCCCAGAAGCAGCAAAAAGGTGAACTTGCCACTGTTATACCACTTCAACGCGCATAATAAATGAACAGACATCAAAAAAAGTGTCAGTGTGTATGACTCTGCTTTGACAGCATAACTCCAAAATGTATGCGAAACTGAAAAAGCAAATACCGCTGCCAGGCACATTTTGTGATCCAGGTTGAACGCAGTGAAGATTCCATACAAAACTACCAGGGTCAAAGCCCCAAAGACCGCCGACACAAAATTGACCCTGGCGGCAAGTTCGCCAAAAGGCAGTCGAGTGAATTGATGCGCAATCCACATCCACAGAGGATGATCACCAGCACTGCTCCCCAATTTCCCAACTACAGCACGCAGCTGCATGTGTCCCTCGTCAAACCAAAGCACACTTGGAGCCAGGGTAAAGGTATAGAGCAAAAGCCCCCACACTAGGATCAAGAGAACTTCTTTATTCTTCATTGTTTGTCAGTTAGCAGATAAAGACTACCAAGATCTGTCAGGGTATGGGCTGTAGCCAACTGAATCCACTGAGTGTTATCAATCAAATGCTTAGGAATCGCTATGACTGACCAAGGCCCACGCATTAGGACTTCTACGATATCTCCGGAAATCAATTCAAGCTGTACGTCAGGTTCAATGCCCTCAACCAGCTGGAGAAATCTCATAGGAGAATACGTTATGAAGTCAGATAATAGCGCCACCCCCGGAGGCGTTTCTGTCAACAGTGCGGTGCACAAGTCTCGCGGGTCTGTATACCCGTTTTTGGCGGGCCACAGAAAGAAGGTTTTGCCTGCAGGACCGGGAACGCGCCCGCCATCACGAAAACTAAGACCCCGCTCAACCAATTCGGGCACGAGGCGATAAGTCCCCACCGGGACCAGCAGCAACGCGAGCGCAACCGCGGCATACCCTAACCACAACCGCCCGCGTTGTGGGACCTTGCGGTGGAGCAACTCCAGGAACACCTCAAAGCCCACTGTCATCCAGACCGCAAAAGCCACGTAGCTCGGCATATAGAACACGTAACGGTCACCCACACGGTAGGCAAAGGCAAATACAAACACGACGGCGTAGATTAGGGCAACGTAGATTGTCTCCGCCATGGGAAGGCGTTTCCAGACACGCAACAACCCCACAAAACCGCAAATCGCTGCCAGACCCACGAATTGGAAAATCAGAAAGAACACCCATTGAAAGGCATCATCCGCCAGCCAACGGAGAGAATAGTCCATCATAGCGCCGCTGAAATCGTAACTCTCAAAGGAGAACAGCGCCCAGCGCAAAATCTCCATGCCCTGCAAGTGCAGCGTCACAGTGTCCCGCGCCAAAAGTAGTAGCAGAGGAACCATCCCCAATGCCAAAGCCAATCCCGCCCCCAACAAGGTGCGCCAGTGAGGGCGGCGCCGCCACAACAACCACAGACAAGCGGGAGCATACAAGCCTATCAACAAATGCACGCCCAATCCCAACCCAAACACCAGAGCGGCGGCAATCAAAACCCAGGGATTGCCCGTATGAAACCACCGTAACCCCAACCACGCGAATAACACTAACACCGCCATGGTCAACGTATAGACCTCAGCACGGACCGCATGCTGCCAAAACGTATGCGATACCATGAAGGCTAACACGGTCAGAAGACTCGCGGCACGCTTCAGGCCCAATTCCCGGAGCAGGGCAAAGAGCAATCCCACGGTGAGCGCTCCAAACACGCTAGAGACCAGATTCACCCGTCGGGCAATGTCGCCGCCCAAGAAACGTGTAAACTGGTGCGCAATCCATACCCACATGGGATGACTGCCCGCACTGCCCTGAAGGAAATACTGTACCGCATTCAGTTGCAGGTGCCCGTCATCGCCCCACAAGACCGTTGGCGCCACAGTAGACCAATAGAGACCATAAGCCAGTCCCGTCACCATCAAGACCAGGAAGAAGTCTGAGCGGCGTAGCGAAGACCAGGTTCTTTCAATTTTCAACCACAAAGAGTCAACTCTCCCAAAAAAATATCCTCCAGGAGCCTTTCCGATAGAAATCAATTTCGGATAAGTCCCAAGCCTGCTAAAGTGATCTTGTACTCCTGAATGTGCCACAGGCAAACCACGCCCATCATCACGGAAAGGTAGTGTTGCATTCGAGCGAACCACACTCAACCGAGAAGACGACAAGTTGGCGAAAAAGATGCACGACGTGGAGAAAGCGCTGAGGTCTTGAGACGATGGACTTTCCAAAACATGAGTGCGCAGGCGTTGTATCCTCGGTCCCGATTTGGGCGATCGAATTTGTCTTCTAAATCCATCACTGTCGCTGCCGCCATACTACCGGGTATCTCGGGCGATTCATGACGATGCGGCGCCACGTCTCCGGCGGGCAAGAATGAACAGTCCCGCGCCAAGGCCCATCAGCAACACACCCCCACCGCCAAGCAACAGCGGCAGCGCGCTTCGCGGCTCCACCGCTTCACCCTCAACAGGCGTGACCGTCGCTGTTGGCATTGAGGGCGCCTCCGTAGTCACTACCTCCCCCGTACTGGCAGATGGAGTCTGTGTAACCGTTGGCGTGGCCGTTTCAGAAGCAACCGTCGCTGTCAAAGTACCCGTTGGCGTGCCCGATGCGGCTGAAGGCGTCGCTGTAGCCGTGGGCGCTAAGGTTGCTGTACTAACAGGTTGAGCAGGTTTAGTCGCAGTCGCCAAAACAGGTGGAAGTGTCACCGTAAGGGAGGGCAAATCAACCGTAGGAACCACGATTGTCGGCAAATCAGTCGGCAGGGGTGGCAGAGTAGGCAATCCACCAATCGGGGTCAATGTAGGCACGCTCTGGCGTAAGGCGTTCTGGTCGGGAGCAGCCCAAGTCACAGGGAGCAGCGCCAGTGCGCTAAACAGCCCTACCAGGACCGCGAACCATATCCACACCTTTCTTTGTCGCATGACTCAGCCATCCTTGTCCATACAATACCGAAATTCCAGCGCACGATCGGCTTGCAGCGGCTCTTCAAATACCCATAAGCCATTCGTTTGCACCAAAAACACTTCCAACGTATTGCACGATACCACATTCTGAGGAACGCGCAAGGACACACGCACGGGGATCTGTCGCAGTCCCGGTTGTTTTTGCCAATCCAGATGATAAACCCAAGCCCCCTCAACATCTTGCCGCAAGACGGTGGACGGCAGCGTATAAGAAAAACTGAGCACGGTCTGCTCACGGGTAGGCAACAGGAATCCCTGTCCCCAAACAGTGTGATCCGCTGATTCCGAGAGCAGCTGCGCCTCTCCGGACCACGCCTCCCCACCCCACATCGCCTCGGCTGGAATCGGATGGTGCGATGCCGAGAGCAACTGGCTACCGGAGGGTGTGTAGACGCGCACATAAGCCCAATAACAGCGCTCCATCATCTCCACATAAACGGGATCCCAGCGTGTCTCGGGAGTGCAAGCAATCTGCACCTGACTGGTATTGGTGTAGGTCAAAGTCAGAGTGGCAACGGGTGGCGTCTGCGTCAGGTCCACCTCGTAAGCCACGGAACGCGTGATCTTCGGACTGGCTTTGTTATAGCCCACGTTGGCTTCGCTCACCAGCAAGAAGTCCCCCTGCGGAGCATGCACCGCGCCATCCCAACCGCGAGCTGCGAGCACATCAGCCGCCGCAGGATTGCTCAACAGGGCAATCTGAATGTGATGCCCATCCAGCAACTGTAGCACGGTCTTCCCGGTGAGCATCAGGTCAATATCGCCCAATGCTCCTTCCACGCGTTGCCGCATCGCCTGCACCAGCTCCCCCATGAAGTCCTTGCGGCTCAAACGCCACTCGGTTGTAAATTCACCCCCGGGCGGAGACCAGGACTCGTGAATGTAGGTCAGCAACGACTCCTCAGTCACCGTCTCACCGCCGACCTTCACCGAGCCCAAGGCGCCCACCAACCGCTGCACGGCAATCTGATCCACGGCAATTACGCCATCAAAGGCGACCTCCCGCGGAGGGCGGTAGAGCTCCAAGCCCTGTGCAACCGCCGCCGGGAAATCCGGGTTCCAATTGCTATCACGGAAGACCAATAAATCAACGCCCATAAAGCGCTTCAGCGCCTCCGGCGCAAGCGGATAGGGCTGCGAGAAATCGTCCACAGTATAACTATCGGCAAAGGTCACACCGCCGATTTGCCCTGCGCGCACCTCCACTTCCCCTACAGCAGTGATAAACCCGCCGCCTGGGCGCAGCTCATCATCGTTCAACGCCAGGAACAGGTAGGTACGCGGGGATGGCTCCCCTAACAGATCAGGCGCGACGGCGGCCAGGCTTAGCCCGTCATCCAGCAGCGGCAGCAGCGATTCCAGTTGTTTGAGCGGTTGCTGGAGACGCCAGGGCAATTTAGCCGGGGTAAGCTGTGCATAGGCTGTCTGCGCGCGCGCGACCGCAACATGCGCAGCCTGGATGGGCTCACGCCCATCAGCCAGCATTCCGGTCACCAGTTCCGGCGTCAAGGCGCCGCTTTGCCAGACTTGTAGCGCAGGCTCGCCAAAATCCCAAGCCAGCACGCCGGCTTCAGTCAGCCCATCCGCCAAATCCAGCAGCGGTGTCGCCTGCGCCAACAGTGGTCCCACTTTCGGCAGCCACTCCAACGCCGGACCCAACCGCGCCAACCCACGCACGGAGCGCAGAGCCACAACATCAGCTCGAAGCTCCCTAAGAAGGGTCCCTACCTGCTCAGGATGCGTTTTGAGCGTTTCCATAGGAGACGACGCTTCCAGCAGTGCTTGCGCTTCAGTCAAATGCGCCTGTAGTGATAGCGCAGAACGAAGCACCCTCCAGCTCCCCAACCCCACCAGCAAAACGCCTGACAGCAGCAACACCCACGCGCCGCGCTTCAAATTGCGGGACGTGAGCAGTGCTGCGAACCCATTGATTTTCTGTTCCACCAGGATGCCTCCGATATCTGCGAGAATTCACTTTGGTGGCGGGACGGCGATCAATGCGCGGCCCTCGAAAAATGCCTCCAGGCTCACCGGTTCCTCCGCGTGCACCCCTAAAAACTCGCGGTAGCTGGGGCGCGCCCACAAATCGCGGTCCACCACCGTGATATCCGGGCGCAAGCCCAGGACCTCTTGCGCATACCACAAAGCGAAAGTTTGCCCATCAACAGCAGTTACCAGAACCGCGCCAACAGGCGCCTGCACCAGAGTACTCTCCCACCAACTACGAGCGGCAGTATCCCGGTGCAAATCAAGGGCGCCCCATTGCCAGATTACTACTGCCAGCGGTAACAGCAAGCCCCACCAGCGTAAGCGCCGCCATGGCACCCACGTAATCAAATCCTCCAATCCGTCCGCCAACCATAGGGCTGGCAGCATCAGATATGGAACCAGATACACGAGCGAATCTGTCGTATTATACCCGATGGCATAGACGCTTGCCGCTCCAAAAGCCAATCCCACGCGCCATACCGGTGATTTCTGACGCTGCCATGCCATCCGAAGTCCCATCAACATCAGCAACACGCCCGCAGATGTGAATTGCCGGACAAGCAGTACTGCCCACGCCAACAACCGCTGCGGCACGTGCGCCCAAGGCAGGGCAAAAGCGTAACCCCAATAGAGGCGCGCCGTCACAAACTCCCACCACCCTGCCAGCGAGCGCACATCCCCCCAAGGTTGCAACCCGGAAGCCATAACGGGCAAAAGCGCATAGGGGAGCAAGCCCACGAGCACGCCGCCAGCCCACGCCATAAGCCCACGCCGCGAAACGCCAAACCATAGAGGTGCCAGAAAGACCAAAACTGGATGCACAGATAACCCTAGTCCCCAAACTAACCCTCCCAGAAAGGCGCGGAGTGCGCTCCTCGGTGATTCCCACGCCAGTGTCAGGGTCAGCATGGCAAAGAATGCTGCAGTGGAATAGACCTCAGTGATGAGCGCCTGCGACCAGAATAGCGGCGCGACAATCAGAGACAGCGCGGCAACGAGGGTCACGGCAAGATGGTAGCCGCGGTGAAGCAGGAATGCCGCAAACACCGCCGTCGTAAGCGCTGCCATAACGGCAGAGAAGAAGTTCAACCGCCAGGCAGGGGAACTTCCCCACGGCAGATGCAACCAGATGCGCGTCAGCAACACATAGAGAGGGGTTCCCGGCGGGTGAGCGAGCCTACAGGTAGCTGCTGCCACCAGCAAATCACCGCCATCAGCGCCCCAATGCGCCCAAGTGAGGTCGGGCGCGAGGGTCAGGGTGTAGAGCGCCAACCCCAAGAGAAAGATAGCGCCCACCACGACCAGGTTCCGGCGGGACATCCTCTCACCGCGCCTTCGTCCACAGCACAGATTGCGTCTTGGTAACATAGCGCACAAAACCGCCCAGCATCGTGGCATTCGCAAAACAGAAATAGAAAATCATCCGCAAAGGCTTGAACTTCCAGCCCCAGATTTCGAAGAGCCATCCCAATGCTGCCAGCAGATAGAACGCCACCTGCCCCCAAAACGCCAAACGGAACACGGGGTCAGCGCAAAGCGCTGCGCTGGTAAACAATGCTGCCAGCATAAAAAAGGGAGCAAGCCATCGCAGAACCTTGTGTGAAGCATACTGAAAAGCAATCAGACCATAGCGCGGGGAAAGCAAGCCCCGCAGGCGCCCAATTGCCTGGAACCCGCCCGCCGCCATCCGCGCACGCCGGCGCCACTCCCCCTGCAATGAAGGGGAAGCTTCCTCCCACGTCACCGCGCCTGGCTCATACACCACGCGCCAACCGTCCATCACCAGCCGCATCGCCAACACGAAATCCTCGATCAGGTTATCGGTCTCCAGGGGGCGGTATAGTTCGCGGCGAATGGCGAAGAATTCCCCTACCGCGCCAATCGCCGTGCTCACCAGCGAATCCGCCCGCTTCATAAAAGCCTCGTAGCGCCAATACGCCGATTCCCCCTCCGCCTGAACTCCCGCAGCGGGGCGAATGCGCTTCTCACCGCTCACACATGCCACTTTGGAATCGGCAAAGTTAGGCAGAAGCTGTCGCAGGCTGTCCGGTTCCATCATCGCGTTCGCGTCGGAAAACACGAGAATATCGCCGTGCGCATAGGGGACGGCGCGATTCATTGCCGCGATTTTGCCCTGTCGCTCCGGTTGGTGCAAACACTGCACCCCCTTCTCCGCATAGCCCGCAACAAGCTCCATTGTCCG
>JAKJAC010000122.1:0-4447 GCA_022707705.1 Chloroflexota bacterium
GGTGCTGGTTCCGCAGTTCCTTTTTGCGGGCGCACTGATGCCGCTCGACCTGATTCCGGGTGGGCGTATCATTAGCTCGGCTGCGACAACCCGCTGGGCTTTTGGCGCCTTTGTGCGGCTTACCGGGGTGGGTGAGCAACTGGCGGAGGATACCTGTTGGCCCCCAGACCGCACGTTATCGGGAGCAGCTCTGGGCTGGAATGAATGGCTGCAGCGTTCTAATGATGAGAAGGCAGGCACCTGCAACTGCATGGGGACAGGTATCTTTACCCAATGTGATTCTTTCCCAGGCATTCTGAACCCCGAGTTCTTTGGACTGGAGAAGCCCGACGGGCGCGTTTTCGGTGGCAAGACTTACGCTAACAATGACGACCTGCAAGCCGCTGTGGCACGCGCTATCGGAGACTCCACTGCCTGGGCGGCAGTGGCGCACCAACCTGTAGCTCCGGAAATGCCCAGCCCCTCAGGGTGTTTTGAGACGGATGAGCAGCAGGCGACAGAGACGTGTGTTGTGCCACCGGCGCCCGAATCGCAAGCCCAGGATCCGTTGCCCTATGATCCCAACCAGGATTGCGCGCGTCCAGGAGCTTTTGAAAGCCCTGAGACGGTAATCCGGCAGTGCGAAACCTTCCGGCAGGCTTTGTTGGGCTATCAGGATGGGTTGGTCGAATGCCAATCGGGATTAACGCAGATGCATAGCGGTTTAGCTGATGCGTGCAATGGCTTGAATGAATGTATGGACGCTTCCAGTTCTGCCGGTGGGGAGATGCAGACCTGTATGGATACCTGGCAAAGCGATATGGAGAGCTGGGAGACGCAGATGACGGATTATCAAACCGCTCAGGAAGGACGCCAGCGAGCGGTGAGTGCAGCGGAGGGGATGCTGAAGAGTTTCTGGGAGAAGTTTAGCTTCATTTACGATGTCAGTGTCACCGGGTCGTGGCTGTACATGGGGATTATTGACCTCGTCTTGGTAGGGCTGATTCTCTTCTTCCAGAAGCGCAAGGATGTGATTTGATGTTGGAATTGCCGGGGTTTTACACGCTGCCACCCCCTCAACGTGATCAACTGCTCATTGAGGCAGTGTTGGAACAACATGAGTGGCATTATCCGCGCAATGTGGCTTACCGGCGACATTGTGAGAACAGGGGTGTTGGTGCACACATCACAGAAGGTGATTTTGCGCGAGTGTTGCGGCCTACGGCGCAGACTTTCAAATCCTATGTCGGTGAATTGGGAACTGCTTTTCCGCAGGATTGTCCGGTAGATTTTGCCCGTTGGGTGGCGGAGCAGATTTCCGTGGAAGTATTGCCTGAACGGTGGGCGAATCTACGATCGCGCTACAGTAGCCTTGAAGCGCTCTTGGGCGCTCTTGAGACACTCTTTGCCGCTGAGGGTTGGCGTATCGCTACAAGTAGTGGCACATCCGGACGGGCTTCGATCATGGTGCGCGATGAGGAGACCTTTTCTCTGGCGTTGGATAGCTTCTTTCTTGGTATTCAACACGCCTGGGGCATTGATCTTGATTATCGGTTGATCTTTGTCATGCCAGAACAGACCCGCATCGCGATGGCTCAAGCGGCGCGTTTCGGCACGGAAAAACTGGGATATGCTGCGCGCGGGCAGGTAGCCTATACAGTGCCGTTTCCTGCTTCACCGGATATGATTCGCATCCGTGCCGCGCGGACGCTGCGTCCTGGATTGCGGGGTTGGCTGGAACGTCATATTGCTGCACCATTTATGAATTGGATGGGGGAGCATGTGGCGATACCGCGCAGCATTCGCGGCACGGTGGATGTGCTACGCCAAAGCGCCGCCGCTGGGGAAAAGATTATGCTTTTTGGGGGACCGATTCAGTTGCACGGTGTAGCGTTGGCATTGCGCCATGATGGGGGACTGGACTTGCCTCCTGGTTGTCTGGTGGGGACTGGCGGCGGCATGAAGGAAGCTTATGCTCACAGTTACACCGAAATCCGTCGGGATCTTGCATTCGCCTTGAGGAGTGGTGGGCAACCGATACGGATTCGCGATGTATATGGCATGGCAGAAGCGAATTGGGGAGCCTTCGAGTGCGCTGAGGGGAACCACCACTTGCCACCTTGGGTCTATGCTTTGACATTGGATGCCGCTGATGAAATCATTGCTGCTCCGAACGCAGAGGGCATTCTGGCGTTCTTCGACCCTTTTGGCGGCGGTAAGCTCTTCCCGCCGTTTTTCAAAACTACGGACCGCGTTCATCTCATCAACGGCGGGCGGTGGTATGATCCCGCGCTTGCGTGTCCCTGCGGAGAGCCAACTGCTTATATTCAAGCCGGGAGCATTGCCCGAGCTGATCTGTTTGACGAATCTGGTTGCGCGGGTCAGGTGTAGTTGATGGGGCTGGGAATATCGGGGGAACGCCACTTTGCCTCCGGTATTCTGGTTGATGTCTGACGCGTGCCGTTTCGTTGCACGACCTATTGGAAGTGAAATTTGACTCTCTCTGAAAAGAACTGCGAGGCATTTTCTGGCGCTGGTTATTGGATACCGGCGACGCTGCGAGAGCAGGTGCTTTCTGGCGCGATCTTCGAAACGACCTGGGGATTGCGTGCGCAGCTGGTGGCGCCGCAAACGCCTGGAGCGACTGTTGCAACCTGGCCCAAGTTGCGACCTGAAGGTTGGCAGGCGCTTTGGAGGGGGCTACGCGCTGCACCCCCGTTGTCTGTGGCTGCGCTAGAAATTGCTTTGCAGAGGGTCGTGCGCCGATTGCTCGATCCTCAGGATGAGCTGCACCGGATAGTGGCCACTTTGTTGCCGCCGCACACCGGCTTTCAGATGGAAATGCTTGACTTTGCGTTTGGTTTTTTTGAAAAACTCCCGGTGAGGGCTTTGGCAGGTATGGTCAACTGGGAGCCTCCAGCGGCTGTGCGCAAGAGCTTTGTGCAATTTCCGGGACTGCCTGGGGGCGTGCGGTTTTATGATGCAGCGCCTCTGGGGCAAGTGCGGAGGTTTTTGAATGGTGCGCGGACGCACCCGGTTGCTCGACCCGGCACGTTAGTGGGTTATGCTGCAGGAAACATACCCGGCGCGGCGCTACTGATCACTCTCCTGGGGCAACTATTGCACCCTCAACCGGCGTTGCTCATACGGAACTCGCGCCGCGAGCCTTTTTTTACACCGCTGTTGTTGGCCGCACTCGAAGAGATAGATTCCGCCCTGGTGGCGAATGTGGCGGTGTTGATCTGGGACTATGATGATGCTGCGCTACAGGCTTCGATTTTGCGGGAGGCGGACCTGCTGTTGCTGGTTGCAGGCGATGGCACGATTGCGCGCGTCGAGGAGGGTGTCCGGCGGGCGGGAGCAACCCCACGAATTCACTATCATGGGCATAAAATCAGTTTTGTGGCTGTGGAGCGTTCTTGCCTGACCGCAGAGCGGTTACCCCTGGTAGCGCCTCTGACGGCTCTGGATACGGCAATCTGGGATCAGAACGGCTGCCTTTCACCGCGCCTGCATTTTGTGGAGGAAGGAGGGGTGTTCACGCCAGAGGATTACGCGGATGCGGTGACCGGAGCGCTGCGCACGCTATCTGTACAGCTCCCTGGAGGATTGTTGGATTTGCGTCGTTTGCACTCGCGTTTCGACAAGTTTCAATCGCTTGCGGTTGGGGGCAGGGCAACCGTGCATTCTGCTTATAATGACCCTTTCCTGGTTGTTGTGGATCATCGCGCTTACGACTCCTCCACGCTGGCAGAAGCGATTGGTGACGCGCGCGATCGCACGGTAATCGTGCGACCTGTACCAAATCTGGAAGCAATTCCGCGAGACTATCTACGCCGTTTGCCTGCGCGCAATTTGCAGACTTTGAGTGTGGCTCTTGATAGCCGTGCGGAGAGGTTCCTACCATTTGCAGAATCGGTGGGGCGTTGCGGCGTTACCGCCTTGCGTACCGTGGGTCGCGCGGCGTTTCCGGGGTTAACCCATTCCTGGGACGGATTATTGCCATGCGACCTCATCACGACCCGAGCGTCAGGTCATTACACCACCTATGAGTTTGACGATGCGTTGACGCAGATTTCGGAGACAGCAGGTAGGCTAAGGGAAGAAGGCTGAACAGGGTATGTCTCGCCGGTTATTGTTGATCAATCCTGCAAACATGCTGAATGGACGGACTCAACACGGTCCTGCACAGTTCGCGATTCCGCCATTGAATTTGGGCTATGTCGCGGCGTTGACCCCCTCTTCCTGGGAGGTTCGAATCATTGATGAAAACCTTCGCCTTGAAGAGGGCCTTCCCTGGGAACCTGACTTAGTGGGGCTGACCGCGTTAACGCCCAACGCACCTCGCGCCTATGCGCTGGCGCAGCATTACCGTGCGGCGGGTATTCCCGTGGTGTTAGGGGGAGTCCACGCTTCGGCATTGCCAGAGGAAGCCGCCCGTTACGTGGATACTGTGGTGGTGGGGGAG
>JAKJAC010000122.1:4464-4852 GCA_022707705.1 Chloroflexota bacterium
TTGGGCGCAGTTATTGGCTGATTTCGAGGCGGGGCATCTGCAACCCCTTTACGATGGCGGCTTAGGTTCGTTGGAGTCGCTGCTGCTGCCGCGGCGTTCACTCTATCCTGGTGGTTATTTCACTGAGGTTGCTATCACTTCTAAGGGCTGTCTGGGACACTGTGATTTTTGCTCGATCTGGCGCTTCTACGACCAACGCTATCGTGTGCGACCCGTGGTAGAAGTAGTGGACGAACTGGCTCAACTTCCACCGCACAAGCTTGTTTTTCTGGCAGACGATAACCTCACCTTGCAGCCCGGGCGAATCATCGAAATTTGCAAACAACTGGTGGCGCAGGGCTTGCGTCGCCGCATGGCGATTCAGGGAGCGATTACACTGGCGGATAAT
>JAKJAC010000122.1:4979-12602 GCA_022707705.1 Chloroflexota bacterium
ATCTGCATCGTTACAGATTGGGTATCTATGGTAGTTTCATCGTGGGTCTGGATCAAGATACGCCAGAGACTTTCGCGCAGTTGGAGCGCTTTATTCTGGAGACGGAGATTGATTGTGCACTGATTAATATTCTTGCGCCTTTGCCCGGCACATTGTTGTGGGAGCGACTTGTGGCGGAAGGGCGTTTGCTCTTGCACGATTTCCCCGCTGATTATGCGACCTGTACGCAGGACCGGGTCTATTTTCAGCCTGCACAGATGACTCCTGAACAGCTCCAAACTGGTGCGCAGGAGTTAATCTCCCGGCTGAACCGCCCCGGTTTGCTGGTACGACGCGCATGGCGAACATGGCAACACACACACAGCGCCTTGGCGACGCTCATTGCCTTTGAGTGGAACCGGCGCTCGCGCGCGGCGTTGCGGTAGCTGGAGGTAGCGAAACTTTGTTGTAACGACTCTTGGTTGCTTGCTGGTGGTTTCATCTTTGAAGGAGGTTCCAGGTGGCTAACGACATCCCGAATGATAACTTGGCGGATGAATATGCGACGCGGTTGCTGCCCGAGACTCGGGGCGAGCAGAGTGACCTGCGTCCAACGATCAACGCGGCGCCAATTCCCATAGCAGCACCGAAAATCCGGCGTAGTGCCCCTGCTTTCTTATGGGTGATTGCAGTTGTGGGATTGTTGACAGCGTTGCTTTCTCTGGGTGTAAATGCCGTTCTGATACGTGAGCTATTGAACGTGCGACAGGAGGGACAGGTTCTACTTGATGAGGCAATTGCCGAACTGGACCAGTTCTCCCTAGAAGGCCTCCACATCGCCTACACTTTTTCGGATACGATTCACTATACGGGCACAATTCCTATCAGTCAGACGATTGATTTCCCGTTCGAGGGGAATGTGCCCTTTCGCGGTGAAGTCCCTATCGTCATCAATGTGCCGCTTCTTGGGAGCCAGACTATTCGCGTACCGGTAGATACATCGGTTTACGTCAATACCGTCATCCGCGTGCCGGTGCAGATGGATTTCCCCTTTGACGTGCAAATGCCAATCCAGCTACCTATCGAAATGGATTTTTCAAGCGAGGACTTCCCTGCGCTTGGGGACCTGCTGGGGGTGTTTCGTGAGCTCATGCTCGAGGTTCGTGCTTTGTTCTGGCGCCAGTGAGAGGCGCCGGTCCAGGATTTAGGAAAGGAGATGTACCGATGCGTCGCAAAATGGGTTGGATGGCCATTGTGATGTTGCTGTTGAATTTGCTCACGGGTTGTGATTCGTTCTGGCCCGCTTCTGAAACGCCAACGAGCACTCTGGCTCCCACGCCGACGGAAACGCCAACGTCAACTCCAACCTCCACGCCTACAGTGACGCCGACGATTGAGCTAACGTTGACTGAGACGGTCGAGGCGGCCGCAGAGACACCAGAGACCCCGGAGGCGACGGGCGAGCCGGGTAAGGCATTTGTGGTGGCACAGCATCAGGGGGAGGGCCTGCTGGCAATGGCAGCGCTGACGCTCGTGCAACTGACGCCGGGGCGGCAGTATCTCGTGGAAGTGACCTCAAATGCCGGCGCAGTAGCGTTCACCGGGTCCTATAGCAATGGGGCAGTTGATGCCAACGGTTTGCCCTTGCTTGACACACAACTGCTTTCGAATACTACACCGGCGCGATGGACGATTCAACCGCCTGTTGCTGCACCTACCAGCTGGACCTATTCAATTTCGGTGCAAACTACGGGTGGACATATACAGGTGACTATCTGGGACGTGACTGATGTAGCTTGACAAGGTTCCAGACCTTGCATACAATGGTACTGCTGTCTGATAGCGGGCCTGGTTTGAGCATCGGCGCTACCTGGTTCGACAACAATCTGCGCACAAAATGCAATGATGCGTGATACAAAAACCTGCAGCTGGGGCAACAACGTGATTGATGCCACTCCGCTGCTTTCTTGCTCCAGCGTCTCGTCTGGGTGGAAGGCAGATAGCAGTTTTAGCCGCCGCAGATATCGCGTAGAAGCCCGGCCCAAATGCCGGGACTTACGCGTGTGTACCTCAACCCTGTGTAGCATAAGCGCCCAAACCTGGGAGCGCCTCTATGGGGTTGCGGGTGAAGCCACTCTCCTCGGTCAATTTACCCGTGCTGTGAACATCATGGTTGCGGACCATCTTATCGCCCTGGTATTGCCGGAAATCGGAAATGGTCCCTTTCATGCGGTAGTTGATGTTTTGCCGAGCACCGTTTTGCCACACTACCTTCCTTTATCTTGGGATGCCGAACAGTTATGGTTGGGACCTTGGTGTGTGCAGTTTCAGAGTAAGCCAACGTTCTGGGATTCCCGCGTGGCATGGGAGGAATTCTCTATTGACGCTGAGGCATATCGTGACCTGAGCGCTTTCGTAAAGGTAGCGGCGCAGAGCCGTGATGCTTGGCAGGACGGCGTCATTCTGGGCGGAGCAGCTGGCAAGAGGCAGGTCTCACCATTGACGGCGTTGGATGCTGCGGGGAAAAGCGGTGACGCTGACGCTTTTGTGGCGGCAGCTGCTCTGTTGGCGGGTTGGGGTCCAGGGCTGACGCCCTCGGGCGATGATTTTCTTGCCGGCTTGATGCTTTCGTTTTGGGCACAGAAGGGTGAAGCGGCGCGACCGTTGTGTGAACGCATTGCAGCGGTCGCGCTTCTGCGTACCACACGCCTGAGTGGAGCTTTCCTTCAGGCTGCAGCGAACGGATTGGCGGATGCTCGCTGGCACGCGTTGCTCCATGCACTGACAGGGGCACCGGGTGTCATGCTCAAACAAGCCACGCGCGAGGTGCTGGCTTTTGGCGCTACTTCCGGATTGGATAGTCTGGCAGGTTTCTTGTGGGGTTTGGGAAACGGCAGGTCATGCCCGTACCCCCTTTGCTCTTGATTCATATTATCACTTTGGAGACACTGTAATATGATGGCTTTGGAAGGATTGCGTGTGCTAGATTTGACCCGGGTATTGGCCGGACCCTATGCAACGATGATTTTAGCTGATCTAGGCGCTGATGTGGTAAAAATCGAGTTGCCCGGCGTTGGTGATGACTCTCGTGGTTTTGGTCCTTATACGAATGGCGAGAGTGCCTATTTTATGAGCTTGAACCGCAATAAGCGCAGCATGACACTCAACCTCAAGTCGCCACGTGGGAAGCAGATTTTCCGCGAGTTGGTGCCACTGTTTGATGTGCTTGTAGAAAACTACAGGCCCGGCACTTTGGATAAGCTGGGGTTGGGCTACGAGGTACTGCACGACCTCAATCCGCGCTTGATCTACGCCGCTTCCTCGGGTTTTGGCCGCACCGGTCCATATAGCCGTCGTCCAGCATATGATGCAGTGGTGCAGGCGATGGGTGGGTTGATGAGCATCACCGGACAGGAAAATGGAGAGCCCACACGGGTAGGCACTTCGATTGGTGATATTACCGCGGGGCTTTTCACTGTCATCGGGATTTTGAGTGCGTTGCGAGTGCGGGAATCCACCGGGCAGGGGCAAGTTGTGGATGTGGCAATGCTTGATTGCCAGGTGGCTATTCTGGAAAATGCTATCGCCCGCTATGCTGTCACGGAAGAAATTCCGCGTCCTCAGGGCAATCGCCATCCTTCGATTGTGCCGTTTGAGCCTTTTGACACGCAGGATGGGCAGCTGATGGTGGCAGCAGGCAATGATGGATTATGGGTTCGTCTCTGCAATGCCTTAGGGCGGTCTGATCTGGCTACAAACCCACGCTTTGAGACCAATCCTCTGCGGAATACTCATTATTCTGAGCTTCGTCCCATCCTGGCTGAAATCTTCCGGAATAACACAACCGCTGTTTGGCAGACATTGCTCGAAAATGCCGGGATCCCGGTGAGCCCGATCAACAACGTGGCTCAGGTGATGCAGCACCCGCAGGTATTGGCACGGGAGATGCTGGTCAGACTTGCCCATCCGGTGGCGGGGGAAATGACTGTGCCTGGCATTCCAGTTAAGCTTAGCGATACGCCTGGGGCACTCCGAATGCCTGCGCCTACACTTGGGCAACATACTGAGGCACTTCTGGGCGAGCTGCTCGGTTATACACCGGATCAGGTCGCGGAGTTTTATGCAGAGGACGCACTCTAGCGATTTGGTTGACTTACGGTGCTAGACTGACGTCTTGCTTGTTCGTATCATAGGTGATAGCGCAGAGAGCATTTCACCTACTGTATAACCCAGATTTCGGGGATAGGAGGTTCACTTGATTACACGAGTCACCATCAAGAGCGGTGAATACTATGATTCTGTCACCTTGTTGCAAGTGGCGCAGGGGCTTTTGGCGATGCCAGGCGTTGCTGATGCGGCTGTGGTTATGGGTACACCTGCCAACAAGGGATTGCTTGTCGAATCTGACTTGTTGACACCGGAGGTCGAGGCGGCTTCGCCTGATGATTTGGTCATCGCCGTGTGTGCCTCGGATGAGCCGGCGGCTGCGGCAGCGTTATCCGCGTCCGAAATACTGTTAAAGGCTTCACGACAGACGACCCCGGCGGGTGGTGACCTTCAGGCGCCTCCAAAAACCATCGGTGCTGCAATTGAGAGTTTGGGCGAGAATGTGAACATTATGCTAGTTTCCGTTGCGGGGCGTTATGCAGCAGGCGTTGCCCGTGAGGCATTGAATCGTGGGCTGCACGTCTTTCTCTTCAGCGACAATGTTTCCGTAGCGGATGAGATTGCATTGAAGGAGTTGGCTCGCGAAAAGGGTTTGCTCGTGATGGGACCCGATGCCGGTACGGCGATTATCAATAATGTGGCGCTAGGCTTTGCCAATGTGGTTCCGCAGGGTCCTGTGGGAGTCGTTGCGGCAAGCGGCACGGGATTGCAGGCGGTGACCTGTTACATGCCGCGTGAGGGAGTAGGCATTACCCAAGCCATTGGTGTGGGTGGGCGCGACCTGAAATCCGAGGTGGGCGGTATCATGATGCTTGAAGGCTTGAAAGCGTTGCAGGCTGATCCTGCGACCCATGTCATCTTGCTGGTCTCGAAACCCCCCAGCTCCGATGTTGCTGAAAAGGTGCTGGCGCAAGTCAGACTGAGCACAAAACCGACCGTGGTCTTGTTCCTGGGCGGGAATCCAGAGGCAATTGCTGAATCTGGAGCAATTCCGACGGCAGATATGGAGGAGGCGGCTGCTGTGGCGGCTGCGGTGGCATTGGGGCAGAATCCTGCAGATGCGCGGATCAACTTGCGGCAGCGCGAGATGTCGTACAAGAAGCGTGCTGCTGAGTTGCGCAAGCGCCTGGCACCGGGTCAGCAGTATTTCCGAGGCTTGTTTAGCGGCGGCACTTTTTGTTATGAGACGCAGCTGATTCTCAAGGACATGGGCATTGCTGTACAGTCCAATGCTCCAGTAGCGAAACATTTACGGATGGCGGATTCCAATAAAAGCGCCGGTCATGTTGCTGTGGATTTGGGCGAGGATGAATTCACGGTGGGCCGTTTGCATCCCATGATTGATCCAACCTTACGCAACCGGCGCATTGTGCAAGAGGCAAAAGACCCGGAAACAGCTGTTATTTTCCTCGATGTCGTGATTGGTTACGGTTCTCATGATGACCCGGCGGGTGAGGCGGTGAAAGCCATCAAAGAGGCGCAGGCTATCGCGCGCGCGGCAGGACGGGAAATCATTTTTGTCGCTTCGGTGTGTGGAACGGCGGACGACCCCCAGGACTTGGGGCTTCAGGAAGCCAAATTGGAAGTAGCGGGTGTCATGGTGTTGCCTACCAATGCTGCCGCGACGCGTTTGGCCGGTCACGTCTTGGATTTTTAAAGGGGGTATCTCATGCCTGTACAAGAACTATTCGGTCAACCGTTGAAGGCGGTGAACGTTGGGTTGGAGAGTTTTGCGGCGAGTTTGGAGGACCAGGGGATAGCAGTTGCCCATGTGGATTGGCGCCCGCCGTTGGAGGGGTATATCGAGCTGACTTACACGGCATCGGGCGCCGCCATTGATGCGGCAAACAGTGCTGCCATTGAGCGTATCCGCAAGGGGCGTCCATTGCTGGTAGGAATGGGCATTGCCAGGGATGTGATTCCTGGGATGGGTGAACACAGGATTCTACATGCTGGACCGCCTATCGGATGGGATCGAATGTGCGGACCTATGCGTGGCGCCGTGATGGGTGCGGCGGTCTATGAAGGGTGGGCTGCCAGCTATGCTGAAGCTGCTGAGATGGCGGCTGCGGGCGCTTTCGCGTTCGACCCCTGCCATCACCATCACGCTGTCGGACCTATGGCAGGGATCATCTCACCCTCTATGCCTGTCTTTATGATTCGTAATGACACCTATGGCAATGTAACCTATGCCACACAGAATGAGGGGCTGGGAAAGGTGTTGCGTTATGGCGCCTACGGTGATGCGGTGCTGGCGCACCTGAAATGGATGGAGCAAGACCTCTACCCGGCGTTGGTGCGCGCGCTGGAATTGACCGGTCCCATTGACCTGCGGAGCCTCATTGCGCAGGCTTTACACATGGGCGATGAGGTCCACAACCGCAACCGCGCCGCGACCTCCTTGCTCTTCCGACAGCTGACGCCGGCAATCCTCCAGACTTCGAGTAACGAAATCGCTCTTAAGGTGTTAAAGTTCATTGATAGCAATGATCATTTCTTCCTGAACCTCTCGATGCCAGCCGTGAAATCTATGCTGGAAGTGGCTGAGGGAATGGAAGGTTGCACCTTGGTCACCGTGATGGCGCGCAACGGCACAGATTTCGGTATTCGTGTGGCTTCGATGCCCGACCAGTGGTTCATCGCACCTGCGCCCATGGTGCAGGGATTGTGGTTGCCTGGTTTCAGCGAAAAGGATGCGAATCCCGACATCGGCGATTCTGCTATCACGGAGACGGGGGGAGTAGGCGGCTTTGCAATGGCTGCGGCTCCTGCTATCGTCAAATTCGTTGGCGGCGACTCATCGCTGGCGTTGAGCGTGACCCAGGAGATGTACCAGATTACAGCAGGTGAACACGAGTTCTTCACGGCGCCGGTGCTCAATTTCCGGGGGACACCGTTGGGCATTGACGTGCGCAAGGTCATGGCAACCGGGATTCTGCCCTTCATCAATACTGGCATCGCACACAAAGAGCCTGGAGTGGGCATGGTGGGCGCCGGCCTGGTCCGTGCCCCCAAAAAGTGTTTCGAGGACGCCTTCAAGGCTTTGAAGGAGCTCGAGTACACGTAGTGAGTCTTGTTGAGTTGGGAACGGGATGAGCGAAGAGGGTTTGGGCATCAAGTTATCACAGAGGTTGCACGCCGTATGCCGCCTGGCTTTGGCATTGGTGCCATTGGCTATTGTCCCGCTGATTCTGTTGTATGCCTTTGGTTTTTCGGCTCGGACCACGAAGGAGTATGCTTGTGCCTTGGACATCGTGGCGCAAGATGAACAGCTTGTTGCGATAACCGGTGAGCCGGTGACTCCGGGGCTGTTTGTCTGGACGACGTACTTTGAGAGTGGTGGGGGATTGCGGCAGGGACGTTTTTCAACGAAACTTGCGGGTCCAGATGGAAAAGGGACGCTCATCGTGGAGTTTTATCGCACACCCATCGGCGCAAGTTATGGGCTATGGTTCAAAACCGGTGGGCAGGAGCTTG
>JAKJAC010000123.1 GCA_022707705.1 Chloroflexota bacterium
GGTTTCGAACCACAGAAATATCGCGGGCAAGTGGTCGTCTCCACTGTGCATAAAGCCAAAGGTTTGGAATGGGACCGCGTTTACCTGATGTCGGCGAGCACCTATGACTATCCTTCAGCGCTGACAGGCGACAGTTTCATCTCCGAAAAGTGGTTTGTTCGGGACAACCTCAACCTGGAAGCAGAAGCGTTGGCACAATTACAGGCCCTGCGCGATGATCCAACGCTCTTTTTCTATGATGAAGGACAACCCACCAGAGAAGCCCGCTATGACTACGCTGCAGAACGTGTGCGCCTCTTTTACGTCGGTATCACTCGGGCGAAAAAGGCGCTGGTAGTCACCTGGAATACGGGTAGACGTGGTGACCAGCATCCATCTGCGCCTTTTATCGCGTTGGAGACATGGTGGGAAAACCGCATTTGCAACCATGAACCCATGCCTTTGGACTCATAATGGGATATGAGGAGTTAGCGTGATTTCCAGGAATGCAGTTCAACTCGCGCCCAATTTCCAGTTCAGCCAATCAAGCCTGCAAGACTACGTAGAATGCAAGCGCCGCTTTCAATTGCGCTATATCGAACGGGTCGCATGGCCCGCGGTGCAAGCGCAACCGGTGCTCGAACATGAAGCGCGGTTGGTGAACGGGCAAGCCTTTCACCGATTAGTGCAACAGCAGTTGCTTGGCATCCCGGAAAACCGGCTCTCGCCCGCCAACAGCGATTTGCAGCGTTGGTGGCAAACCTATCTTGAAACACGCCCTGCGGAAATCGAGGGGCGCCGCTTTATCGAAATCACCCTCGCAGCCACTGTAGCAGGGCAACGCCTGGTGGCACAGTATGATCTCATCGTCATCACACCACAGACGGCACGAATCTTCGACTGGAAGACTTCTGCTCGTCCGACCAAACCCGGAGCAACAGAGCGGCTTTTTGAACGGATGCAGACTCGGATATATCGTTACCTTCTCGTCGTTGCTGGCGCCGACCTTAACGGGGGATACGCCCTGACCCCGGAACAAATCACCATGACCTATTGGTTTGCAGAGACCCCTAACGAACCTGTACACTTTCCCTATAATAGCGAACAATTTGCAGCTGATGAACGGGTTCTAACGGCTCTTCTCACCGAAATCCAGATGCAGGCATTGAACACGCCTTGGGATCTCACAACTCAAGAGAAAACGTGCGCGTTCTGCCCCTATCGCTCCTTGTGTGAACGCGGCGTTGAAGCAGGCGAAATTCATGCAGAAGACGAGATTGAGCTGGCATCGCCTGAGACTCTGGATTTCGAACAGATCGCCGAGATTGAGTTTTGAGAGGTACCGGTTTTGGACGCATTGCGCCGTGACGCGATGCGTCCAAAGCCTTTAAGAAACCAGGTTCTGCAGCGTTTTGATTCAGCGACAAATCGTATATAATCCAATCATCAAGAGATTCGGTAATTCACAAATAGCAATTGGCAGGAGGTTGACCACAATGTACAAAGTCGTGTTGTTACGTCATGGCGAAAGTATCTGGAACCAGGAAAACCTGTTCACTGGTTGGACAGATGTAGATCTCTCCGAAAAAGGCGTCAATGAAGCGCACGCCGCTGGAAAAACCCTGCGCGCTGAAGGCTACACCTTTGATCTCGCTTTCACCTCAGTGCTCAAACGCGCTATCCGTACACTCTGGATCACCCTGGATGAGATGGATCTCATGTGGATTCCCGTCCACCGGCATTGGAGGCTCAACGAACGGCACTATGGCGCGCTCCAAGGATTGAACAAAGCCGAGACTGCTGCGAAATACGGCGATGAACAAGTTTTGATTTGGCGCCGCAGTTACGATATCCGTCCCCCGGCACTAGAACCTGCCGATGAGCGCTGGCCCGGACATGACCGCCGCTATGCGGATCTCAAACCAGAGGAATTACCGGTTCACGAATGCCTCAAAGACACTGTGGAGCGATTCCTGCCCTACTGGTTCGACACCATTGCCCCCGTTGTTGAATCCGGCAAGCGCGTCGTCATCGCTGCACACGGCAATAGCCTTCGCGCGCTCGTGAAATACCTTGATGACATCTCCGACGCCGAGATTCTCAAACTAAACATCCCCACCGGAGTCCCTCTCGTCTATGAGCTGGATGAACACCTCAAACCCATCACCCATTACTATCTCGGTGACCCTGAGGCAATCGCGGAAGCACAACGAGCCGTAGCCAATCAAGGGAAGGCAAAATAACATTTCATAACCACGCATAAAACGTGAACTGCTCTTTGCAGCTCACGTTTTATGCTTTGGAAATGCGATATTCCCGTGTTTGAATGGCTAAGCCCTGACCCAATTACCGTTCCTTCCGCGTTGCGCGCCTTCGTTGGTGGGCACCCTCTGATTGCAGAGACCCTGGCACGACGCGGTATAACCACTGTGGAAGCAGCCCGGGCTTTTATGGACCCTCGGGCAGCGTCCCCTGCCTCAGCGTTGGATTTTCCTGACATGGAACGCGCGATAGCGCGGATTGAAGCTGCTGTCCGCAAAGGAGAACGCATCTGCGTCTGGGGTGACTTTGATGTGGATGGGCAAACGGCTACCACAGTACTCGTAGCGACGCTCCGCGAATTGGGCGCGGATGTCATGCACTACATTCCCGTGCGCGAACTGGAATCCCACGGCGTGAACGTGAATCAATTGGCTCGCGTCATAGACCAGGGTGCACAACTACTGCTCACCTGCGATACAGGCATTGATGCTCACGAGGCAGTTGACTACGCCAATCAGCACGGGGTATCGCTCATCATCACCGATCACCATGAGCTCCCAAAGGGAGCTCTACCCTCCGCCTTCGCCATCATCAACCCACACCTGCTGCCAGATTCACACGCACTTGCCACTTTGCCTGGTGTGGGAGTGGCATATAAGCTCGCCGAGGCACTCTATGCACAAGCTGGGCGCCCAGAAGCAAAGCAACAGCATCTTGATTTGGTTGCCCTGGGCATTGTTGCCGATGTGGCGCAGATAACAGGAGATACACGCTATCTGTTGCAGCTGGGTTTAGCTGCGCTGCGGGAAACACCGCGCTTAGGGCTCCAGGAAATGTTCAAATTGGCTCAGGTGCTCCCGGCGCAGATTAACGAGGAAACTATCGGCTTCATTATCGGACCGCGACTAAATGCACTGGGACGTCTAGGCGATGCCAATTCCATTGTAGATTTTCTGACCACCAATGATCAGGCGCATGCCCGCATCCTCGCCACGCAACTCGAAACACTCAATATGGAGCGCAAACGCCTCTGTACGGAAGTCGAAGCTGCCGCAGAAGCACAAATAGCGCGCGATCCTTCCCTATTGGAGTATGAAGCCCTGGTGTTGGCGCACAGCCAATGGCACACTGGCGTTGTTGGCATAGTAGCCAGCCGGCTCGCAGAGCGTTACAACCGTCCTACCATTTTGCTTGCCGCCCCAACCAACGAGGCTGCGCGAGGCTCAGCTCGCTCCGTCCCGGGCTGTCACATTACGGAAGCCATCGCTACCCAACGTGCATTGCTGGAACGTTTTGGCGGCCACGCACAAGCAGCAGGAGTAGCACTGGCGCAGGATAATATCTCAGCCTTTCGGAGAGGATTATCACGGGCAGTCAAGGAACAACGCGGCACAAGCTCGCCCAATCCGCCATTGCAGATTGATGGAATTGTTCCCTTCTCAGAGCTCTCCCTGGCGCTGGTGGATGATCTGGAGAGATTGGCTCCATTTGGTGCAGGAAACCCGCCGTTAACGCTGGCGACGCGCAATGTGCATGCGCAAAGCGTCAACCAGATTGGACGCAATGGCGATCACCTGGCCGTCACCATTGAAGACGGCAGTGGAACACCGCAGCGGGTCATCTGGTGGCGCGCCCAACAAGAAGATGTGCCGGCAGAAGCATTTGACCTGGCATATACGGTGCGCGCCAATACCTTTAGAGGTGAACGCCGGTTGCAGGTAGAGTGGCTGGATGCGCGCCCGGTGCAAGCAGCTCCTCCCGTAGACCTGCAACCCATCGAGATTCCACATCGCGTGATCGAAGATTATCGCCGCGAGCCATATCCTCAAGTGCTGCTCACGCCCTGGTTGGCGCGAGAAAATGCGCAAATCTGGGCTGAAGGCGGCACTTACAAAGGCGCAAAGTCGCGGTTGCAGTTGGAACCTGGTCCTGTACTCATCCTCTGGAGCATCCCTCCGGGACCGGAGGAGCTGGCAACAGCGCTCGAAGTCGTCAATCCGCGAGAAGTAGCACTATTCGGCATAGACCCGGACCTCGATGCCCACAACAAGTTCGTCAATCGGTTGGCAGGGTTAATAAACTACGCATTGAACCACAAAGAGGGGAAGATTTCTGTAACGGCGCTCGCGGCAGCAATGGCACATCGTGAGAAGACTACGCGACTCGGGTTGGCATGGATGGCAGCCTTTGGCGCACTTACAGTAGTTCACGATGCAGGCAACACCGTTATCGTGACTCGAAATGGAGCCGAAGATGCTTCGGCGTTGGCACTATTGACGGTTGAATTACGAGCCATGCTGGAAGAAACAGCTGCCTATCGCCGTCATTTTGCGCGTACCGGCGTAGAGATTTTGTTATAGGAGTGCACATCAGGAACCTTGATTCAAGTCGCTCGCACGTTTGACGGCATCGGAACCAAAACGCTCCCGCACCGCATCAAGCGTCTCCTGAAGTTTCCGACCCTTATCCGAAGAGGTCTCCCACAACCCCAACTGTTGCACCGGTTCCCGTAAACCACTGACCCCAACCCCAATCAGCCGTACAGGTCGTTCACCGCTCCAGGCTTTGTCAAAGAGCATCACGACAGCCGCCGAGATTTCAGCATCCAGGTCGGTTGGCTCCTCAAGTGCGACCTGTCGTGTGATCGTCGTATAATCCGCCCAACGCAACTTCAAGCGCACGGTGTTCCCCTGTATCCCGGTTTGCCGCATCCGGCGCCCCACCCCTTCCGCCAGATGACGCAACGTTCGGCGCAATAACTCGCCATCCGTGACATCAACCTCAAAAGTTGTCTCGTGGCTTACAGATTTGACTTCGTGCTCAATCATCACGGGGCGGTCATCCTCACCACAAGCACGCTGCGCCAAATCACGCCCGTGTTCCCCAAAGTGCTGCAAAAGATCGGCTGCAGGCAAGCGTGCCAGATCACCGATTGTAAGGATTCCCAGGGCAGTGAGTTGCACGGCAGTCTTGGGACCGACTCCCCAGAGCTCCGTGATAGGCAACGGTGCGAGAAAAGCAGCTTCCTCCCCAGGTGGTACTACCGTAATCGCCATTGGCGCTCCCGTTCCTGTTGCTCGACTTTTGCCCACGTTGTTAGCAATTTTCGCAACGAGCTTGTTCGTAGCCACGCCAATCGAGCACGGCAGGTGCAAATCGTCCCAAATGGTAGCTTGAAGTTCATAAGCCAGGGTCTCGGCAGCAGCGCGCAAGTCGCTAACATCCAGGAAAGCTTCATCAATGGAAATCTGCTCGACAAGATGCGAGAGGTTCGCGCACTGCGCCATGACCTTGCAGGAATAAGCAGCATACTCGCTGTGTCGCCCGTGGATAACAATAAGGTCCGGATATCGCCGCAATGCTTGACCCATGGGCATGGCAGAGTGAATGCCAAACCGTCGAGCGGCATAAGAGCATGAAGCAACGACGCCGCGCTGCTCAGGCAACCCACCTACAGCAAACGGCTTACCCTGAAGAGTGGGATCGCGCAACTCCTCGACGGCACAGAAAAAAGCGTCGAGGTCTAGATGCAAGATCTTGCGAGGCGTTTGTGCTATACCCATGACCCTTAACCGCTAACCATTCCACCCGTCAGGACGCAGCAACGGCATGAGATAACGGATATACTCATCCAGGCACGCAGGGTCGCCATCGAGCGGTTGGAACGCCACAGAATCCACGCCTGCTGCAGCGAGACGTTCGATAGACGCCACCACCTGTTCTGGAGTTCCAGAGGCGGTAAAAGTATCAAGCCAGGTATCGGGCATACCTTGCGCTACATCTTCACGTGTATGTGTTGCCAGATAATCGGTGATTTCAGCCCCTATACCGGAGGTTTGGATTTGCACATCCGCCCAGGGCAATCGCGCCGCCAATGACCGGCATGCCGCGTCGCGTGCCAGTCTGCCATCGGGGCTTACCTTGACATCGAGATAGGCGACGACCCGGTGTTGGCTGCGCCCGCCATCTGACAACCCCGCGCGAATGTGCGCCCACGCCCACCGCACATAGTCAGGCGACGACATCCCGGTCAAAATAGTACCATCCCCAATGCGCCCCGCAAGCCGGAGGGTCTTCTCGCGCATAGCGCCAACATACAAAGGCGGAACACATTCAGGGACTATCTGCATTTGCACTTGATTCAGGCGGACAACCTCGCCCTGCATGGTGACGGCATCGCCACTGAGCAGATGCCGCACAGCCGTGACGGTTTCAGTAACGGCTTTTAGGGATGATCTGGACAGCGCACCAATCTGTGCCATCCAGGGACCAACACCATGACCAAAACCGGGTAGAATGCGCCCCGGGAACGCACGCGCCAGCGTTGTCAATTCCATCGCTGAGAACAAGGGATTGTAGGCTGTTGCGGGTAGAAGCCCAATACCCACCTTGATCTTCCTCGTTGCGGAGAGTGCAAGCGCAGCGGAAGTAAGCGCACCAGGAAGAAAGCAATCGTCCCACAGCCATAATTCATCAAAACCGGCAGCCTCAACACGACGCGAGAAATCTGCCAGCAATTCCGAAGGGAAACGGGGATGAAAAATCACCCCAAGTGCAGGAGAAAATGGCGCTGGGTTTTTGAAATTCACTGCCGGACCTCAAGTTTCGAATTGAGGATATAATGTTGTGGGCGCGATACACGCGCCCACAACATTCACAGAAAACAGGGAATACCGCCGCGGACCCCGACATAATGGAGGCAAACGGTTCGCCCTAACATCGCTGCGGCGCCGAACTCTTACTGCTGCAGTAACCCTGAGAGTCCGCGAATCACCGAACCTTCGTCTGCGCCTTTCCCGCCCTGAGAAGGCGCCGACGCCAGAATACGGTCTGCCAGGCGCGAGAAGGGCAGCGATTGCAGCCACACGCGTCCCGTTCCCTGCAATGTGGCGAGGAACAACCCCTCACCGCCAAAAAGCATAGACTTGAGATTGCCCGCGCGTTGGATATCATAGTTGATGCCCGTCTCGAACGCCACTATACAGCCAGTGTCCACTAGCAACTTCTGCCCTTGCAGGCGCTTTTCGATAATCGTACCACCGGCGTGGATGAAGACCATGCCATCACCACGCAATCGCTGCAAGATAAAGCCCTCTCCACCGAAAAGTCCCGCGCCGAGTTTCTTGTTAAAAGTGATGCTGATTTCTGTGCCGAGTGCTGCCGCCAAGAAAGCATCCTTCTGACAAATCAGCTCCCCACGCGCTTCGTCAAGGTCAATGGCAATAATCTTGCCCGGATATGGGGCAGCAAAAGCCAAACGTCGCTTGACCTCCGACATGTTAGTGAAATGGGTCATGAAAAGCGATTCCCCGGTCAACATCCGCTTACCGACGCTGAGGACTTTGTCCATCATGCCCTGCGGGCGGGAACCATCGCCCATTCGCGTTTCGAAGACGATCCCATCGTCCATATACATCATGACGCCGGCTTCGGCAATCACCGTCTCACGAGGATCAAGTTCCACCTCTACAAACTGCATGTCGTCGCCATACACCTGATAATCAATCTCGTGACTACGCATGTTATCCTCCTTGTAACACCTGCTGCGAAAGATGCCAATTCCTGACATTCATTATACGTCCAAATCTCTCCATTGTTGCAGCACGTATGACAGATGGAGGGAAAGCCAAACCGAAGTTCGGCAAACAACCAAGAGAGTCCCTTGAGAATGCTTGTGTGCACGTAACATAGCACGAACGCCTGAAAAGGGGTGTGACGAACGTCATTGTGGATGCATTCTAGCCAGGGTATGCTATAGATACACAAATTCAGAAGGAGTGCTCCATGTTAGCGATGATGCTCATAGCACATTTGATAGGCGATTATGTACTGCAATTCAATGCCTTAGTTCGATGGAAAACACATTCGCTGTGGGGAGTTCTGGCACATGGAACCATCGTCACGACGGTGACGGTCATCGCGGCAATAACGGTTCAACCTGCATGGTGGACCTACGCCCTGTTGATCGGGGTGAGCCACACCCTGATAGACATCGTTCGTGCCCGGTTAGTTACACCTCCGACCCCAGGGCTTGATTTGCTCTACTTTCTGCTTGATCAGATTGCACATCTCAGTGTCATCGCCAGTGTCATCCTTTGGAGCCAGGCGCCGGCACAGCTCCCCACCTGGTTCGAACCACGGGCGATTGCCCTCGTCGCAGGGTTGCTTTTCTTGCTGCAACCGGCATGGGTGCTACTGCGGTTTCTCGTGCGCGGTGTGTGGGGCGAGTCTGCCGCTCCTCCCCTGGGTTCAGGCGAAAAGTACTTCCCGATGCTAGAACGGGTGGCCATCGCGCTGCTGGCGCTCACAGGAATGGGATACCTGATCCCAATCGCATTGTTACCGGGACGCATCGAGCGCCTGCAAGGACATGAGCACAACCTGATGATTCTGATACGCGGCGGAGACTCCTGGATCGAAAACATGTTGAGTATTCTATTTGCGCTCGGCGTAGGATTAGGGCTGCGATATTTGGGATTGGTCACTTTCTAGTGCAGGCGCGTTTCAACTGGCGCAGGAGGGTTGAAAATGGGCACAATCGGGATACAATGGAATCGTCTGCCTGGCACTATGTCAACAAATGCCAGAACCTGCCGGGATAATGCGATGACCGACACAATCGAATTGCTGCCACTGCTGCACCCGCTACCGCTCTTCCGCGGTTTGAGCGCACAGGAGATGCGGATTCTACTCGCTGAAGCACGACACCACATCTTCCAGACCGAGCAGCTCATCTTCTCGCAGGACGAAGCAGGCGAGACCTGCCACATCATCATCAGGGGGCGTGTGCGCATCTTTGTCATCGGCGAAGATGGCCGAGAACTATCCATGCGAATCCTGGGTCCCGGAGAAATCGTTGGTGAGATGGCACTCTTCGAAAACCTGCCACGTTCAGCCAGCGTTATTTCCCTGGAGGAAACGCATACGCTCGAACTTGACCAGGAAGCACTATTGCGTTGCCTGCGCCGCTGTCCGGCATTAGCTCTGAGCCTGCTTCAAGCGTTGAGCGCACGTCTGCGCCACACAACTGAGGAAGCCGAGGGATTGGCATCACAGCCCGTGCCGGAGCGCCTGTTAAAACGCTTGCAGACTCTGGCAAATGGTTCCGGTGTTCGGATACATGATGGCATCCGGATTGCTCTACCGATGACTCAGCAAGAACTCGCCACGCTGGTCGGCACAAGCCGTGAGAGCATCAACCGTGCTCTTGTGCGGTTGAGACAACAGGGCTTGATCCGCACAGAGGGTGGTTGGATCATTCTTCTCGATTGACGCTAGCAGCGAGCTTTCTCAAGCAGGCCCACCACACCTGGAACAGAAACGGCTATTGGGCCGCAGTTCCGCCCCGCAGCGACGGCAGTAATGCACTGGCGTCTTGAAATCCAAAGGCGAACCACAAGTCGCGCAAAAACGCGCGCCCGCGCGTGCCTGTGTGCCACACACGGTACAAACTGAGGTGGCATTTGGGGTCACTGCAGCTGCAGGATGCGGAACTTCAGCCGGTTTGGGGGCTGAACCAACTCGCTCCGTCGCCGGTAACTCGACCGGTACTGGACCCGGCGGAACCGGTCGAGGTCTGGCAGGAGAAGGCTCAGGTGGTCTGGCGAGACCCGCGGGGCTTGCAGGGCTAGCGGGTGCTGGATAGACCATCTTGGGTGGCATTTTAGATGTGGCGCGTCCACTACGCACCACGATAACCCCTGCTATCAGTAGAAAACCTGCTCCCGTACACCCCAACCCGCCAATAAACAAACCTAACAACGCTGTTCCTGGGTTCAAGGAGCGCCCTTGCGGTGGGTTTTCTGTGGGCGCCTCTAGCGTTACAAATGGCGCCGCTGTGGCGGTAGGAGGTGGTGGAGTATCAATCGCAGGAGCAGTGGGCGTCGGTGGCAATACTACACCTGGTGCCGCTGCGGGTAATTGCAGGCGCCCAAATCCAAATCCGGTATCTGGACCTGTTGGACCATAATCCAACGCATTGACCAGCAAGTAGTCCTTCACCTGTTCGCGGGTAAAACCAGGATTGGCTTGCCAGACCAACGCCGCTGCGCCGGCAACATGCGGCGTGGAAGCCGATGTGCCATCAAACGCAGATTCTCCATAGGTCGCACCGGAGACCCCCGCCGGTCCAGAAATATCGGGCTTGAGCCGTCCATCTGTTGTAGGTCCCTGAGAGCTATAGCCTGCCAGACGATCGTTCCACCAATTGGTCGCTCCCACAGTAATAGCATTGGCAGAGTCGCCTGGCGAGCTTACGCTGTAAGCGGACGAAGGCTGCGCCACTTCTGCATTTGCACCATGGACGAAAATGTCGAAAGTCACGGACTGGGCGACAGCGTACGCCTGCACAACAGCGTAGACAGTGTCACCCTCTGTACGCACCCACGCCACCTCCGCCGGTCGCTGCCCCAACGTGCCATCCTGCGGGTCTTCAGAGGTCGCCAGCACATTCCCCTGGGCATCCACTATCAACAATTCCAAATCCTGCACAGGGCGTTGCCAATCATCCTCCCAGATCAGGTAGACCTCCACCTCATCGAGGCTGTAAATGGGCAAAACCTCGTCCTCCGCGGTGAATTCGTGATAACCGTCGCCGTCCCCATCGGAAAAAACCCCACGATGATGCGTAAGCGCTTCATTACCTGCGGAATTTACCCAGAGAACACCTTCAGCGGCAACCTCATCCACCAGCTGTGTGCCCCACCCGGTACCATCCCTTGGGCTGACCACAGCACCAACCGAATGCGAGATGATATTCACCTGTTGTGTGCGCAACCACTCTACCGCTTCACCGAGTGCGGCATCCGATCCATCATACCAGGCAAAAAAAAGAGTCGCCTCTGGGGCGACCTCATGAATGATCTCTGCGCAGGCTGCGCCATGAACTTCTGCGGCATCATACCACCCAAAAGTCTGCACTATCACATCAGAGGGCAACTCGCTACCAAGCAACTCCTCATAGCCCGCGAATCCCAAATCCAGTACGCCGATACGCAGACCTGCCCCCGTGAAACCTGCAGCATGCCACGCATCTGCGCCAATCAAAGCCACGCCCTCGCCGAGAATTCCCCCCGCAGGACTCAGACTCTCAGGTTTGCGGGTTTCAGGCAAACGTACGGCAATGACATGCTCTAGTTGTGTGAGTTGCTGGAAAATCAAGGCGGTGCCTTCGCCAGCTTCTTGTGATAGGAACTGCTCCTCAATCATCGCTACAGGCACAGAAACGTTGACCCGATCACGGTAAGCGCTGACAACTTCAATACCAGCTGCACGCAATTCCTCAGTCAGAGCGGCATTGTCTTCAGTATCCAATACCAGTGTCACCCGCAAATGGAGCCCATCGGGCGTAAGCAAGCCGCGCTCTTGCGCAAGCGCTGCTGCTTCCTCGCGACCACCGGTCTGATAGGCGACCAAGAACTCCTTGTATACCGCATCCAGCTGTGCATCGCTCAACAGCGGTGCAATCTGAGGGTACTTTTCCGCCAGCTCCGTCAATGACGGCAAAGGTGTCAAGTCGCTTATATCGGGAATCCTTGAGAGTGGCGGTTGACGGAGGAAAAGGAAGAATAAAACTACCGCGGTACCAAGAAGGACTACACCACCCACAAGAAGCAAGATGAGCGCTGATTTTCGTTTCATTAACCCATTCACCTGCAATCAAAAAGCTATGCCGATAACAATCTCGGAGGATGACCGCCGGTCAAGGTGGGGTGGCGTCCCTTGTACCTCAAAGGTGACCCCTGCCCACACGCGTGCGATACCCGCACGCCTGCCCTCGAGCCGGAATACCACCGTCTGCTCTGCACCGGGTTCAAGCAGCCCCACTTGCTCAATAACCGGCTGTCCCACAACTCCAGGGGCAGCAAGCAAATCATCCCAGGAGCCCTCGAGTGAATAGCGCATTCGGCCAAGCGCCACTTCGCCGGTATTGACCAACGTCACTGTAAATATCACGGGGTCACCGATTTGCGCCGTTTGGGTAGATGCGGTCAGCACTACCCTGGCATCAAAGAGACCCGATGGCGTGACAGGGACAGTAGCCGTCAACGTAGGTGTCGGCGACGGCAGTGTTTGTGTGAGCGTGGCTGTGGGCGAAGGGGCTTCAAGCGTTGA
>JAKJAC010000124.1:0-8274 GCA_022707705.1 Chloroflexota bacterium
CAAAAAAACTCCAAAAATCACTTGGGGAAAAGAAGCTGCAATATTTCATCCGGGCGGCGCGTGGAGAAGGCAATATCGCGGACCGGACCCCGTTTGGCTCGCAGTTCGACCACCAGGCGCGGGTACTCCAGAAAGTTGAACGACGCGCGATAGCGCAAGGCGCCGTTGCGCCCATGCACCGTCATAAAGTGGATTCCAGCGCCGCCGTACTTGAGAAACGGGGGCGAATCATCGAAGCGGCACCCGGCGATGTTATCCCGCGCAATCGCCCAGCTGAAAAGCCCAAAAGTCAGCCGCAGCGACTCTGGCGTGAGGCGAATGACGAGCGTGCGGTAATTGAACACGTAGAACAAGAACACGCCGAACAGCAGAAGCAGGGCGATGCTCCACCCATCCATACCGCGCGCCGCGCTACGCCACGCGCCGAGCGCGAGAAAGAGCAGGCACAAACCGGCGAAAAGCGCCGTCGTCCTGGGTGAAGACAGCCGTTCTTCATAAAGGGTCTCTGTGTTCATAGCAATTCACCTCACTGTGTGAACGCCGGAGCGTGTCACGCGGCGCTGAACCGCTCGAAGTCTTGCTCGAAACGGTGCCGCAGCGCTTGCCGCTCCGTCTCCGGCAGCAGGGTGGCGTCGACAGCGTTGAACATGAGCTTCTCGATGTCGTCGCGGTTCCAATTCCAGGTGCGCTGCCCCAGCAAGTATTCGCGGGTGAGGGTGGTGTTGAACATCGGGGGATCATCGCTATTGAGGGTCACATAGAGCCCCGCTTCCAGCAGCTGCGGCAGGCTGTGTTCCACCAGCGAGGGAAATACCTTCAGGCAGATATTGCTGCTCGGGCACACCTCCAGCGGGATTTGCTGCTCGCGCAGGTGCGCCATCAGCGCCGGGTCCTCGATGGCGCGCACGCCATGCCCGATGCGCCGGCTACCGGCAACGGTCAGCGCCTCCCAGATGCTCTCTGCGCCGGCGGTCTCCCCGGCGTGCAGAATGCAGGGGATGCCCGCCGCGCGCACCCGGTCAAAGGCGGACCGGTATTTCTGCGGCGGGTTGCCAATTTCCGGTCCACCCAGGCCCAGGGCGATGAGCCCGTCCCCGTAGCGCTCGAGCATCCAGCTGGCGACCGTATCCCCCTCTGCCGGCGTAATGATGCGGGGAATATCCATGATGATACCCATGCGCACGCCCAGCGCTCTCTCGCCCCATTCCCGGGCGCGATTGACCGCGTCGATTTGCTCGTGAAAACCCAACCCATTGTTCATGAACTGGTTGTAGGGGGTGAAGGTGACCTCGCTGTAAACGATGTTTTGCGCGGCTTGCCCGGCGAGAAACTCGCGGGCGATGAGCTCGATATCCTCCGCCGTGCGCAGGCATCTCGAGATCGTCATGTAGATTTCGATGAAGTGGTCGAAGTCGCGGAACGTGTACCACTCCCGCAGCCCTTCGACCGTGTCCGCGGGGAGGGGGACTTGGTGGCGCTCAGCCAATTTGAGCAGGGTCCCAGGTTGCACAGAGCCTTCGAGGTGTACGTGCAGTTCGACTTTCGGCATTTGGGTGATAAAGCTTTCGAGTTCCATCATGGTTGGCGCTCCTGGATGGCTAGAGTTGCTGTTGAGGGTGAGTATAGTACCGGCAGGCGATGGTGCAAGTGCACGGCACAGTTCTAGAAATGCCTTCTCGGAGATTTGGACAGGATTAACAGGATTTTCAGGATTGACGTTTTCCCCTCCTTGTGTATAATAAAGTCAGACCTAATTATCAGGTCAATTCAATCGAACGGAATTCGAAACCATGTTCAACGCAGGAATTTTTCGCATCGCCGCAGAAGGCAACGGGAGGTTGCCTTAGTTTAGTGCGCCTGGTTGAATTTTGTTATGTAAAGTAGCGTGGGCGCAAGCCCACGCTTTTCTTTTCCAAAGCCGTGAGCGCACAACGCTTGCGGCTTTTTTGTTTTTGCTGAGGAGTCTAATCATGCCAGTTCTAACCTTTAATCAGTTGAGTCAGTCTTTTGGCGGCACCGATATCTTTGCCGGGCTGAGCGGCAGCATTCCGCACGGCGCGAAAATCGGCCTCGTCGGTCCCAACGGCATCGGCAAGACCACGTTGCTGCGCATCCTGGTCGGCACCGCCGAGCCCAGCTCCGGCGCCGTCTTCGTGACACGCGAGACCCGCATCGGCTACTTGCAGCAGGATGCCGTGGCGGCTTTCACCGATCCGGCGCACACCGTGCACGAGGAGATGCGCACTGTCTTCGCGCCCCTCGAAGCGCAAGCTGCCGAGCTCCGCCGCCTGGAGGAGGCGATGGCATACGGCGCCGTCTCTGATGAGGAGCTGGAGCGCTACGGCAGCTTGCAGGAAGCCTTCGAGCTCGCGGGCGGCTACGAATACGAGCTCCGCATCGAGCAGGTGCTCACGGGCCTCGGCTTCGACCGCGATTTGTGGGACATGCCCCTGGCGCATTGCAGCGGCGGGCAGAAGACCCGCGCCCTGCTCGCGCGCCTGCTGCTCGAAGGTCCCGACCTGCTGGTCTGCGATGAACCGACCAATCACCTCGATGCGGAGGCGCTGGAATGGCTCGAAGAGACGCTGGCAAACTGGAATGGTGCGCTGCTCCTCGTGAGCCACGACCGCTACTTCCTGGACCGCGTGGCGACCACCATCTGGGAGATGTCGCGCAACGGCTTGGAGGAGTACCGGGGCAACTACAGCGCCTACTTGTTGCAACGCGAGGATCGCTGGAACTGGCGCACGCAGGAGTTTGAACGGGTGCAGGCGCACTTCCTGAAAGAGCTCGACTACATCAAGCGCAATATCGCCCGCGATAGCACCGTCCGGCAGGCGCAGGGGCGCATGCGGCGCCTGGTCCGCGAGGTCAAAGCCGTGGAAATCGGCGGCACGGGGGCGCTGGATCAATCGTGGAGCGTCTTCATGGAGGAAAGCGGCGGCATCTCCGAGGATAAGTGGAATGTGGCGCAGCTGGAGCAGCGCATCAAAGGGCTGCAAGCCCCTGATCCCGGCGCGATTCGTTTCCGCATTCGCCTGCAAAGCCGGCAGCGCGGCGGCGACCTGGTGCTCCGCGCGGCAGGGTTGCGCATTGGCTTCCCGGAAACCGAGCTCTTCGAGGCAGATGATATCCTCCTCACCCGCGGCGAATGCGCCGCCCTTATCGGACCCAACGGCGTGGGGAAGACGACCTTCTTACGCACGTTGATGGGTGAGATTGCACCCTTAGCGGGGGAAATCCGCCTGGGCGCCAATCTCGATATCGGCTACTTTGCGCAGGGCTTTCAGCCGGCGGACCTGGAACACAGCGTGCTGGACGAGCTCTTCGCGCATCAGCCGATGCTGCCCGCCGCGGGGCGCGACTATCTGGCGCGCTTCCTCTTCCGGGGCGAGGATGTCTTCAAGCCCGTGCGCGCGCTGAGCGGCGGCGAACGCGCGCGCCTGGCGGTGGCAGTGCTCTCGCTGAGCAAAGCCAACATTCTCCTGCTGGATGAGCCGACCAATCATCTGGACCTGCCCTCACAGGAGGCGCTCCAGGCAGCGCTGCAAGCCTTCGAGGGGACGATTCTGCTGGTCTCGCACGACCGCTATCTCATTGAGCGCCTGGCGACGCAGATTTGGGAGCTGCGGGATGGGCGACTGCTTGTCTACGAGGGCGACTACGCCGCCTACAAGCAGACTTTGATGCTGGAGGCGCAGCGGCAGGCAGTCGCTGCGCCTTCACGCGCCGCCGCACCGCGAGCAGTCCCCGTCTCGGGCAAAGCCTCCGCGGGCGCGGCGCTCGCGCAGACCGAGGCGCGCATCGAGGAGCTGGAGCGCGCGCTGGAACGGCTCAACGCGACGCTGGTCGAAGCCACCGCCACGCAACGCTGGCAGGAGGTCCAATCCCTGGGGCGCCAGTACAAAGAAGCGCAGAACCAACTCGAGGGCTTGCTGCAACAATGGGAATGGCAGGCGCAGAGCGTCCCCGAGCTGGTCGCCGCCTGAAAGGAAAAGAGTCTCACGCAAAGCCTTTGCTCACGCCAAGGCTTTGCTCACGCCAAGGCGCAAAGAACGCTAAGAAAAGAGTCTTACGCAAAGGCTTTGCTCACGCCAAGGCGCAAAGAACGCTAAGAAAAGAGTCTTACGCAAAGGCTTTGCTCACGCAAAGGTGCAAAGAACGCTAAGAGTTCGTAATAGGCGTACTTCCTGATTTCTGCCGTGTTTTCTGCGGGCAATGTGGGAACTTGAAGAATACCAAACCCTAAGGGTTTCCTTTTGCGCCCTCTGCGCCTTTGCGTGAGCTCTCTTCTGCCTTTGCGCCCTTTGCGGCTTTGCGTGAGGTCTCTCTGCGTGACCTCTCTTTCAGCCCTTCCTCTGATTCCCCTTTGCGCTCTTGGCGCCTTGGCGTGAGCTCTCTCACGCCCACCGCTTCACCCACGCGGCATCCATCCGCGCCAGACGATTCTTCTTCAAATTCTCCCGCATAATCCACCGCACATCCTTGTCCGGATGGCGCAGCCATTTCTCCATCAGCGCCTTGCCCTCTTCCGGCAGCGCGACCACTGCCACGCTCCAGCAATAGCCCAAGCCCTTCCGCAGCGCCTGGAAATCCTCGCTGCGGCGATTGCTTGCCCATACCACCGTCGCCGTGATGTGATCCAGGAGCTGCAGCACCTCGCGCGCGTGCTCGGCGCGACCCAGCAAGCGCGGTTCGCACAGCGCCGCTGCCGCCGCCCGCTGCTCCAGCGGCGATCCCTCGCTCCACGCGCGCATCTCCACCAGCAGCTGCTCCATCGCCGCATCGCCGAAACGTTGCAGCGCCATCGCCACCGCCTCGCGCACCCGCCAGCGCGAATCCGTTGCCTGGCGTCGCAGCGTGCTCAGCAGCTCGCGATTCCCCTCGGCGACCAACCGTCCCAATCCCACCACGCCGCAGAACGCCAGGAATTCGTAGGGCGAATTCGTCGGGGCTTTCTCCGCGGTATAGGCGATATACCTCTCGAAGAGCGCTAAGTCCCCTTCATCCGCCACCGCCTGCGCCAGCTCGATATTGCCCCGCGGTCCCGGCAACCCCGATTCCCGCAGCAGAGTCGCATCCCACTCCTCGCGGGCGAGGGCGCGCAATTGATGGCGGTACTCGTCTTGTTTTGTCACTGGGGACCTCCAATGCCGCTTTAGCTCTCCAGGTCTGGCGCTCCAGCGCCCGTCGTCGCCTGGAATCCCAACCTTCTGAATACCCCCGCGAAACGGATGCTGAAGACATACCACGGGACGAGCGAGAGCAGCGAGAAGGCGATGCCAATCACCCCCGCCGTTGAGGGAACCGTCATCAGGATCGCAGAAGCCAATCCCCAGCGCGCGGTCACCTTGTCGTAGACCGCGCTCTTGGTCATCAACAGCGACACAATCAATAACGCGATGCCGTTGAGGATGTAGTAGGTATCGAAAGCCGTTCCCTGCCATCCCACCAGCGCCGCCTTCCCGGCAGCTTCCAGCACCAACCTGGCTTCGCTGCTGCCGGCAGCTGCATAAGCGTTGGAGAGCGCCAGCAGCTCAAAGGTTGGGTTCGAGGAGATGTAGGCGGCGATGCCAATCCACCCCAGCAGGACCCCGATTTGCAGCAAGCCCTTGTTCGTGCCCTTGAGGGTGTGATAGAACGCCAGATAAATGACGGCGATGCAGATATTGTCAATCAGGATAAACAAATCCGCGTGGAAAAAGGCGACGAGGCCATTCTTCTGAAACAGCTCGAACCACTCCAGCACCGTCTCGGGCAACGGTACGATGGAAAATACGACAATCTGCAACGGGATAATGATCAACGTGAGAATCGTGACAACAAAGGCAACCTTGAACAACGACTTGTATTCGGAGACATCACCTGAGTGCATCATCTTGTCCTTAACTATGGTTTTGCGCCGTGGGCGCTCTCTGAACCGACCGCCGACCGCAGACCGCCGACCGCGAAGCGGCATCCTTCCCCGTAGCCGCGATTTCAAATCGCGTCTTTTTGTCCCGTAACTATGGTTTTGCGCCGTGGGCGCTCTCTGAACCGACCGCCGACCGCAGACCGCCGACCGCGAAGCGGCATGTTCCCCCGTAGCCGCGATTTCAAATCGCGTCTTTTCCCCCGTAACCCGATCTCACCTTCGCAATCTCAGGTGGGCGCGTCACGACGCGCCCCTACACACAACGCGCGTGAGCGCTGCAGAATCCGTTTGATTTCCGCCGTTTACCACCCAAATCAAGCCGGCTCACGGAGGCGCCAGATACAACCACAACCCATAGATTCCTCCTGCCAGGCCAATAATGCCTACCACACCGCTCATTACCCCGCCCAGGAGATTCAAGTACCCGATCATCCGTCCTAGTCTCAGAGCACTTTGTTTGCTCATCTCGGTACGTATTTTTGTCACAGCATTTACTAGGAAGAAACCGGACATTCCGAACTGTAAGAGCACCTGCAGCAAAGAGATGCCCCCGCACTCCCGGTTATACCCTTGGCTCAGAATCAACCTGGCGCTGCCACAATCCTGGCAGTCGCTTTCCAGCGCCGCGGCAGTGTTTCCCTTGCAATAGGTGCCTAATCTGCTCGGTTCCTGTCTCCAGCCCTGCCCGGCGAGCTCTTGATCGAAATAGGCCATCAATTCGATAAACCCCAACTCCGACCAGAATTCCCTTTCCACAGCAATCCGGTAGCTGCCGGGCTTGTGATCTGTGACATCTCCTAGCGCCACCGCATTCTGCGGCAGTCGGATGCTCTCAAATTCAGCCCGAATCTGGCGCTCAGCTTGCCTGCTCTTCAGCTCATCCGCATACAGCGCCAGCGCAACGATCAGGCAAATCACCAGACAGAGCGCCAGAATTCGGGTTGTTTTGTGCTCTCGCCACAGGGCTTTGATGCGTGCAATCTTCATGGTCGCGCCCCGCCCGTCTTCCCCGCGCAAGCCCTTTTCCAGGCTTCCACCGCCTGGTCATGCCCGCCTCCGGCCAAATTCTCCGGCAGCTCGCCAACCGCAAAATAGGTCGGATCCACCGCTTCTTGACTGGCTTTCAACTGCCCTCCCACAGGGGTGCATGCGTAGAGGATGAGGATGCCATTCCCTCTGGGATCATCCGCAAAGAAAATCACATCCACCAGCCCCTTTACCTCGACGCGCAATCCGGTTTCCTCATAGGTCTCTCGGATGGCTGTTTCGAGTGGGCTTTCATCCACTTCCACGTACCCTGCGGGCAGGTTCCAGCAGCCCTGAAACGGCGCCTGGGTTCGCTGCAGCAATAACAGGCTTCCCTCTTTCTCAATCAGTGCGCCCGCGCCGACCTTCAACTGGACATAGTGGAAGCGCTGGCATTGGGGGCAGAAAGAGCGCTGTCTGTGCTCCGACTCCCTCAATTCCAGGCGTGCGCTGCAATCGGGGCAATACTGTATCAACCGGGCTATTCCCCCTGCGCCTTCAGCGCCTTGATCGCCCCAACCCCCTGAATCATGGGGATGAGCAGGAAGGCGCGCGCCACGATGCCCACGCCGCCCGGGTTGTAGCCCTGCGTGACGGCAAGCACCAGGCCCAGAATCCCATCCAGGGCGAAGATAATGATCGCCAGGATGAGCGCCACGGCGGACTTGCGCTGCACGAAATAGCCCAAGACGAGAAAGACTAAGCCGAAAATGATCGAATTCACGCCTATGCCGATGACCTTGAGGAATTCCACATCGAAGAGCGTGGCGAGCAGTCCCAGCACCAGGTTCAGCCCGGCGACGAAATAGACCATCCCATAAGCATTCTTCAATCGGGTCTGGGGGTCAGAGGACGAACCGGGCAGCGGTTGCCCATTGCGGAGCACCTGCAGCTCCTTTAGCGTGGCTTGGCTGACCAGCTGCACCTTGATAGTCGAGCCATCCGGCGCCTGGAACTCCTGTCCTGCGGATAGCGCCTTCTGGTTGGGGATGACGCCGAGCGGCGTACCGTCCAGCGAGATGGTGATATCCTTCCACACCCCCTTCCAGGAAACTTCTAGCCGTTTTTCACCGCCGGTCTCGAGTGCAAAAGCTTGCTTGGGCATGGGAATCTTTCTCCTGTCGAATGGTATCGTTGCGAAGCGCTCCGGGCAGAACGCCCGAACTTCAGCGTCCCACCTTGCATCTGTGGCGCCCGCCCGCGCTCCTCGAATATTGTAATTGCCAACCGCCACATTGTCAAAAATTTCTCAAAGCCAGGGCGCATTTTTCGCCGGGTGCGAAAATCTCAATCGCCCCTACAGGGCGCGGAAGAGAACTGATTTTTTGCGGCGG
>JAKJAC010000124.1:8284-12334 GCA_022707705.1 Chloroflexota bacterium
CCGCCGCAAAAAATCAATGAAAGAGGATTCCTGTATGACAATCGGCTACCTTTTTCCCCAAAGTGAAACATATCCTCAAGGTCCCTCGGAACCCCGCGCACTTATTTGAGGGTTTCTACATCAAGCCCAGCGGCGCTATCCCTGAGCGTCAGAGGCAGATAGACCCGGAACGTGATGAAACTCGCGGTGCAGGCTCGATCGGCGCTCATCGTCACCTGTCCATCCGCGCAATCGGGGTCGCCGGACCAGCCTGCGAAAGCTGAGCCTGGGTCGGCGGTGGCGGTGAGCGTCACCACCGTCCCGATCGAGAACTCGGCGGTACACGTCAGCCCACAGGCAATGCCGGGAGGCGCGCTGCTCACCGCGCCGCTGCCGGCGCCTGCTTTGGTGATGGTGAGCGCCGGCACGGAAGCGGCATAGGCAACCTTGACCTCGCTGTGGGTGAAATCGAGGTAGCTGATGCGCGGCAAGCCGCTGCCATCCAGGGTGATGGCGGTGTAGCGCCCCACATCGCCGGTGCTATCCACTGTTGCTGTGTGCCACCCGCCCGCATCCCGGAAGGCATAGCGGAGATCGTGGTTGGTCCAGTCGTAGTAGCTGATGTGCGGCTGACCGCTGCCATCCAAAACCAGGGAGGCGAAGTCGCCGGTCTGGCCCGCCGTGTCAACGGCTTCGATATGCCAACCGCCTGCATCCTCGTAGGCGTAGCTGAGGTCAGCGCCACCGTAGCTAATCCGGGGATAGTCCTCGTTATCCAACGCCAGGGATGTCGGGCCCGGATTGGTCACGGCCACGGTTGCGGCGTGCCACCCGGAAGCGTCTTTGAAGGCGTACCGGAACCGGTAGCCGTTGGTCGTGTCCCAAGCCCTGAAGCTGATGTGGGGATAGCCGTTGCTATCCAGGGCGATGGAGGTGTATTCGCCTGAGCCTGCAACTGATTCAAGGTGCCAGCCCGTCGCATCTTTGTAGATGTATTTGAGATGCCCATCCGGGTCGGTGACAAGGTGGTCGGTGAAGCTGATGTGCGGGTAGCCGGCGCTATCCAGGGCGAGAGAGCAGTAGGTGCCCTCGGCGCCCGATTCGGTGGTGGCGAATTCCGTGTGCCAACCGCCCGCATCCTGATAGGCATATTTGAGGTTGCTGCCGCTGCGATAGCAGATATGGGGATAGTCGTCGCCATCCAACGCCAGCGAGGTCCCCGCACCGACCACGTTATCCGCCGTATCCACGATCACGTTGTGCCAGCCCGTGCCATCTTTATAGATATAGACCAGGTGATCGGCGGAGAAGGCGCTGATGTGCGGGTAGCCCTGGCTATCTATCGCGAGGGAGGTATACATGCCGTGAAAGCCCGTGCTCTCTGGCGTCCATCCCAGCCCGGCAGTGGCGACATCCCGTGGCGGCAGTCCCAAACCCAAAAGCATGAGCATCAATAAGACCAGCGACAAAGCGAATCGGCGTTTCATGGTTCCTCCTGGAAAATCGAATTTGTCAGGCTGTCCTGACTGCATGCGGCGGCTGTGGCTTCGGGTGCAAGCGCGTACCGGCGGGTGCGTATCAGCGCAGGAAGCCACTGGCTTTCCGTCTAGCCGGGGTAAGTGGCGAGACGGTCAGCGGGTGTGATGTCGCGCCGGTGGGCGCGCGCGCCAAACGGCGTATCACCTGGGGTATTGTAGGTTGTACTGCAACCCTGTCAAGAAGCGCAAAGGCGCCGCGGCATCCTGCCGCGGCGCCTTTGCTTTGGCCCAGGGCTAAAGCCACTGGGCTGAACACACAAAGCCCCCTCAAGGGTGCTGCGAATGTCGAAAGCCCACAGGGCTCTGTAGCCGCGATTTCAAATCGCGCTCTTCTGCTCTTACCTCCCAACCCCTCCCCACCATCGCAATCCCAGCCGTAACCAATGTACCGCACACATCAGTTTGCGTCTCTTATCCCACGACCCATTCTCACCCTTGCAGCCTCAACCGTAACCGGTATACCGCAAACTGAGTTGATCGCTGATGCGGGTTCTTTGGGCGAGCGCGCTCCCCTATCCCCCCGTCTTCTGCCGCAACACCACGGGCAGATACACCCGGTACGCCTGCACCGTGATCGTCACCGTATCCGGCGCCGAAGCCAACCCCAGGCTATCCGTCACCGTCAGCGCAAACGTCAGCACCGTCGCCGTGCCCGGCGCCGTGAAGGTCGGCGCGATCCCCGCTGCATTGCTCAGCGTCACCGCTGGACCGCCCGTCTGCTGCCATAGATACGTCAGGGGCAGGTTCCCATCCGGGTCGCTGCTGCCCGCGCCGCTCAACAGCACCAGCGCTCCCACCTTCACCGTCTGATCCGGTCCCGCAGCTGCAACGGGCGGCTGATTCGCCGCACCGCCGACGCCGATGCTCACCGTATCCGGCAGCGAGACCAGCCCCAGGCTATCCGTGACGACGAGCGCGAACGTGAGCGTAGCTGCAGCGCCCGGCGCCGTGAACGCCGGCTTCTGCGCCGCCGGGTTGCTCAGCGTCACCGCCGGACCGGTGAGCTGGCGCCAGCCATAGGTGAGCGTGTCCCCCGCGTCGGGGTCGCTGCTGCCGCTGCCGTCGAGCGTGACCGGCGCGCCCAAAGCCACATTCTGGTCGGGTCCCGCGTCGGCAATGGGGCGCTGATTGCGCGCGTGGACGGTGAGCGTGTACGCCTGCGTTGCCGTCGCCCCCTGCCGGTCGCGGACTTGCAGCTCGATGGGGTGCGCGCCCACCGCTGCCTCCGGCGGGACCCCCTGCACCACCGCGCGCCCGCTGCCCAGCGGCGTCAGCGTCAGCCACGCCGGGAGCACCGGCGCCGTGATGGTGAGCACCTCGCCCGGGTCAACATCTGCGGCGAGCACGAGAGTGGCGTAGAGCTGCCCCTCGAGCGCGTCCTCCAGCGGCGTGCTGATAAACTCCGGCGGCGTGTTCGTCGCGACCGCCAGGGTGAAGCTATCCGCTGCGGTCGAGGTCCCGTCGCTCACGGTGATGGTGACGACGACCGTTCCCGCCATCGCGAGGGTGGGCGTGAGGGTGAGCGTGCGGAAGCTGCCGCTGCCCCCAAAGGTGATGGCGCTTGCCGGCAGCAGCGCTGAATTCGAGGACGCTTTGCCGAGCGTGAGCGTCCCCACGGGTGTATCGGGGTCGCCGGTGCGGAACGGCACCGGACCTACCGCCACGCCGCTATCCGTGCGCAGGTTGCGAATGTCGGAAATGGTTGGCGGATCGTCGCTCGCGGTGACGGACACGGTGATGGGGGCTGAGGAGATCAGCGCGCCATCCGTTATGGCATACCGGAACGTATCCACATAGTTCGCGGTGCGCTGCACGGGCAGATAGAGCACCGCGCTCCCGCTGATCACGGCGCGCCCGTAGAGTGGGGCGGTCACGCTGGCAAGGGTGAGCGTATCACCATCGGCGTCGCTATCGTTGCTCAGCACGGCGATGAGGGTGGGTGTGCTCTCCCCGGTCGCGGCGCTATCGGGGCGCGCGATGGGGCGGTCGTTCACGGCGAGCACCGTCAGCGTGAACTCCTGGAGCGCCGCGCCGCCATCCGTATCCACCACCCGCAGCCGGATGGGGTGCTCGCCTACGTGCGCCTGCGCCGGTGTGCCGCTCAGCGTCGCCGTGTTGTCGCCGTTGTTGGTGAGGGTCAACCAGGCGGGCTTGAGCAGTGCGCTGTAGGTCAACCCGCCGGGGGTTCCGCCATCCTCCTCATCCGTCGCAAAGATGAGATATTCGTAGAGCGCATCCTCCAGCGTCTCGGTCAGCGGCACGCTCGCGAAGAGCGGCGGGGCGTTCGGGAGCACGTCCAACCGGAAGCTGTCTGAATCCGTGCCCGCGCCGTCGTTCACGGTCACCGTGATCCAGGCGGCGCCGGAGAGGCCCGTTGCCGGGGTGACGGTAACCGTGCGGTCTGCCCCGCTGCCGCCGAAGACGATGCCCGCAAGCGGCGTCAGCGCCGGGTTCGAGGTCGCCCGGCTCAAGCCGAGCGCGGCGAGGGGGCTATCCAGGTCGCTGAGCGTGAAGGCGAGTGGACCCGCGGGCG
>JAKJAC010000125.1 GCA_022707705.1 Chloroflexota bacterium
CGGCACAAAGCATAGGCATTACGCCCGGAGGCGAGCACTTCATCTGATGCGGTAAGCGCGCATTGTGCCGACCAGTAGGCAGCTTCCCATGTGCCTGCCAGGATTGGGCTGCCGGTGCCGAAGGCGTAGTAACCACGTTTCCCGGCGATGCTGACCGGCGGGGCTATATCGCGGCGCCCTACCGCGAAAGTGCCTGGGATGACGGCTTCTGCGTAGCCAAGCCAGGCAGCATTTTCTATGTAGGCGTTGCGCAGGTAGGTGACGAAATCTGCATCATGTACGGCAATCACAGGTTCCAGGCTGTGGTCTTCTGGCGGCAGAATAGGTCCGAGCGGGGTGCTCTGAAGCGCCGCCAGGATGGTCTCCGCACGCGCTGGTAGCTCCTCAACGATGAAGGGTTGCCCATCGAGAGTGATGTTCTCGGTAGCGTGTAAAATGTGTTTAGGACTGTAGATGATTTTCACGGTATCGCCTGTTGCTTAACGTGGGTAAAGGCATCAATTTATTTAACTGCGCTACGTCTTTGATTTTACGCCACTTCGTTTACTTTGCCGAGTCCGTTGTTTTGCATGAACTGTCTTCCATAGAGGTCTCGATAGAGCCCGCCAAGCGCCAACAACTCTGCATGGGTGCCTCGTTCGACAATGCGCCCATCCTCGAGGACGCAGATCAAGTCGGCGTGTGTGATGGTGCTGAGCCGGTGGGCGATAACGATAGCGGTGCGCCCTTCCAATAGTCGCGCCAGTGCTTCCTGAATCAATGCCTCTGTTACGGTATCTACACTGGCAGTGGCTTCATCAAGGATAAGGATGCGCGGGTCAGCGAGAATGGCCCGGGCGATACAGAGCAGTTGTCGCTGTCCCAGTGAGAGGTTGATTCCGCCTTCCAAGACACGTGTTTCATAGCCTTCGGGCATAGCGGTAATGAAGTCATGAGCGTTAGCGGCTTGCGCGGCAGCGATAATAGCGGCATCAGAAGCGTCAGGGCAACCGAAGCGGATATTATCGGCGATTGCGCCGGCAAACAGAAAGGGATCCTGTGGCACCAATCCCATTTGCCTACGCAATGAGCGTTGATTGACGCTGCGCACATCCACACCATCAATTTGCACGCTACCTGCAGTTACTTCGTAAAAGCGGGCGATTAAGTTGGCGATGGAGGTTTTCCCGGCACCCGTGGGACCCACCAGAGCAATCGTCTGTCCCGGCGCAATCTGCAAATCTACATTGTGGAGCACAGTGTGCGTACCCCGGTAGGCAAAGGAGACGTCATCGAGGATGATTTTTCCATGGATGGTTGGCATATCCGGCGCTCCGGGCGTATCCTGCACATCTGGGATAGTATCGAGGAGCTCCAGCACGCGTTCTCCACCCGCCATAGCAGTTTGGAGCGTGTTGTACAGTTGACTCAGCTCCTGGATAGGTTGGAAAAAACGGCTGACATAGGAGATGAATGCTACGACCACGCCCAATGTCAGCGTCTCTGTGGCTACGGCACGACCGCCGACCCAGAGTACAACGGCAGTTGCCAGGATCCCGAGAAATTCCACACCAGGCAGAAACGTGAGTGACAGTGACATCGCATTGATGAAAGCATCGCGATTAGCGCTGTTGACTTTATCAAAGCGTTCCTCGGAAGCGCCTTCTTGTGCAAAAGCCTGGATGACGCGCATCCCCGAGAGGTCTTCTGCCAGATCACCAATCACAGCTGCTGTGCTTGAGCGTGTCTGGCGGAAAGCGATGCGGGCACGGCGCGAGAACCATATTGTCATCAACACCATGAGCGGTACTACACTGAACGCGAAGAGCGCCAGATGTGGGCTCATGGATAACATGACACCGACAATCCCGACCAGAAGCAGGATATCTCCAACCAGGGTGATCAGTCCCTCGGAGAGCAATTCGTTGATGACGCCTACGTCACTCATCACCCGTGATATGGTTACGCCAACAATGTGAGTATCGTGATAGCCCAACGAGAGCTGTTGGAGGTGCTCGAAGAGTTGGTTGCGTAGAGTCATCAGGATACGTTGTCCTACCCAGGTGAGCAGATATTGTTGCACCGATGACGCCACATAGATACCGAGTAGCGCCCCGCTTAGCAAGAGCGCCATGCGGTTGAGCCCGAGCAGGTCGCCGTTAGTGATGTATTGGTCAATGATGATTTTTGTGAGATAAGGGATAGCGAGCGTTAATGCAGATACAATGGTCATCATGGCGAAGGCGCCAAGCATCTGCCGCGTGTAGGGGCGCAAATAACCGAGCAGGCGCAGTGTGACTCGGCGATCAAAGACGCGCCCCGTTCCATCTCCCTCCCCGTGGCTTTCTAATGCGCCACGCGGACCCATATTCAATCCACTGCCAAAGCTAAAGCTCATTTAGTGTTGCCTCCACAAGAACATTTGACCTCTGTCTGTCTACCCTTTTTCCGTCTCTTCTTCACGAAGCTGCCGTTGGTAGATTTCCGTGTACAGTCCAGAACTGCGGAGAAGTTCGGCGTGGGTACCCGAGGCAGCGATGCGCCCCTTTTCCAAAACCAGAACGAGGTCGGCGGCGCGAACGGTGCTCAGTCGTTGGGCGATAACGAGACTGGTGCGTCCTCGCATCAAGTGCTCTAGAGCTAGTTGGATGAGGTGTTCAGTCTCGGTGTCGACACTTGCCAGAGCGTCATCCAGGATAAGGATGCGCGGGTCCTTGAGCAGGGCACGAGCGATGGCGATACGTTGCTTCTGTCCACCAGAGAGCGTCACGCCGCGCTCTCCTACACGGGTGGCGTAACCTTCCGGCAACTCCAGAATGAACTCATGGGCTTGCGCAGCTTCTGCTGCGGCGAGAATTTCTGCATCAGTGGCGTCGGGTTTTCCGAAAGCCAGGTTCTCACGGATGTTGGAAGCGAATAATGTGGTCTCCTGCAGTACGATGCCGATTTGGTCTCGTAATGATTTCAGGGTCACATCCCGGATATTGTAGCCATCAATAGTAATGCATCCAGCGGTGGGATCGTAGAAGCGTGGCAGCAGATTGATGATCGTTGACTTCCCTGAACCCGTAGCGCCAAGGAGGGCGATAACCTGTCCTGGTTGCGCTTCAAAGCTTACATTGCTCAGCACCTTATGGCGTCCGAAGTAAGCGAAGGAGACATTGTTAAAACGGATTTCCCCGCGTATCGGAGGCAGGGAGATTGCGTTGGGGGCATCATGTACCTCTGATTTGGCGTCGAGAATTTCGAAAACGCGTTCGCCGGAGGCGATGGCTTGCACCACAGCTGGCAAGATCATTCCCAGACGGCGTACCGGTTGCACCAATTGACCCAGATAAGCGCTGAAGGCTACCATTTCGCCAAGCGTGAGTTGCCCGTGGATGACCAGTGCCCCACCATACCAGAGAATGAGTACCGTCCCCACGTTTGCCAGCAGCTCGATGAGCGGCATTGTCCGGGCGCGCATGGCAGCAGCCCGGGTTGAGAGCTTGAACCAAGCAAAATTATCGGCTTCAAAGCGGGCGATTTCAGATCGTTCCTGAGCGAAGGCTTTGACGATGCGCGCACCGCGTAGATTCTGCTCCAGGCGGGTCGTAAGTACCGCGAGTTGATCTTGGATGTCGCGAGATAGAGGACGGAAACGTCGCCCAAAGTCCCAGGCGCGATACGCAACGAGGGGCATGGTTCCCAATGCCAGGAGTCCCAACCCTGGATTCATTTGTAGTAGAACTACGGCTGTGCTGATGAGCAGAGCACTTCCTTCGAGAAGGCGCAGAGAAGCGCGTCCGGTCAAAAAACGGAGGCGTTCAACATCCTGAATGGCACGTGAGAGTAATTGTCCTGTTTCTGTGCGATCGTGATACGAGAAGGATAATGCTGACAGTTTGCTGTGCAATGCTCTACGAAGGTCATAGGCGGCGCCTTGCGAACCAATCTCGATCCAGCGCCCTTGATAATAGGTGAGAATGCTCTTGAGCAGTGCCAGGCCTAATAGGACAAAGGTTGCCGTTGTGAGAAAACCAAGGTTCTGCGCCCGAATACCTTCATCTACGATACGGCGGATGAATTGTGGGATTAGCAAAATCAATATGTTGATGAAGGCAAGCAGAGTGTAAGCGCCCGCTACATAACGACGGTAATTGCGTAAGTAGCCGAAACACCGTTGCAGGATACGTCCCGCGCCCGGCGTTTGCGCCAGCAGAGGAATGGTTTCAGTTTGATCTTTTTCAGTTGTCATACGGTCCTATCTCATCCTTCAAGGTAAAGATAGATATAGTTCATCTGCGTTCGAGCGCCGTCATGTCGTATCATGGCTATCGTGAACCTGCTCGTAAGTAAATTACTTAACTAGGCTAAGTATATCATGATTAGTAAAAATGTCACTTAACATCGAATAGATTCTATGTTGTATTTGACAGGATTTTAGAATCGGGTGAAAATATGAACAGGGATGGTTCTCATGGATTCCATGGAAAAGTGGTGTGGTGATGCGTTGATTGACATGATGCTCACCCTGAACATCCCATTTGTACTCTAGCGTCATCCCTTGTGTTCTTTCTTGCATATGTATGATTTGCGTATAGAATCATGGTTGCGGGTTCAATAGAGTCCTTTTCCTCTGGTGGTTGCTTCTTTTGAAAGGAGCGTGTCAGATTCGCTATGAACGTACTGGTGGAATTTGCGGGAATCTCCCGCGTGTTGACTGGTGTCCGTGATTTGCCATTTTCTCTGGAGCCTGGTACCTCTTATCGGGATCTAATTCGTCAGTTGGGAACCCGCTTCCCTGCATTGGTCGGGCAGGTCATCACTCCCGATGGTGACGCTTTGATTCCTGAGAACAAAATCGCGCTCAATGGGCGGCGTATGATTCAGGAATCTGAGATGGATACATTTCCGTGCGAGGGTGATCGCCTGGTGTTGATGTCGATTTTGGCAGGCGGTTAAACGACCACACAGATGTTGGCATTGTCATGAGAACTATATTAAAATAGCCGGGAGGTCCTTTTATGTACGGTTACAGCGGCAAAATCCTTCACATTGATTTGAGTACCCGCAAGACTTGGATTGAGGAGAAACCGGAAACCTGGTACCAAATGTACATTGGCGGAGTGTCAATGGCAGCACGATTGCTTTGGGAAAACATTGAAGTAGGCTGCGATCCGCTTTCACCCGGCAATCCGATTTGTATTGCCAACGGTATCTTCGCCGGCACACCGGTACCTGTGGGTGGGAAATACGGTTTGGCTTCCAAGTCCCCATTGACGGGTCTTATCGGCGACAGTCTCTCGGGTAGTTGGTTTTCTGTAGCGCTCAAGCGCACCGGTTGGGATGGCCTGGTCATCCATGGTGTTAGCGATAAGTGGATTACGATTTTCATTGACGATGAACGGGTACAGTTCCGTGACGCCAAGAAACTGTTGGGTCTGGGCACTTATGCTACTGAGGAAGCCATCCGCGAGGATCTTGGTGATGATCAGGTGCGCTCAGCTACTATCGGTCCGGCTGGAGAGAACGGGGTGTTTTTTGCCAATGTGACCAATGATGGTCGCCAGGCGGGGCGCACAGGGCATGGAGCGGTGTGGGGATCCAAGAAGCTCAAGGCAATTTCAGTGCGTGGAACGAAGGGCGTGGTCGTTGCCGATCCAGATACCTTGATGCAGATGTCCTTTGATATTTCTGATACTTCGCAGGGACCATATACCGTGAAGTACCGGATGTTAGGCACGGCAACCAATGTACTTAACATGAACAAACTCGGCTTGTTGCCCACGCGCAATTATCAGGAAGGCACCTTCGAAGATGCTGAACTGGTGAGCGGCGAGTATCTCGAGGAACACTACAAGGTGAAGAAGATTGCGTGCGCGCAATGTCCTATCGCTTGTGAGCAGATGTCGGCAGCGCCGGATGGTCCCTTTAAGGGGGCGATGACAGGAATTGAGTATGAATGTCTCTATGCCAACGGTCCCAATCTGGGCATCAATGACCTCCGTGCTGTTATCAAACTTATCGAAACTTGTGATCAAGGTGGCATGGATGCTATGAGTGGGGGGGTCACTGTTTCTTGGGCGATGGAGACCTTTGAACGTGGAATCTTCAAGAAAGAAGATTTCAAGTGCGCTAAGTATCCAGAAGGCTTTGAGCCAAATTTCGGCAATGCTGAGGCAGCGGTAACCCTCATGCAGATGATTCGCGACCGAGAGGGTATTGGCGATTTGCTCTCCAAGGGAACGCGCCGCGCCAGTGCGATTGTGGATGCAGAACGTGGCACAGAGACCTATAAGTGGGCAATGAATAGCAAAGGGCTGGAGAGCCCCGGCTATGATGCGCGTGGGCTTAAGACGTTCTCTGTGGGCATTGCTGTGGGAACGCGCGGTGGGTGTCACAACCGTAGTGCGGCTTACGACCCCGATATTCAGGGCGAGGTGAATCGTTTCTCTATTGATGATACACGCGGCAAGTTGGCTGCTAGCAGTGAGGAATATGCCGCTGTCTATGATACGCTGCCACTTTGCAAATTCATCCGCCGTTGCTTTACCGGTAAGGCGGATCGCGCCGGCGCCTGGCCCGCCATCGCCAAACTTATCAATGCCACTACCGGTTGGAACTTCGGTTACGATGATGTGGAGCTTATCGGCATTCGCGCGCATACCATCAAGAAAGCTTTCAATATTCGTGAGGGTTGGAAGCGCGCGGATGATGATTTGCCATATCGCTGGAAGCATGACCCTATGACCAAAGGCGCTTCCGCGGGTCATGTGGTCACCGATGAGGAGCTGGAGTATCTCAAGGACCTTTACTACGCGGCAAAGGGCTGGACTTTGGAGGGGCTGATTCCCAAGGCAAAGCTCATTGAGCTGGGTATGGATGATGTCGCGGAGCAAATTGGGGTCTAGTGACTAGAAGGAGCGATTCATGGTAACTTCGACTTCAAAATACAAATATGTGACGTGCGATCCTGAATTGTGCATCGGCTGCCAATTGTGTGAGTATATTTGCTCTTATACCAAAACCGGTGAGTATAACACCTATCGTAGCCGCATTCGGACGATTCGGGCGGAGGAGATTCTCATCACAGCTGTAGCTTGTCGCACCTGCGAGAACGCGCCCTGTGTCATCGCTTGCACTCGTGATGCTCTCACCCAGGATGCCGAGACCGGTATCATCCATATCAACGCGGAGCGCTGCGATGGCTGCGCCTGGTGCATCGAAGCCTGCGATTTTGGTGCGATTTCAATCAATCCAGCAACTAAACTGGCGGAAATCTGTGATCAGTGTGAGGACCTTGAGGAGGGACCGCAGTGTGTCAAGTGGTGTCCGAAAGATGCCCTGGAACTCACAACCCCCGATCAACGCGCCCAACGCGCCCGGCGCAAGCTGGCGAAGGAAGATGTGCTTGGGGCGTAGTGAAGGGGTAAGAAGTCAAGTAGCGATACTGAAAAAAGGCGAGTGGACGATGGGCGACTGGGTGCAGCGTTACATTCGCCTTTTGCTGTGATAAGGAGCGCGATCTGTGGCTAAAACAACACGTGAAATAGATTACGAAAATGATCCACCGCGTATTGGCGTCTATGTATGCCATTGCGGATCCAATATTGCCAGTGTGATAACACCTGCGGAAGTTGTAGAGTACGCCAAGAACCTGCCCGGTGTAGTCGTAGCTAAGGAACATCGTTATGCATGTTCCGATCCGGGACAGAGTATGATTCAGCAAGATATCAAGGAGCATGGGCTGAATCGAGTTGTCGTGGCGGCGTGTAGCGTTGCCATGCACGAGCCGACTTTCAAAGCGTGTATCGCGGATGCGGGTCTCAATCCCTTTATGTTTCAGATGGCGAATATCCGCGAGCATTCGTCGTGGGTGCATTCCCATGAGAAGGCTGCTGCGACCGAAAAAGCCAAGGAACTTGTGGCATCGGCGGTAGCCAAGGTAACTTACGTGCACCCGCTAGAGATGTTTGAGGTGCCGGTGACGCGCCGGGCGTTGGTTGTTGGCGGCGGAATTGCCGGCATTAGTGCGGCGCTCGATTTGGCGGACATGAATATTGAGACCTATTTGGTGGAGAAAACACCTACTATCGGTGGACGGATGGCGCAGCTCGACAAGACTTTCCCCACCATGGACTGCTCCATCTGCATTGAAGCGCCGAAGATGGTGGACGTGGGAAAAAACCGCAATATTCATATCCTGAGTTATTCTGAAGTTAAAGAAGTCAATGGTTATATTGGCAATTTCTCGGTGAAGGTGGAGCGCAAGCCACGTTATGTGTTGGAGAGTAAGTGTACTGGCTGTGGCCTTTGTGCTGAAGTCTGCCCCATTGATGTGCCCAATGTTTTCGAGGAAGGTTTGGGACCGCGCAAAGCCATTTATGTGCCCATGGCGCAGGCGGTACCTTCGATTTTTACCATTGACATGGATGCCTGTATCAAATGCTTTAAGTGCGTGGATGCCTGCGGCGCACTCAGCGCTATCGACTTTGCGCAGCAACCGGAGATTGTCGAGCTTGAAATCGGCGCCATTATCGTTGCCACAGGTTACGATACGTGGGACCCCTCAAAAATTGAGGAATATGGCTTTGGCGTTTACGAGAACGTCACAACCATGATGGAGATTGAGCGGTTGCACTGTGCCGGTGGTCCGACGGTGGGTGAATTTGTGCGCCCCTCAGATGGCAAGGTGCCCAAGAATCTGGCGCTGATCCAATGTGTGGGTTCGCGCGACAAACGCTATCACGAGTATTGCTCCGGCTTTTGCTGCATGTACACGATCAAGAATGCGATGCTGCTCAAGTGGCTCTACCCGGATATGGATATCACCATCTTCCGTATTGATATCCGCACCCCAGGGAAAACTTACGAAGAGTTCTACGAGCGCGCGCGCGAAGCCGGTATCCATTTCATTCAGGGACGCCCATCAGAGATTGTGGAGGACCCGGTCACCAAGAATTTGATGGTCCATGCTGAGAATATCGCCACTGGACGCCATGTGGCGCTTGAAGTAGAGATGGTGGGGTTGGCAAATGCTGCTATCCCGTCGGAAGGCTCTTTCGATTTGGGACGCGTGTTGACGGTGCCTAATGATACGCACGGCTGGTTTATGGAATCCCATCCCAAGCTTAAGCCGCTGGATACGCCTACGGAGGGCATCTATCTGGCGGGTGCGACGCAGGGTCATTCGTCAGAGTGTGAGCCAGGGTAGCGGTGCGGCGGGACGCGCCTCACGGGTGCTGAATGCGTCGAAGTGGGAGATTGACCCCATTATTGCCTATGTAGACCCCGAACGCTGTATCAACTCCCGTGGCGGCAAGTGCGACATTTGCTATCGCGCTTGTCCCTATGGTGCGGTCATAAACCTACCGGGAACAGGACAGCCTTCGAGTATCATCCCGGCGAAATGCCACGGTTGCGGCACGTGTGTAGCAGAGTGTCCCCAGAACGCAATTTCGCAACACCACTTCACCGATGGACAGATTGTGGCGCAATTGCATGCGTTGTTGGCGGAAAAACCTGAGGAGAAGGTGATTGCCTTTACATGCCGTTGGTGCAGCGGCATGGGTGCGGATAATGCAGGAACCAGCCATTTCGAATATCCTGCAAACACGCGCAACATTCTGGTCATGTGCGCAGGACGTGTGGATGCGGACTTCGTCATGGAGGCGTTCCGGCTTGGAGCCGGCGCGGTGCTTGTTTCGGGTTGTCACCCGCAGGACTGCCACTACATTTCCGGACGCAACTTTGCCGAGACCCGCATCACGCGGCTTTTTGGGCAGTTGGAAAAACTGGGTATCTCACCTGGGCGTTTCCGTCTGGAGTCGGTCTCAGCGACGGAGGGCGCAAAGTGGGCGCGTATTATGCGTGAGATGAGCACGGTCGTCCAGGAATTGGGACCGGAAGGCGTACGTGCAGAAAATGAGAAGGCATTACCCCAACTCGCAAAACGTTTGGCGCGGATGCGTGAGGTACCAGAGGTGGGTTACTTCATGCGCCTCGTCGAAGGCGCGCCGCTGAAGGGTGCGGAAGCTGGCGTGCAACAAGCGCGAGATAAGGGGCTGAGTCAGACAGTGGGGGTGACGGAATGTCAGCTGCCAGAAGTGACTGCTTGTGACGCCTGCCAGCTTGCGGCAGCCTGTGCACCCGAAACAAAACAGGCGAAAGGAGGCAAGTGATGGCAAACGTACTGAATCCCTTCGTCGTTGAAGTATCCGGACGGCGCGGTGGGGAAAAGGTGCTGCAATGTTATCAGTGCGGTACTTGCTCGGGTTCCTGCCCGGTGATTGATGAGATGGAACACGGTCCGCGCCGCATTCTGAATATGATTCAGATGGGTGAAGAAGAGCGTGTGCTTTCTAGTCACGATATGTGGTTCTGCGTGTCATGCTATTCCTGTGCAAGCCGCTGCCCCCGTGAGATTTCTATCACCGAGCTGATGGCGACTTTGCGTGAGATGGCGGTGGAGAAAGGTTATGCTGAGGACCTTGAGGCTGAGTTTGGACAATCGTTTGCCGAGACCTTCAAACACTATGGGCGCCTTTTCGAGCCGGAGCTGATGATTCGTTACTACCTGCGCACCTTCGATATCAAAGGATTGCTGGGGATGATTCCCCTGGCGTTGCCAATGGTGTTGAAAGATAAACTGCCTTTCTTCCCTGAGAAGGTGAAGGAACCCGCGCGGATGGCGGCGCTATGTCCTGAGCCACATAAGACATCACCGGAGGCGGCAATGCGCCGGAAACCGCGTTGGTTGCCCTGGTTGGCAAGCTGTGTCACTCTGCTCTTGGGTGCTGGTGTGAGTGGTGTTATCTGGCGTTCTACCTCGCGCCGCTCAAAGGAGGCTCAGCGATGAAATACGGCTATTATCCTGGTTGCAGTTTGCTCTCCAGCGCCAAGGAATATGATCTCTCACTGCGATTGAGTTTCGCAGATTTGGGTATCGAGTTAGTGGACCTGGAGGATTGGAACTGCTGCGGTGCGGTGCATGGCGAGGGAAAGGGTGTGATTGCGCTGCCTGCGCGCAACCTGGCGCTGGCGGAAGCTCAAAGGCTGGATACTATCATCGCGCCGTGTAGTGGGTGCTATCGCAATCTGCGCCGCGCGAGTCAGGCGATTGAGAAAGACAAGGCAACGCGCCAGATGGTCAACGACAGTCTGGCTGAAGGTTTGCAGCTCAAAGGTAACATTCGTGTACTCCATCCGCTCTATGTGCTGCTGAAGGAATACGGCTTGGAACAGGTTAAGAAACGGGTCACACATCCCCTTACGGGTATGAAAGTGGCCCCCTATTACGGATGTATGTTGACTCGCCCTAAGGATGAATTCGACAGCACGGAACGCCCGCAAGGACTGGATAGTTTCCTGGAGGTGTTGGGTGCAGAACCGGTGGATTATCCCTTCAAGGCAAAGTGCTGCGGTGGCGCGTTGGCGATTTCACACAGTGCGGTGACTGCAAAACTGACCGGGAAAGTGCTTGATTCGGCGAAGACAGCTGGCGCAGATGCCGTGACTCTGGCGTGTCCAATGTGTCATACGGCTCTGGACCTTTATCAGAGTAAAGCCGAGCGTGCCGTGGGGCGAGGTCTAGACTTACCCGTATTGTACTTTACGCAGTTGCTGGGCCTGGCTTTGGGGATAGAAGCATCCCGGTTGGGTTTCCAACGTCATATCGTCTCCCCAGCGCGGTTAGGGATATAAGGAGCACTAAAATGCGACGTGGTGCTACAGTAAAGACGAAAACAGAGCAACAGATTGTCCTCGATCGCAAGATGGTCACCTTGCATCACCTACAGACCTGGGACCTTGACCGCTGCGTGGGTTGCCAGATTGGTCCTCTCGTCTGTCCTAAGGATGCGATTAGTCATGTACCGGCGGTTCTGGAAAATGGGCGGTTGAAACAAAAGGCTTCGGTGGACATTGACCCCGAGAAATGCGTCTTTTGTGGTATGTGCAGTATCATGTGCCCGACAAATGCCATCACTATGGTGGTCGATGGCAAAGAGGAAGCGCCGGTGCAAAAATA
>JAKJAC010000126.1:0-9305 GCA_022707705.1 Chloroflexota bacterium
AATGCCCCCTGAACCTTTGCTCGTGCCTCATGACCTGGTCCGGGCGGCGCTGTTGATGGTGTTGATTCTGCCTAGGCATTGAGGAGAGGCAGATAGATCGTCACCGCGGAGCCTGTGTTGACTTCGCTCTCGATGGTGGTCCAGCCTCCATGGAGTTCTACGATTTCTTTGACGATTGCCAATCCCAATCCCGTCCCTGATTTTTGCATCACTTGGGGGATTCTGCCGCGGAAGAAACGTTCGAACACATAAGGCAGCTCATCCTCTGGGATGCCGATGCCGGTGTCTCGAATCTCCACGGTTGCCCACGCGCGTTGTTCAGTCTCGACCGTGCTGATGGATAGTGTGACTTCTCCATCACCAGGTGTGTATTGGATGCCATTTTCCACCAAGTTGTTGAGGACCTCCACCAGGCGTTTAGGATCCGCCATCACCTGGATAGCCGGTGTGGATGGCAGTAGACGCAGGCGTACCCCGGCTTGACGTGCCATGGCTTGGTGATTGCCGATGATGAGCTCCGCCAGGTCCTGTAAACGCGTGGGTTCGAGTCGTAGTTCCACTCGTCCGGCATCTATATGCGCCAGTTGGAGAATCTTTTCGACCAGATGCGCCAAGTGTTCTACACTCTGCGATAGCACCTCCATATAAAGTGTGGCTTTCTGCGGTTGTTTGCTGATGAGCTCTATGTAGAGCTTGATGGTGGTGATTGGGGTGCGGAGCTCATGCTAGACGTTGGCGACAAAACTGGATTTCATGCGTTCCAGCGCCTTGAGCTGACTGATATCGTGAATCGTGACGACCACAGAAGGCTGCTGCGGTTTAGGTTCAGAGATGGGAGCAGCATTGAGCTGCAAATCCATGCCCGGAAGCGCCAGGAGGGTTTGGGGATGGTCATTGGGATATTCTGCCAGCTCCTGGATGCTTGTCCGTAGTTTGTTGGCGTCCTCTGGGGCAAGCGTGCGGGTGAGCCAATCCTGGGCTATTGGGTTGGCTTGCAGAATCCGTCCTTGCACATCCGCTACGATGATGCCATCGGAGGTGCTGTTCAAAATTGCATCGAGCCGCGCAAGTTGCGCCTGGATTTGCGCCGTGCGTTCTTGCACACGTCGCTCGAGTTCGCTGGCGTAGTCCTGCAGCTCCCGGTAGAGGCGGGCATTTTCTATGGCGCTGGCGGCATGGTGCGCGAAGAGCGCCAGACGTCGCGCATCATCAGGACCAAACTGCCCTGGTTCTCCAGCATCCACGTTGAGGAATCCCAGGGTTTTGTCTCCCATCCGTATGGGGGCGCTCACATATGACTTCAGCCAGATAGCCCCAATGCTTTTCGGTATGGTCCATAAGGGATCTTCTTGGGTATTGGAAATCACTAACGGTTGCCCTGTGTGAATCATCCGTCGTAGGGTTGCAGTCTGGCTTAGGTTCATCGGCATCTGCGTTCTGCCAGTTGAGGAGCGGGGACCATCGTATCCCCGAGACCGCACTACCCGTGCGGTCTCACCCTCGATCAGCATCACATTACACGCATCGCCGATGACGATACGCGCGACCTGTTCCAGAATGCGATCTAGCACCTCATTGAGGTCCAGAGTGGCTGTGACAGCTGCCGCTGCCTGCGCCAGCGCTTCAGCCAGTCCGCGTTGCTCGCGTTCGGCTTCGAATAGCTGACTGTTTGCCACTGCGATGGCAGCTTGTGCGGCGAAGGCTTCCGCCAGGCGCGCATGTTCCTCGGTATAGAAGCCCGGGTCATGCTTGTCAAGCGCGATCATGCCGAGTGGCTCGTTGCCGATCAGGAGTGGCGCTCCCAACCAGGAGTGGATGTTGGCCTGAACGTGGGGGGCGTTCAGAAACTCGCTGTACGCGGTAGGCGCATCCTGAACGATATAGGTAGAGCGCTTGCGCATGACCTCGCAGTTGGGGTTATTGTCGGCAGTCAGGTCGAACGTTACTCCCAACAGCTCTTCTAGATTGGGGAAGCCATGCCCGCCAATGATTTCAAGGTGTTGTCCTTTGAGCAACTGCACCGAGGCGCTATCGTAGGGGACGACTTTGCGCAGCTGAATCAGAATCTGTTCGATAACCCGCCTGCGATCAACAGTTGTAATCATCGAAAGAGCTGCCGTACGCAGGGTTTCGGCTTCCTGTCGTCGCTGTTGCTCGGCAGAAAAGAGCCGGGCATTCTCAACGGTCACCCCGACCTGATCGGCGAGCACTTCCAAAATGAACAGGTCGTCCTCTCCGAACGCATTGAATGAAGCGCTTTGGACATCCAAGACTCCGATGGTCTGACCTTTGATTTTCACCGGAACGGCGATTTCGGAGCGGGTTTCGGTCAATTCCTGAAGCTGGTAGTAGCGTGGTTCGCGTGTGACATCGTTGACTAGCAGTGGTTGCCCGTGAGCGGCAACCCAACCACAGATTCCCTGCACGCCGATTTTCAACTCGATCGTACGTGAGGCTTCCATCTGGAAACCGGCTTTCGCCTTGAGGCTAAGTTTGGTTTTAGCGCCATCCACCAACAGGATGACGACGTAGGCATATTTGAAAGTCGAGCGGATGAGCTCGACAATTTGCTTCAACAACGGTTCTGGTTCGAGCAATGAACTGACCTGTTGGCTCACCTGCCACAAAAGGAGTAACTGCTTGGCGCGACGCTCCAGGTCTTCTTGTACTCGGGTGCGTTCTTTGATTTCCAGTTGGGCGCGTTGAAAAAGCCGGGCATTTTGAATGGCGATAGCGGCTTGATCTGCTAACGCCTTGAGATATTCCAGGTCCACACTTCTAAAGGCGCCTACTTGTGGGCTTTGCAGATCGAGATGTGCCAGAACGGTGGTCCCATGAATGATGGGCAGGACGATCTCGGCGCGGGTGGCGGCGACGAATTCCCAATAGCGCGGGTCCTCGCGCACATCATCCACGACGACAATGCACTGGTGCTCGTAGGCGTAGCCAATCAAACCTTTACCGAGGACCAACCGTGTGCTCTGTGCAAAAGCTACCTCTTGAGGACTGAACCCTAGCAGCGTGCTGATGTATTGTTGTCCTTCGGCTTTGTTGACCACAAGGACTGCGCCATGTGTGGCGCCAGTGATCAACATCGCTTCTCTTGCCATGAGTTCAAAGATGGTATCAATCTCGAAAGTGGCATTGATGGTGCGTCCCAACCGGTAAAGCGACATGAGGCGGGCATGTTGTGCTTCCAGGTCCTTTTGAGCTTGTTGGACCTCAGAGTCAGGACTGGTGAGTCGGTCACTGGCGTGGATTTGCTGTTGGCGCGCTTGGGAGTCATATCCGGCGAGCATCTCGGCTAGCAACATTGACATCACCGGAGCTATTTTCTGAAGCGACGTGTCTGGAGTTTGTTGTAAAACCTGCTGGAGAGCAACTTCATGGAGGGTGGCGATGTCTTGGAGCGGATCACCTGCTGCAGCCATTGTCTGCCCGAGCTCAGTGGCGGTCTTTGGGGCGCAGCGCCGGGTCTTCTCGGTATAGCATTGCACCAGTTGCTCCCATAGCTCCAGTTGTGCCATCGTCATTTCTGCCTCTCTTCTACCGCATCACAGGTGTACCGTAACGCTGGTATTATAGCCTGAATTGCAACCAACCAAAAGTGCGAGGGCTTGATGATGGGGAAAACCAGACCGAGGTTTTGTGAACAGACACAGAGGGCATGAAGTCTAAACAAGCCCTGGCAGTTTTCTCGATAAACTGCCAGGGCTTCGCAACCTGCGTGAGCTGTGCTCAGGATTTGGGGCGCTCACCCAACGTCAGGTGTAGCTCGCGTTCGGCGCCATCGCGCAGCACGGTGAGCACGACAGTCTGCCCGGGACGAGTTTGGGCGCTCAACGCGGAGATGAGATCTTCAAAACTGTGGATAGGCGTTGCGTCGAGCGCGATGATGACATCGCCGCCTACGTTTGCCTGTGCTCCATCGAGCGTCACCTGGCGTGTGCTCCCGCGTACCTCTCCTTGTTCTGCCGGACTGTTGGCGATGACATCTATGACCAGGGCGCCGCGTTGCTCTGCCGGCAATTCCATGGCTTCCGCCAGATCTGCAGTGAGGGTGGTGCCGCTGATGCCAATCCAGGGATGGGCGTAGGCGCCTGTCTCAATAAGCACCGGCACAACCCGCTCGACGATGGCGGCGGGAATGGCGAAGCCGATGCCCACCGATGCCTGGACAGGCGAGATGATAGCTGCCGTTACACCGATGACCTCCCCTTTTTCGTTGACCAGCACCCCGCCCGAGTTTCCTGGATTGATCGGTGCATCGGTCTGGATGATATCGGGAATGCTATACCGGCTTCCGAGAGTCTCTCCGACCGATAGTGAACGCCCGATAGCGCTGATGAAGCCGACGGTCATGGTGTTTTCCAGGCCAAAGGGATTGCCGATGGCAACCGAAAGCTGCCCCACGGCGGGCTCTGTCTGCGCTATGCGCACAGGCTGGAGTTGAGAAGTTGCTACATCTACCTTTAGCACTGCCAGGTCGCTATCTGGATCGGAGCCGACTACGGTTGCTTCAGCAGTGGTATCATCGGCGAAACGCACCACGATGCGCGTGGCGTTCTCGATGACATGGTAGTTGGTGACGATGTGACCCTGATTATCCCATACGAAACCAGAGCCTGCGCCTTGTTCGGAGGGTTGCGCGGACTCTTCCGAGAAGGGGAGTACTGCGCCGCTGCTCTGCCGGGTGACTTGAACACTCACCACCGAAGGATTCACATCGGCATAGATGGTCTCCAGCGCTGTTTGCAGTGCTGAGAGTATGCCTGCCTGATCAGGTAACGTGGTCATCTGGTTTTCTGTCATGGCGGTTTGATCCTGCTCCGGCAATGGAGCATTCTCCGGCGCCTGTGCAGTCATCAACGACAGTAGATTACATCCGCTAAGCACCAGGAGTGCTAATACACTAAGGACTACCATCAACAAGCGTTTGTTATTCATCGAATTACCTCCGTTTGCTGCTTGGGGAGCAATGCTGCACACCCAAAACAACGCGATATCTTTTTTCGGTGGGACCAAACTTCACCCAAGCTGTGTCTCTGCATTATGGTGACTGGTCAGCCAATTACCATAATTGCATTATAGCCTGTTGGAGGTGCGAAATCTTTATGGGGACCTACAGATTGACTTAAGGGAAGTTTAAGAGTCTTACTGAGCGGATGTTTAGTTTCGTGGTGCTCGATGCGGGCAGCCTCCCAAGGCTGCCCGCATCGAGCGTCTCCATTTCTCATAGGGGCGCGTGATTCTTATGCTGTGAATGATGACCTGACCGTTATTGGATCACATCAGGGACAAGCGACCGAGATTCGGTCACTCCGTTCGCTTGAAGCGGGAGCACGATGCGAAAACAGCTCCCTTTCCCCGGTGTGCTTTCGACCTCGATGCGACCGTTGTGAGCTGTAACCAGGTCGCGGGCGATACTCAGACCCAGCCCCATGCCTTGTGGAAAACGACGACTGGATGGACCGCGATAAAAGGGTTCGAAGATACGCAATTGCTCCTCAGGCTCAATGCCGGGTCCGGAATCCTGAACCGCAATTTGCAGGGTGTCTGCGCTGACTGCGGCGCTGACTGTGATGCTCCCGCCCGGTGAGGTATATTTGATGCCATTACTGACGATGTTGCCGAGCGCCTGCGCCAGGCGGTCGGGGTCAATGGTGAGGGTGGGGAGGTCGGGAGCCACCGAAATCTCCCAGCGCAGGTCTTTCTCCAATGCCTCTTCGCGCCACGGGCTGAGGGTCTGATGGAGCCATGGGCTAATTGCTGTGGGGCTGCGATCCAATTCCAGGGAGCCAAGCGCCTGCCCGTAGAGCTGTGTCAGATCATCCAGCAGGTGTCGCATGCGGGTGACCTCAGCCTCCATGCCATTCAGGAGTTCCTCGCGGAGAGTGGTGTCCTCGGTGGCGCCGGCGGTGAGCGCTTGAATTGCGGAGGGGCCTCCCAATTTCGTGGACGAGGTTCGCTAGCAATCGCAGACGCGCTTTTTCCAGGCTTTGGAGCTGTGTGCTAAGGGCATTGAAGGCTCGGACGAGCAACCGGTATTCGCTGGGACCCTGTTCAGTCAATTGCTCCAGACGTTGTCCCTGCGTCATGCGCACGATGGCTTCAGTGCTGCGTGTGATAGGGCGTTCCAAATCGAAGGCGAGATACAGCCCTACTCCCAGCCCTATCAGCAAGCCTACAGCGAGCACAGAGAAGATGAAGGTGCGCGCGCGAGGAAAGCGCTCGTAAAGGCTGGATAGCGGATCAGTGAGACGGATGACGCCGATGACGCGGTTGCTTAGAACGACTGGAACCAGGATATCCGCGGCGCCCGTACCGCGCTGCTGCCCGTAGTCAATGCGCAGAATGGCGCCTGAGCGGAGCACCTCCGCAAAGCCGGGAACGGTGATGATGCGCCCAATGTTCGGTTGCTCTTGGGGGTCGGTTGTGGCGAGCAATAGCCCATCGGCAGTAATCAAGGTCATCTGCGCCGAGACATATGGGTCCACCCGGGTGGTAAACTCCTGCGCCTGGAAGGGGTCGGACCAGATGAGCGGGTAGTTATCAGCCAGCTCTGCCACCAGCAATGCCTGGCGCTCCAGCTCATTTGCAAGGCCCGCCAGCAATACCTGAGTTTCCAACAGGTACGTCAATACCACGCCGATGATGGGTAGCACTACCAGCAGCGGCAGAATGTGGCTGAGAATCAAACGGGTGCGCAATTTATGCATTACGCCACCAGTTTATAACCTACACCGCGCACGGTGAGAATGCGTTGCGGCGCGTGGGGGTCTTCCTCCAATTTCTCCCGCAACCAGCGAATGTGTACGTAGACCACCTGTGGTTCGCCGACATATTCTGCACCCCAGACACGGGCAAGCAACTCATCGACCGATAGCACGCGCCCTGCTTCTTGCGCAAGCGCCGCCAACAGGTCGAATTCCCGCGGCGCCAGTTCCACAGGCTTTCCGTGCAAGGTTACATGGTGCGCGGCGATGTCAATGACCAGATCGCCGATGACCAGCGTTGGTGCTGTGGGAGGCGCTGTCGCTGACGGCGCCGCTACAACGCGGCGCAGGACGACTTTTATGCGCGCCAGCAATACGTCAATGTCGAAGGGTTTGGTGATGTAATCATCGGCACCCAATTCCAACCCCAGCACTTCATCGAGCTGGCGCCGGCGCGCGGTGACGAAGATTACGGGCGCTGTTGTCTGCGCGCGCAATGCCCGTAAGCCGTCCATGCCATCCATGCCCGGCAGACCGATGTCGAGAAGGACCAGGTCTGGAGGCTCGAGGCGCACCATTGCCAGGGCATCTTCCGCGGTGCCCGCAGATGACACGGCGTACCCGGCTTTTTCAAGATTGAAAGCCAGGCTGCGTCTCAACAGTGCATCATCATCTACGATCAGGAGTCGTTTCGACATAGGTTTGCTCATGCACCGCCGCGTTTTAGAAGATCGTTCTCTTTACTTAGCGCAATTTGGCGAGCAAGCTCTCAACCTGTGCGGAGTTGAGTTTTTCCAGTGGGCGCTTTACCAGCGGTGCGCCCTCTTTGAGTACGGGATCCAGCATTTCAAAGGTGGGTCCGGGAATGGCGCGATAGAAAATGCCGATGGGGATGCGCTCGCCCCATTCCTGTGCGCGTTCCCAGGCTGCAGTGCGGTTAGCGGGATTATAGCCCGTCTCATCCTCGAGTCTGTAGACGCGCTCCGCGTAATAATCGTAGGTGCGTGGCTTGTTGAAGGAGACGCACGGTTGAAGGATATCTACCAGCGCATAGCCTGGATGTTCGAGCGCTTCGCCAATTAACCAGATGAGATGTTTGAGTTCGCCGGGATAGCCGCGCGCCACAAATGTTGCGCCGTGAGTGATGGCCAGTGCAAGGGGTTGTGCCGGATCCTCAGCAGACCCGTGGGGCGATGTGGATGTCTTCCAACCCTTTTCGCTGGTCGGCGAAAACTGGCCTTTTGTCAATCCGTAGATCTTGTTGTTTTGCACAATCTCAGTTACGCCTGGATTGCGGCGGACTGCATGAACAAAGTGCCCAAGCCCCTCACCATAGCCATCACCATCGCCGTGGATGATCATCACTCGCATGCCGTGATTTGCCAGCTTGGCGCCTTGCGCTGCGGGCCAGGGGCGCCCGTGAAGGGTGTGCATGCCATTGACCCGCATGTATTGGGGCAATTTGCTTCCACACCCGATACCCGTGACAATCATCAGTTCATGGGGCGCGATGGCATGCTCCACCAATGCGCGGGTGAGCGCATTGAGGATGCCGTAATCCCCACAGCCGGGGCACCAGGTAGGCTTTTCATCAATTCTGTAATCATCGCGCGTCACCATGGTTATGCCTCCTGTTCCTGCAATCTTGCAAGGATGAATTCGGGTTTGAAAGGACGTCCATCAAAGCGGCGAATGTGCCCATCTACGCTAAACCCGATTCGCGCGCGGATGAGGGTCTCCAGTTGACCAGTATAGTTTCCCTCGACGACAACTGTCTTATGGGCTTTGCGTAGCTCGGTCTCTGCGGTGGGTGGGAAAGGCTCCAATCCGCTGAAGTGTAATAGATTTGCTGCACCGGCTACCTGCGCGTTGAGGCGATCCACTGCTTCACGCGCCGGACCATAGGTGGAGCCCCAGCACACCAGCGTCAATGCGGCACCTTCTGGTCCATACCACGTGGGCGGTGGAACGTCTTCTGTCATCGCGATGGCTTTCCGCATGCGCTTGCTCTGCTGCTCAATGCGGTTTTGCGCATCTTCCTCGATGCGCGGAACCTCGTCATGTTCGTTGCTCTCGGTGACCCAAACCGCGTTGGGGTGTCCTGGCAGAGCGCGGGGTGAGACGCCGCTTTCGGTGATTTGATAGCGTTTGTAGCGTTCGGTCAACGTATCGAGGTCGGCATCAGTGAGCAGCGCGCCGCGATCAATCTCTACGGCATCGAAGTCGAGCGCATCGGCCTCCAGCGAGCGGAAGGCATCCGCCAGGAATTGGTCGCTCAGGACCATTATGGGAGTCTGATAGCGTTCTGCTACGTTGAAGGCATGCCAGCCCAGGTGGAAGGCTTCTTCCAGTGTCCCGGGCGCCAGAATCATGCGGGGGAATTCATCCTGCGAGGCATGGAGCATAAAGAGCAAGTCGGCTTGTTCGGTGCGGGTAGGTAAGCCGGTCGCGGGACCGGGTCGTTGTGCATTGTAGATAACTACAGGCGTCTCGCTAATGCCTGCAAAGCCTGTCCCTTCTACCATCAATGCGTAGCCGCCCCCGGAGGTGGGGACCAGCGCACGTGCGCCCATAATGGCTGCCCCGATC
>JAKJAC010000126.1:9360-11579 GCA_022707705.1 Chloroflexota bacterium
TGCGGAAATCTCATCCTCAACATGCTTGGCGACTGCCCCGTATTTCGCCCCGTTTTGGGCGAACCAGACCAATACTGGAGAGCCTGGTGTCATGGGATATCCAGAAACGAAGCGGCATCCGCCCGCGAGCGCCCCCATTGAGAAAGCCTGTGTGCCGTTGAGCAGAATGCGCTGCGGTGCATTCGGGATGGCGTGCAGGCGGAAGGCGAAGTCGGCTTTGTATGCCTCCGCAATCTCGGCACCTTTGCGGATCACATTCAGGTTGTTGATCACTACATCCTCGCCTTTTTTGGCAAAGTTGTCGCGGACGATGCTTTCAACATAACTGAGATCGAATTCCAGGAGTCCGGCAGCGATACCCAACGCCAGGGTGTTGCGCATCAATTCCAACCCGCCGATTTCGCGGGCGAGTTGTGTAAGCGGCACCGGCATGATGAGCACATCCTCACGCCTGAGCGCCTCGGGCAGGGAGTCTTTGCTATCGTAGATAACTGCGCCCCCCGGAACAAGGTCAGCGATGTGACGGCGGACACTTTCCAGGTCCAGGGCCAAAAGGATATGCACGGGGTCTGCGATCGAGAAAAGCGGGTCGCGCGCCGCACGTAAGGTGAAGAAATTGTGCCCGCCTCGAATGCGCGAATAGAAGTCCGGCACACCAAAGACATGCAGTCCTCCGCGCACCAGCGCCTTGGCAAAGCCTGCACCACTGGATTCCAGCCCCATACCTGCTTCACCGCCAATACGAATCGTGATGTCGTTCTTGATCATGTAACCCTCCTGTATGAATGACTACTGCGCTTCAGAACTGTTCTCCCGCGTGAGTGCTGAGTCTGAATCACGAATTTCGATTGCTGAACGTTGCGTGGTGTGTTTCCTGCATCCGTTATTCGTTCGCGCTCTTTGATTTTGCGCAATTCAATATTGATCAACCCTCGTCCCACGCCCAGAATCCACCGAGCACGATGTGGAGATTCTGCCAGCCCTGGCGTTGTAGCCAGCTTGCGGCAATGGTCGCGCGTGTGCCTGAACCGCAGAAGACGTAAACAGGGATATCGCGTGGAACCTCGCTTTCGCGTCCCTGAAGTTGTCTGATGGGTAACAAGTGTGCCCCCTCAATTCGTCCATGGGCGAGCTCTTCTTCATTGCGGACATCAAGTAACCATGCCGGTTTGCCCTCTGCGAGCTGGCGCCGCAGCACCTGTGTGGGGACCAGCGGTAGGGTCTCGACGGAGCGTCCCCCTACATTCCAGCTGGTCATCCCGCCTGCCAGCACGCCGCGCACGTTATCGTAGCCCAGGCGTATGAGAATGTGCATGACCGCTGTTGGGGAGTTATCGTCTGCGACTAGCAACAGTGGGCGGTCAACTGGCATGAACCAACCACCGAAGACCGCCAAGCGGTCAGCGGCGAGGAACTGTGCCCCGGGAACATGCGCCGTACTGTAGGCGAACTCGGAGCGCACATCTACCACCAGCGCAGTAGCCGCTTGCGCGGCAAAATCTGCCGCTGAGAGCAGCGGCGGCAGTGGGATCCCGCCCAGTATAGGAGCTCCTTCCAGGTTGAGGCGTTCAATGGCGGCGAAATAAGGCGGTTTGGGCAATTGTCGCACCGCACCTGCGATGAAAGCCTCGCGCTCGATGTTCTGCAGGCGTGGATTGAGAGCGCGTTCTAAGCCCAATGAGGTCCATACCCGGTCGGCGATGGTGGAGCCACAGGGTGAGCCTGCGCCATGCCCTGGACCAACCAGCACGCCATCTCCCAGGGGCAATAGCTTCCCGAAAATGGCATCGTACAACTGGCTTGCCATCTCCGGGGCGCGATCCATGCCGAGGAAGTCGACGCGTCCCACTTCACCCGCGAAAAGTACATCGCCGGTAAAGACAATCCATGGCGCTCCGCCGGCATCGCGGAGCAGATAGCTCAGGCTACCCTCGGTGTGCCCTGGGGTGAGAAGAGCCTCCAGCTGCAGACTGCCCACCTGCCAGGTTTGCCCTTCGATTGCGGCTTGCCCGTAGTGATAAGGCAGCTGCGCATCGGCATGCCAAATCTCAGCGCCCGTGCGCGCCGCCAGTTCCACCGACCCGACGGCGAAGTCTTCGTGCCGGTGTGTTTCCAAAATCGTCGTGATGCGCATACCTGCGCCACACGCCAGTTCGAGGTAGATATCACAATCTCTGCGCGGGTCAATGACAATAGCGGTTGAGCCGTCTCCTACGATA
>JAKJAC010000126.1:11589-11948 GCA_022707705.1 Chloroflexota bacterium
GCCAGCCCTGCCGATTCGATACGTTCCAAGAGCATGATTCTGCTGCTCCAATTTGTGTTATGGGTTATGGATTAACAATACTGCCTTTGTGCAAAATGGGTCTTCACCTTAAATGTGCCAGGCGCTTTGCTGCGCCATTTCCTTGACTCCAGGCACTCTTATTCCTCATAACCGTTGGGATGCGTTTTGTGCCAGTTCCAGGCGGTTTCGACAATCTGGCGGATATCGGGATATCGGGGTTCCCACCCCAGCTCGGCGCGGATCGTGTCGCTGGCGGCGATGAGCGTCGCCGGGTCACCCGCGCGCCGCCCTACTACCTCTGCTGGAATAGGATGGCCTGTAACCTCACGGCACGCCTG
>JAKJAC010000127.1 GCA_022707705.1 Chloroflexota bacterium
AAGTCGAGACCCTCATCCTCACCGCCAGTCACGATGTCGCCAAACTGCGCGGCGCCATCCACATGGATGTAACGCGGGCAGGAGAACGGCTACTGCAGATGAGCGGCGGCCTCAAGGAGCTGCGCGCCGGTGATATGGTCATGCGCGATGCGGAGGGCGTCTGCTGCACCATCATCTACGGGCAAGACGCTCGCTCGCCCATCTCCGCTGCAACCACCCATGCGCTCTACGTCGCCTATGCGCCCCCCGGCGTCGCCCTGAATTCCGTCATCAGCCAGCTGCAGAGCATCGAAGCCCACGTCCGCCTGTTCTCGCCAGACGTCATCGTCGAACAGCGGCGAATCCTCACCGCACCCAGCCCGCTGCATCCTGAGTCCTGACTTCCAATATCGATGCCCGATTCATCAAAGGAGACCCATGCACCCTGCGCTACTCGTCATTGACGTACAAAAAGCCTTCTTCGAGATTAACCCGGCGACTACGCAGTCCCTCAACGCCGCTATCGAATACATCAACGCCGCCATAGACCTGTTCAGGGAGAAGGACCTTCCCGTTATCTGCATCCAGCACAGTGATGAGAACGATGGACTTGTCCCCGGATACGCCGGCTTTGACCTGCCCGAAGCCCTGAAAGTGCTCCCCACAGACCTGCACATCATCAAGACCTACAGCAACGCCTTCAACAAGACGCCGCTGCTGGAGCAGTTGCACGCCCTGGGCGTGGATACCGTCATCATCACCGGCTTCTGCGCCGAGTTCTGCGTCCTCTCCACCTGTCGCGGCGCCGAGGATATGGACCTCGAAGCCATCATCCTGCGCGGCTCACTCGCCAGCCTCACCCAGGAACACATTGCCTTCGTCGAAGCCGTCAACGAGGTTATCTCCTTCGGAGCGTTGCGGGCTGTTTTGGCATAGCGCCTGCGCCCCGCAGATGCGGCCGCAGCTGCGGCCGCGAACATAGCGCTGTTTGAGTTGGGGATAAAACTACCATGTCGAATTCTCGCGCCACATTTCAAGCCGATTTTGACCGCATCGCCCTGCTGCCCGAGCCTGCCTGGGACCACAACGGGCATTATCACAACTTCCTGCTGCGCCAGCTGCACACAGGCGAGCGCGCGCTCGATGTAGGCTGTGGCGCGGGCGCCTTTTCGCGCCGCCTGGCTGAGCGCTTCGAGTCCGTCCTGGGATTGGACCTCTCGCCACAGATGATTCGGCTCGCGCAGGAGCGCTCTCACACCTGCCCGAACCTCGAATTCCGGGTCGCCGATGTGCTGGCGGAAGCTCTGCCCGATGCACACTTTGACGCCATCGTTTCCATCGCCACCCTGCACCATCTGCCCCTGCCCGAAATCCTGCCCCGGTTGGCGCGTGCTCTCAAGCCGGGCGGTGTGCTGGCAGTATTGGACCTCTTCCAGACCGTGACCCCGGGCGAGATTCTCACCGGCGCGCTCGCCATGCCGGCGAGCGTATTACTGGGACTTCTGCGCAACGGGCGCCTGAGATCCTCCGCAGCAACGCGCGCCGCCTGGGATGAACACGGGCAGCACGAACGCTACCTTACGGTCGCCCAGGTCCGCGAAGCCTGCCGGGAGATGCTGCCTGGCGCGCGGGTGCGCCACCACCTGTTCTGGCGCTACTCCCTCATCTGGACTAAACCCGGATGAGCGGTCATCCACAAAACTAAGGAGGTTCCTGATGGACCCACAACTGATTGGCATGTGCGGCGCCTATTGTGGCGCCTGCGCGTGGAAAGAACCCACCAACTGCCCCGGTTGCCTTGCTTCCCGAAGCCAAATGTTCTGGGGCACCTGCGCCGTCGCCCGCTGCGCCCTCGAGCGCGATTTGCCGCACTGTGGCTTCTGCGCCGACCTTCCCTGCGCCAGGCTCCAGAGCTTCTTCGACGACCCCGAGCACGGCGATAACGGCGAACGCCTCGCCAACCTGCAAGCCTGGGCGCGCGGCGAAACCACCTTCACGCCGCTCACCAAAAAGCGCCCTGCAAGCGACTGAATGATGAAGCAGTTTCCCTGGCGCAGAATACCCGGCATCCTGGGAATTCTACTCCTGGGCGTTCTCATTGGCGCAGTTGGTCTGGCGCTGTTGGCTCGCAGCAATCCGGAGCTCCGCTATCTCCTTCTTCAGGACGCCGACCTTCACGAGCCGAAAGTGCAGATTGACGCCTTTGTGCAAGCGCTCCTTCGCGGGGATGCCGCCGCCGCAACCGAACTCTGGGAGGTGACCGAGACCTGGGCGGAGCGCGGCATGGATGACCGGCGCGACGCTGTCATCTCCGACTTGCTTCAGGCGGAAGTGGATGCCGGTTACCGCATCAACGAGGTCGAATGGTGGCGCACCTGCTGTGAACCTGGCGTCACCTGCGATTCCCGCGGCGCGGGCGGCGCGCGCATCACCGTCCAATTCATGCAGGGCGGAGAACCACTCACTTACATCTTCGACGTCTTCACCCGCGAACAACCCTATTGGGGCGCCGCCACCGGCTACCCACCCCGCGAGTGGGTCATCCGCGATGTCTACCCCCGCGGCGATACGCCCTTGTTCTGGGCTTTGGTCTACGAGTCTGACGTCCATCAGGTGCAATCTGCGCCGTGAATTCAAGAAAACCATGGACAACTCTTTCGAGAACCGCCCACGCAGGGAAAATGCACCGGATCAGGCGCCGGGCTTCCCTGCTGCCACCACGCGGGAACTCATCGCCTATTTCGCCTTAACCTTCGTCATCTCCTGGTCGATAGAAATCCCCCTGGCGCTCTCCGCCCGGGGCTTCATCGCCCCCATCCCACCGGCGCTGCACTACCTCGTCTCCTTTGGTCCTCTCATCGCCGCCGTCATCGTCACCCTGGCATCGCGGGGACCCACGGGGCTCGCCGCACTCTTCGCGCCGCTCGCCCGCTGGCGCCTACCGCGCACCGTGCTCCTCTTCATCATCTCGCCCATCGCCGTCTTCGCCGCCATCGTCCTCGTTACCCGGCTTTTCCAGGGCGTCTGGCCCAATCTGGCCCTTCTGGGTCAGGTGGATTATCTGCCCTATCTGGGAATCATGCCTGCCCTCCTTCTGTGGACCGCCACCTTCGGCTTGGGGGAGGAAATCGGTTGGCGCGGCTTTGCGCTGCCGCGCCTACAGGTGGGTCGCAGCGCCCTCAAGGCATCGCTCATCCTCGGTGTCTTCTGGGCTACCTGGCACATTCCCGCCATCTTCTACCGCGATACCTATAGGGAGATGGGGCTCATGGTCGTGCCGATGCTCGCGACCGTCGCCGTCGTCGGTTCAGTGACCTACACCTGGTTGTTCAATAGCAGCCGAGGCTCACTGCTGGCTACTGTCATTTTCCATGGCCTCTTCGACTTCTTCTCCGTGTGGCCCGCCGGAATCGTCTCCCCCGGCATGCCCATGACGATTCTGATGGTTTTCTGGGCAATTCGTGTGTTCAGAATTTTCGGTCCGGCACGCCTTGCGCCCGAACCCAAGATCACACACTAAAGAAAAGGAGCGTTTGAACATGCACAACGGCTATCTGGACCAGAATGCGCCCGCGCCAGACTCCAGGCTCGTAGCCATTGCCTGGGCGCTGACCTTGCTCGCCTCACCGTTGAGCGATATCCTCTACTTTGAGATCACCGGCGCTGTGCCCGCAGCGCTGATGTGGATCAAAGCGCTCTTCTTGGGCATGTTCATCCTGCGTAGCCGCGCGGTGCCCTTGCTCCGTCCCCTGGGATCCTACGCGCTCATCCTGTTGGCGCTGGTGCTATGGACGGGGGCAAGCAACGGATTGGCGCAATCGCCCGCCTGGGCCACCTGGCAGGCGCGGCAATCCTTCACCGTTGCCGCGCTGGCGCTGCAAGCCTTCGAGACGCTCGCCGCCCTGGTGATGGTCGGCTTGCTGCTGCTCCTTCACCGGCGCCGGCAAAACTGCTTCCTGGTCTGGGGCGACCGCCCCGCAATGAGCGCGCCCCTCAAAATACTCGGCGAGAAAGATCCGGAACCGCTATGGCGCTTTGGAGCGATTTTCACCCTCATCGTCATCGTTGCCCAGGTCTTCATGTTCATCCTTCCGCTTGCCCCCACCGGCAACCTCCTGCGCAGGTTCATCCCCCTCATCCCCCTGGTGTTGCTGCTCGCCGCATCCAACGGCTTCAATGAGGAGCTTCTGCACCGCGCGGCGCTGCTCTCCACCCTCATCGAAGTCACCGGCAAATCCAACGCCATTTGGATGGCAGCGGTCAGCTTTGGGCTGGCGCATTATATCGGCGGCACGCCCTCGGGCATCCCCGGCGTGCTCATCACCGCCTTTCTGGGTTGGTTCTTTGGAAAATGCATGGTCGATTCGCGCGGCTTCTTCTGGCCCTGGCTCTTCCATGCCCTGCAAGACATCCTTCCCTTCGCGATGATGGCGCTCGCGGCGCTATGAATGAGGTGAAGCCCCCTATGAACGCAGCATTTGACGCCTACAATCTCCCGACCACCAGCCTGGTCGCCTTCTACGAGCGCCTCAATCGCCCCATCACCTACCCCGATGGCATGACCACCTCCCTCGGCATCATCTATTGGGGCCGCACCGGGCGCCTGGAAACCCTCACTCAAGCCGTTCCGCGCCTGGTTGAAGCGGGCGCCTCGCGTTTCAGTGAGGTGCTGGAAGCAATCCGCACCCCCGCCCGCGCCCGGAAATTCGCCGCACAAACAGGTCTCCCGGAGCCGGCACTCCGCATCCTCAAGCACGACATCGAATTGTGGCTTCCCATTCCCGTGCCCCTGGAAGCGCTCTCCTGGTCACCCGAGAGCGCCGCGGCGCTGCACGCGCTCACGTGCGCGGGCTTTGCCGACCAGTTAGCCGTCATCTCCGCCGGGCAGACCCCTGCCCAGCGCCGGGATCTCGCCCAACAGGCACACCTTGATCCCACCGCTACTGCCGAATGCGTCAAACGCTGCGACGCCTTCCGCACCGGCAAAAACCTGGACCACATCCGCGCCCATCTCTATTACGCCATGGGTTTCGATACCTGGCAGAAATGGGCCGCAGCCGATGCCGCCGCCATCATCGCCCGCTTCGATGCCTACCTGCAGGAACACCCCCAGGCAGGCGAGCGTCTGATTCCCTTCCCCAAAGAGGTCCGCAACGGCATCGAATGGGCGCGCCTGCACCTCGAGCGCTTCACCGTGGAATGGTGAACCAATCCTTCGTTGAGATATCCCTTCGATTCGTGGCAACGCATACCAAAACCATGCTACAATGAAAACAACTTTGCCACCCTGGTTCTTTCCGTGTGTTCCGTGGTTCCAGGTTCAGCTACGCCGGACGCTTCTTTCCGATTAGTTTCCATAGAGGACATCATTCATGAATACAAAACAGCTCCCGACCAACGCCCTGCTCGCGCGCATCGGATTGGCGCTGCTCTTCGTCGCGCTCGGCTCGCTCATCATCATCGTCTTCAGCCAGTACCGCCCCCTGCTTTCCGCACCCTCGGACCTTCTGGGCAGGCTTCTGCTGCTCGGCGCCCTCCTCGCTGCCGCCCTGGTTGCGCGTCGCAGCCTCTCGCTGCAACCGGTCTGGCGACTCCTTTTCGGCCTCTTCGTCCTGCTCGCCGCCGTATCCCTCGATTGGTGGGTGGCGCGTTTCATCCTGCAGCCCCTGGATGCGCTGCCCGCGACCCCTGCCGGCATCGCGTTGGAGAAACTCAAAACCGCCGTCATCGTCGCTGCCACCGTCATCAGCCTCACGCGGCTTTCCGGCGATCCCCTCGACGCCCTCTACATCCAGCGGGGTCATCTGAAGCAAGGTCTCACTACGGGGCTAATCGCCTTTGCCATAGCCGCCGCGACCGCCGTTCCGCTATCGCAGCTCTTCTTCGCCGGCGCCCCGGTGACCCTGGCGCAGGTGCTCCAATGGGCGCCCTGGATTTTGATTGCCGTGTTCTCGAACGCCGCCAACGAGGAACTGCTCTTCCGAGGGCTTTTCCTGCGCAAACTCGAACCCTTCTTCGGCAAAGCCCTCAGCAACGCCCTCGTCGTCCTTGTGTTCACCGGTCTCCACCTCGGTGTGACCTACACGCGCGACCAGTTGCTTTTCCTCGCGGTCGTTGTACCATTGGCGTTGGCTTGGGGCGCCATCATGCAAAAGACCGAAGGAATCTGGGGTTCCATCCTGTTCCACGCCGGAATGGATATTCCCATCTTCCTCAGCATCTTCTCAACACGTTTCTAGGCTGCCAAAGGAGCTCACATGAAGACCATCGGATTGATTGGCGGGATGAGTTGGGAATCGTCGCTCGAGTACTACCGCATCATCAATGAGGAGGTCAAAGCCCGCCTCGGGGGGCTGCATTCCGCCAGCTGCCTCATGCTCTCCGTGGATTTCGCAGAAATCGAAGTCCTGCAACGCGAGGGCAAGTGGGAGGAATCCGGTCGCGTCCTCGCTAATGCCGCACAACGCCTGGAAGCAGCAGGCGCCGAGCTCATCATCCTCTGCACCAACACCATGCACAAGGTTGCTGATGCCATCGAAGCGCAGCTTCATTGCCCCTTCCTCCACATCGCCGGTGCTGCCGCGCACGCGATCGAGGCTGCGGGGCTGCACACTGTTGGCTTGCTGGGCACGCGCTTCACCATGGAAGAGAACTTCTACCGCACCCACCTTGTCGAGCAGCACGGGCTCACCGTCCTTACCCCCGATGCCACCGGACGCGAAATCGTGCACCGGGTCATCTACGAGGAATTAGTCCTCGGCACAATCAACCCGGTCTCGAAACAGGCTTACCTCGACATCATTGGCGAGCTCATCACCGCGGGCGCTGAGGGCATCATCCTCGGTTGCACCGAAATCGGTCTACTCATCCATCCCGAAGACGCCCCCGTCCCCCTCTTCGATACCACCCGCATCCATGCCATCGCCGCGGTCGATGCGGCGCTGATAGACACAGACTAGCATGGAGACCCACCTCATGGAAAACTCGAATAACCTCACGGCAGCTCTCCCTCTCCCACACCTGCTCATCACCGGCGGTTGCGGCAAAATCGGCGCGACCTTCGCCCGCTTTGCCGCGCCAACCTATACCATCCGCATCGTGGACCGCGTGCCCTGGGATGCCGCCCGGTTAGGACCGCCTCCCGGCGAGAGCCTCGTCCTCGATCTGCAGGACCTCGAGGCCTGCCGCCAGGCATGTGCCGGCATGGATTTCGTCCTCCATTTGGCGGCGGATGCCTCACCCGAAGCGGATTTCACCACCTCCCTGCTGCCCAACAACATCATCGCCACGCACAACCTGTTCCGCGCCGCCAAAGATGCGGGTTGCCGCCGCTTCATCTTCGCCAGCAGCGCCCACGTCGTCTCCGCCTACCCGCCCGATGTCCAGATTCACGCCGCCACGCCGGTCAGGCCCGGGAACCTCTACGGCGTATCAAAAGCCTTCGGCGAAGCGTTAGCAGCCCACTTCGCCTTCAACGAAGGCTTGCCCACCATCGCCCTCCGCATCGGCGCCTACGTCCTTCCCGAAGAGCTCGCCGCCTGGGATGCCCCCGACGAGCTCAATGCCTTCCTGAGCGCCGCCGACCTCAACGCCCTGCTGCTCAAATGTCTCGAAACGCCCGACATCACCTTCGCCATCGCCCATGCCATCTCCAACAACCGCTTCAAGCGCCTCGACCTCACCGAAACACGGGCGCTGCTCGGCTACGAACCGCAGGCAGACGCCTTCGACCTCTTCGGCGCCCTCCCCCAAAGCAGGCTGAAGCCATGAGCGCCCCCCGACAGCCCGCGAATTTCCGCGACGCCCTCATCGCCGCCTACAACGAAGCCCCCTGCCAGGTATTGCCCAATGCGCTCTGGAAAACGCTGGCGCAGCTCGAAACTCTGCACACGGATTTCGAAATCGAGGACGGCGCCGTCGTGCGCCTGCAAGCCTGGAACGCGACCCTCCTGCTGCTCCACTGGACACGCGACCGCCGGCAGTTGCCCGCTCTCACCCAATTCCCCGCGACCCTGAGCACGGTGCTGCTGCATCAAGACTACCTCCGCGCCGTGCCGTTCGCCCGGTTCTCAACCCGCACCCGTTACTTTCGGCTTCTCAACCGCCGCACAGCGCCCAGAACCGCGGAGCCTGCCCCGCCCGGCTTCAGCTTCCGTGAGGTGCAAATCGAGACGGAAACCGCAGCAGTTGCAGCCTTCATCGGTAAATGCTACGAAGACCTGCATCCGACCGCGGCAGAGGTCGCGGGTTGGGTAACCCAACCGGATTTCGCCCCGGATTTATGGCTCTGGATGGTGGATGACGCAACTGGCGCGCCGGTCGGACTTGGGATTGCCGGACTGGATGCCACGCTCCCGGAAGGCTCCCTCGAATGGATTCAGGTGCTACCGGAGGCGCGAGGGCGGCGTATTGGGAGAAGCATGGTCCTCGAGCTGCTCTCCCGTCTTGAGCCACGCGCAGCCTTTGTCACCGTCTCCGGGCAAAGCGATAACGCCACCCATCCGGAAATCCTGTACCGCAGTTGCGGTTTTACCGGTGATGATTCCTGGTGGGTATTACAGAGACATCAAGGAAAGGAGCTCACGCATGGCATTGCTTCTGGCTAACCTCATCGCGATAGTCGTATTGGGAATCCTCGTCCTGCGCCAGGGTCCTGACCCGCGCATCAAAGTCAGCCCGCCCGCGCCGGCGGTGCGCATCGTCGCTTGTATCGTTCTCGGCATCCCACTCGCCATCTTCCTCGTCTTCGGCATCGGTGAGATGGTTGGCGGCGACCTCAGCGGCGCGATGCACCTGCTGCAAGCGCTTTTCGTGATTCTCCTTGGCGTCCTCGCCTGGATGCGCCCCTTCGAGGGCGGCGTCACCCTCTGCCTCTGCGGCGTAGCAGTAGCGGGGCTCTTTTTGTTTGACCTCATGGTCGCCCCCTCTCCCGAGGGTTCCGTGCTCTCTCCCGCCCTTATCATCCTGGCGCTTCTGCCCCTGCTTGCCGGAACACTCTTCCTCATCACGGGCATCCTGGCGCGGCGAGCGCGCCCATAACCCAAGGAGGTTGCTGCCGGTGAAATCTCACGCGCGCATCACCCTCGCAGCCCTCGCGGCGGCGCTGCTGAGCTCGCTCGGGCTGAACCTCCTGCTCCTCCTGCTGTGGCGGGCTGATGACCGGCGCCTGCAAACCCTCCGTCTCGACCCCCTCGGCTTGAGCGCCTTTCCTTCACCCACCCCACCCGCGCAGCCCCCGGTCATCGTCTTCTACGGCGATTCGCGCGCGGCGGCATGGGCAGCGCCTGCAATCCCCGGCGCGACCGTCCTCAATCGCGGCATCAGTGGGCAGACCACCGCGCAAATTCTAGGGCGCTTCGAGGCGCACATCGCCCCCCTGGAGCCCCAAATCATCGTCATCCAGGCAGGCGTCAACGACCTCAAGGACATCCCCCTATTCCCCGAGCAGCAGGAGTCCATCATCCAATCCTGCAAGGACAACCTTCGGGAAATCGTGCAGCGCTCACTGGATTCCGGCGCCCGCGTCATCCTCACCACCATCTTCCCCCTGGGCGAACTGCCGCTCACGCGCCGACTCCTCTGGTCCGATACCGTCACCGCCGCCATCGCCGAAGTGAATGCCTACCTCCACACCCTCGCCTCCCCACACGTCACCATCCTCGAGTCCCGCGTCCTGCTGACCGACCCGCGCGACGGTCGTGTCAAGCCACAATACAGCCTCGATGGCCTTCACCTCAACCCTGCGGGCTACGCCGAGCTCAACCGGACCCTGAGCGAAATGCTCAACGTTGCGCTAGACCCACACAACACCAGCGGAGAAAGACATGAATTCCAGCCTCCTGCACCTTAGCCGCTATTTTGGCATAGCCGGCATCAGCATCATCGTCAGCGCCACAATCATCACCGCCCTATTCTACTCCGGGCGGAAACACGAACGCTTCTCCATGCTCAACCACTTCATCTCCGAACTCGGCGAGCAGGGCGTCTCACGCCTCGCACCTGTCTTCAACAGCGGCTTGATCGTTGGCGGCGTCACCCTCATCCCCTTCATCATCGGCGTGGGGCTGAGCCTCGATAGCATCTGGGCAAAACTCGGCGCACTCGCCGGCATTGGTGCAGCGTTGGGCTGTGCTGCTGTCGGCGTCTTCCCTATGAACCGCCTGGCGCCCCATGCCAAAGCCGCCTTCACATTCTTCCGCCTCGGACTCGGCACCATCCTGCTGTTTGGCATCGCTATCTTCGCTCAGCCCGCCGGTAATCGCATCGTCCCCCTCAGCGCGAACATCTTCGGCGCGCTCGCGGTTCTATCGTATGCCGCCTTCTTGACCCTGGTCACGCGGAAGACCATGCCACACGAAACCGCCGAAGCACTCAACCCCGAAGCCATCTCAGAGCGCCCGCGGGTCTGGCACCTCGTCATCCTTGAATGGGCGATTTTCCTAACCACCCATCTGTGGTTCCTGGGCGTCGCTCTCACCCTGCCCACATAAACCGGACTCACCCCATGCTCGAACCTGCCGCGCCTTCCATACTTGCAACCACAGGGAGAGGATTCGATGAATAACCAACAAGGCTTTGAATTTATCAGGGACTACTTCAATGAACTATTCGGCAAACGCAATCTCGACGCCCTTGATGCTTATCTGGATGACAACTACACCGATGATGATATTGGCGCAGGCGCCACCGACCATATCAAAAACTCCAAAGCATTCCTGGCGGAATGGTTCAAAACGCAACCAACGATTGGCGTTGATGTCAAGGACGCTTCAGCGCAAGATAATGTCATATCCGCATTTCTGGAGTGGTTTGTTATCGAAAACGGTGCGAAAAGGGTAATTATGAAAGGCGTGGCGATTTTCGTCTTGAATGGGCGCAAAATCCTAAAGCGACACACGTACCTTTACTATCAGGAATAGCAAATAGGAGCAATGGAGCTCACGATGATTGACACAGGGCTTAAGGATAAAGTCGTTTTGGTGACCGGCGCCAACAATCCTATCGGTATTGGAGCGGCAACAGCGCGTGCATTAGCTCGTGAAGGCGCAAAAGTATTCATCACCTACCTTCGCCTTTCCCCAGAAGCATTTGGGCTACCTCTCTCGAAGGTCCAGCAAGCCACGTCGCCCGGATTGCCCCTCTATCATGCCCTGCGCACAAAAACGGCGGATGTTGTCGTTCAGGAAATTCGTTCGGCTGGCGGTCAGGCCCAATCTTGCGAAGCAGACCTATCGGCGCCAGAAGCCATCGAGCAGGTATTTGATCAGGTTGAGGCTAGCCTGGGTCCTGTGGATATCCTGGTCAACAACGCCGCGCATTATCAAGACCCGGATACTATTTTCACGGTTTCCGCACGAAGTTGGGATAATACCTTCGCGGTCAATACCCGCGCTCCCATCCTATTGATAGCCGAGTTCGTGCGGCGCCAGCAGCAACGCCAGAGCCACTGGGGACGGATTATCAACCTGAGCACCGACGCCGCGCAGGTTTTCGCCGGACAAATCACCTACGGAGCTAGCAAGGCGGCGATGGAAGCCTTCACCCGCAGCATCGCCATAGAAGCAGGTCCCCTCGGCATCACCGTGAACACAGTTGCCCCGGGACCGGTGCAGACGGGCTACATCAGCCCGGAATTTGAAAGCAGCCTGCAATCCGCAATACCCTTGCAGCGCATTGGGCAACCGGAAGATATCGCTGACGTAATCGTATTCCTGGCATCCGAACAAGCGCGTTGGCTCACCGGGCAGGTGCTCAAAGTATCCGGTGGACATGCCCTATAGGGCTTTCAATGCTGAGCGGCAAACGAGATAAATTCCCAAATCTGCGTTATCTGCGTCCATCTGCGTCCCATACTCTCCCCCTCTCCATGGGTACGTTTCAATTTTGGGGTAAAAGCAAGACGACTATCATACAAATGCTTTTCTTTGATTGATTTTTGGCGGTGGGGCAA
>JAKJAC010000128.1 GCA_022707705.1 Chloroflexota bacterium
TGGCTGTGACTTTGGCGCGTTCGGCGACCAATTCTGTCGGAATCTTGGTGTTTCTATCGTAGTCACGCCGTAGCACGCGCACCAGACTGGCGTCGTCTGAGTCGTATGCCATCTCCGTGACCTCTGCCTCCGCGGCTTCGAGCAACCGCCCCGTCTCTTCGGAGGTGGCTATCTCGTGAGCGAGCGCACTGAGGGTGGCAACCTGCTCTCCGCGTGCCGCAGCTCCGCCAGCTGGCATGAGGATTTGTTGGTCCCATTCCAATAGTGATGCTGCTGACCGAATATCAAAAACCCGGTACAGATGCTTTTTCAGCTCCTCTACTTTTCCCTGCATGCGTAATACTCCTTCGAATTGGTCGCGAAGACCGGTTATTGTTTTCCCCTTCAGTAGCGGGAAATCTGCAAACTCAAACACTATCAGTGCTGAATTACATCCTTGAATGCCTTTTGTCGCGATGCCGAAAGCGATATTGACGGCAGCTGGATGCTACGCTGCGATTCTGTGGGGATGGTGTCGCTGTTAGCTGCTGTGGCAGCGACGTGTTGGTGTTATCAGGCCTGGCATTTATCGCATACCACAGAACCCGATACCCAAGACATCAAGCAGGCCACTCATAGCGACGCCGGGATGCTTCTGGCAATGGAATTTTCTATCACCTTAACCGCCACTATGCCCTCTTATGGAGTGATAGTGCGATCCAGGTCTGCACTTAAGTCGGGTAACCCTATATGACCATCCACCATCGCCAGGTCCGAGGCTTGCAAGAAAGCCTGGCGCGCCTCTTCCTTGCGCCCTTGCGTCAGGTAAATGCGTCCCAGGGTCTGCAGGGCTTGTGCGCGTTGCAGGTCCCAGGTGGCCCAGTTCTGCGCTTGTAGCACTAGCCGCTCTGCTTCAACGATGCGGTCCGGAACATGCTCGGCATAGAAGCGTCCCAGCATGTGCAGTGTGTCGAAATTGTAGGGTGCGAGATTGCGCGCGTAAAGCAGGTCGCCCTGTGCAGCCTCGAAATTCTCCTGGGTGATGCGCACTTGCGCGCGTCCTAGATATGCGGGGACGAACCTGTCGTCTAGAGCCAGCGCCCGTTCTGCGGCAGCTTCAGCCTCTTCTAGGGGTCCGCTTTGAGCAGCTGCTAGCGCCAACCAGGCTTCGTTACGGGGGTTTTCGGGATTCAGTTCGGCTGCCCAGTCAAATTCAGCTGCGGCTTCTTCATAGCGCCCCTGGTAATAGACGATTGTGCCAAGCCAGAAATGCGCTTCCTCATTGCTTTCATCATTCTTGAGGGCGGCGCGTAGCGTTGCCTCTGCCTGGTCCCAACGCCGGGCGTAGAAGTGCGCCTGTCCTGCTCCGATCTGACTGCTTGAATTCTGCGGGTCTAATGCCAGCGCGTGTTCAAAGTCACTGATTGCCGGATCATAGGCGCGCAATTCCAGGTATTTGTAACCTCGCTTGATGCGCAAGTCTATATTGTCTGGGTCACGTAGCACCTGCAGGTCGAACTGCGTGGACACAACCGGTTGAGGCGTTGCAGGCTCTGCTGGTGGCGTGGCGGTGGCTGCCGGTTCGGCGCGTTGGGTGGGCGTTGCTGTTGAAACGATAGCCGTTTCAAGCTCTGTGAGTGAAATAGGGGTTGCGACGGCCTGAGGTCGCGTACGTGTGATGATGAGCGCCAGCGCTCCGTAGATAGCTAAAACAAGGAGCAGCAGCACGCCCAGAATTACCATTTGAATTGGCTTAATCTTAGTGTTACGAGACTTCTGTTTGGGTTTCCGAGCTGTTGGGCGGGCTTCATCTGCTGCTGTGGGGGCTAGGATTGGGATGGGTTCTTCTTCAGGTTCGGGCGCCAGAAACTCCTGCCGGGCGGCATCCAGATCGAGGGGGGCTTTCAGAGCCTTCGGGTCAAAGGCGGGCAGCTCGGCTTTCGACTCCTCTTCTGGCATGGCGGTAGTTGCCTGGGTTGCCTGACGGCGTCTTTTGAAGATCGAAAATCGTTGACCGGGATCGCGTTTGGATTCTCTTTCGGTTTCAGGCTCTGATTCGGCGCCACCAAAAGACTCAAACAGGCTTTCGAATTCTTCATCATCAGTCGTTTTGGATTCTCGCAATTTGCTCATGCCATACTCCCCGATCTGTTGATAATGCCGGTTATTTTTTCTGCACCTGGCTCAGGGTTTTCATGTTAAGTATAGAACAAATCCAAGGAAAGACAACTTTATAGGAAATCGCGGGTGCAGTTCACGACTGTGGCGAAAATCTCAACCGCCCCTATGGGGCGCGGGAGAGAGCTGTTTTTTACGGCGCGACTACGTCCCGCCGCAAAAAACAATTAAAGAGAAATCTTTCGTATGACAATCGGCTTCCTTTTTCCTCCAAGGTGAAACACACCCGAAATCGCTCTCTCTAGGGACTCTAGCCCGCAGTTTGCACATGGCGATGGAGGTTTGAACAGTTACGCAACCTCTGAGGTTTGACCCGGTCTGTATTTGGGTTATTATGAAAGCGTGAATGCTTGCTGGACTGGTGAATGTGTAAAATGCTCTGAAGTATTTTGACTGACTTGTGTTAGCCTGACTGACTCTGTGGAGGACCTAAGTGTATCCTTTACCGGTGCGATGTCCTGTGTGTGATGGAGAATTGGCTGTGGAGCGCCTGGTATGCCGCAACTGTAATACGGCAATTCAGGGCGAGTTTGCTTTGCAACGTCTCTTACGCCTCACGCCAGAGCAGTGGGCTTTTGTGGAGGTATTCTTGCGCTGCGAGGGTAAATTCACGCGGGTGCAGGAAGAAATGGATCTATCTTATCCCACGGTGCGCAGTCGTATGAATGATGTCATCCGTGCCCTGGGGTACGAGGTGGGGGCAGCGACTGAGGAAGACGTCGAAGACCGGCAATCGGTATTGGATGCGTTGGCGGCGGGGCACATCAATGTCACGGAAGCGATTCGCCAACTCAAGCAGCGACGTGTTGGATGATCAATCTCCCCACATTCGGCACTGGCGAGGCAGTCTTCTATGAAGGGCCCTAGACCGCTCGATCCACGGCGCGATTTCCCAGAGATAGTTGACCTGATTGCGCTGGGCTTCCGTGAGGAGATGGACCCCCTGGGGCAGAAGTTGCTGGCACAGATGCGGCGTCGCGCGGGCTACGGGATTTGGTCGCAGATTCTCTGGGGGGGACCTCTAAATCTGGAAGGCTTTGTATGGGAAGAGGAGGGGCGCATAGTGGGCAACCTCTCGCTGCGGAGAGCGTTGCCGGCCTGGAACGAGGGGCGTATCATTGGCAATGTCGTGGTACACCCTGAATATCGCGGGCGCGGCATTGCCCGGGCGTTGATGCAGGCAGCAGAAGCGACGAGCAGAACGGAAGGGGCGCGTTGGATGGGTCTGGAAGTACGGGCCGATAATGACGTGGCTCGGACCCTCTATACGCACATGGGTTTCCGTGCGGTGAGCGAGGTGGAACATTTGCTGCACCCTGGCACTCCCTGGCCCGCCGTTGAAGCACCACGCGCCATTTGGCGGCGCTCTAAGCCGCTGGATCGCTTATTATGGGCTGGTCTGGCTGAAAAAACGATGTCGCGGTTGCAGGCACAGGTGCTGGAAGTTCGTCCCGACCTTTACACTTTTGGCGGTTTTGAACGTGCGCTGGATATGTGGTTTAATCGCGAGCGTGAGATAGCCTGGATTGAGGATGGAACTGACCCACATCTGGCGGTGAGCGTTCAGACGGACCTTAAGCGGCGTTTCCATGTCTGGGAACTGTTAGCGCTGCCAAAGATGGATGAATCCCGAGCACAGGAAGCAGTTTCCAGAGCCTCAGCGAGTGTGTCTCGTTATCGCCATTGGCCCGTGGTTATCTTTGTGGATTCGCAGACGGCATTAGTGAACGTGCTGCAGGCATGGGGATTTGTGCGCCATCGCTTGTTAACGCAGATGTATCGGGCTTTGGATTGATGACCCGCCCGAATTGTGAAAAAGCTGGTTTGTGAAGGAAGGTGTGTTGTGGCGACTTCAAGTGAAGAACGTTTGACCATTTTGCGGTTGCTGCAAGAGGGAAAAATCACGTCTCAGGAGGCTTCCAGACTACTGGAGGCTCTGGATGCCTCGGCGGCGCCGCCGGCGCCCCCTGCCGCTCCTAAGAAGGCACACTGGTTGCATATTCGAGTGACGGAAATGACGTCTGGAAGGGTGCGGGTGAATGTCACTCTCCCGGCCGCTATGGTACGGGCGGGTTTGAAGCTGGGTTCACGTTTCAGTTCGGACCTGGAGGGCTTGGATCCCGCAATGCTGTCTGAGTTTCTGGCACAGGGTGAGGCCGGGATGTTGGTGGATGTGGTTGATGAAGCGGGTGGGGAACACGTTGAAGTCTTTCTGGACTAGGTCCTTATCTTCATGGTTTCAGATGTATCTTGCGTGCAGAAGTAACTGTTGGCAGAATAGAAAGTCATTCCGGCGAGTTGCGCTGCCTGTGCGTCGCTATCCATGTCCCCGATGAAACATGCCTCTGCCGTGCTTACCCCATTGAGACGGCATGCCTCCCATAACATACCCGGTTGTGGTTTCCGCCACATTGGGTCTGCAGCAGCGCGGAGGTCCAAGGTGGTGCTGCTGCGATTGAAAGCTTCTGTCAACTCTTCGAATTGATCTGGTGTCAGATTCACCCGCGCATCATAGACGGCGACAAGCCATGTTGCCGCGCGCAGACTGGGTAGGGCTTGAGCTACAGCCGTGAAGCGTTCACAGATTTGCTCCGTTGTGGGAAAGCGCTCTTTCCCCGTCCATATACGCCAGGCGGGTCCTGCCTGGTTGGTGGCGATTGTCAGCTGTGTGCCCTTGGCAGCAAGTCCCGCCAGAACTGTTGCGACACCCGGTAGGGGCCTCGCTGTGTAACGCTCAACTAAAGTCTGATCGAGATCGAAGATGGTGAGCATAGGCTGGTAAAATCAGGCTTTGCCCCGCTGGCGGAGAATTTCATAGAGGGCGATGGAACCGGCGACTGCTGCATTCAACGAGTTGATGGCGCCCCGCATGGGGAGCGAAGCCAGAATATCGCACCGTTCACGAACCAGACGCCGCAAGCCTTCACCTTCGCTGCCGATGACCAACCCCAACGGCACGGTGAGGTCGATGGAGGTATAGAGCTGCGCTCCATAAACATCTTCCAGGCCCACAATCCATAGCTGCATCGCTTTGAGGTGTTCCATCTCCTGCGATAGATTGGCGACTTGTGCTACCAACAGGTGCTCTACCGCTCCTGAAGACGTGTTGACGGTGGCTGGCGTGATGCCTGCTGCGCGGCGACTCTGGAGGACAAGCCCGTGTGCCCCAGCAGCTTCGGCAGTACGGATGAGGCTGCCCAGGTTATGCACGTCCTGAATCAAATCCAGCAGCACAATCAGAGGCGCTTCTCCCTTTGTTTTTGCCATCTCGAGCATGGCATCCACATCAACATACGGGTAACCGGAGGCTTCTAACGCGACGCCCTGATGCTCAGAGGTCCCGGTGAAGGATTCCATTTCGTTGCGTGAGAGGCGCGCGGTAGGGACCCGGCGCGCCTGCGCCAGCTCCAGGATTTCATCCAGAATTGGCGCACTGACTGTGCCTTCTGCTAACATGAGCCGGAAAGCATCTCGGCGTCTGGCGCGGAGACTTTCACGAACTGCCTGGCGACCATACAGGGTTTCGCGCATGATACCTCCTTGAGTCTACGGGTTATGCGGGGACCCGGTTTGTAGCGGAATTTGTTGCCCTTTAACTCTCAATATGCCACGTCGTGCCGGTAGGGTTATCCTGGATGATAATGCCCAGGAGGGCAAGCCGGTTGCGTAACATATCGGCGGCGCTCCAATCTCTAGCCGCGCGATATTCCTGGCGCAAATCGAGCAGAATTTGCATCAACCCGTCCAGCAGCTCTCCGCTTGGCGCAGATTCAGGGAGCTCGGCAGGCAGGATGCCGAGAACATCTCCGGCGAGGTCGCGGAATTGTTTATCCATCGCCGCCAGAGAACCCATGCTCAGGTTAATCTTTTCATCCAATTGCCGGTTGGCTTCTTTGACCATGTCGAAGATAACGGCAAGCGCCTTGGGCGTGTTGAAGTCGTCATTCATGGCTTCTTCGAAGGCATCGCGATAATCCACCAATGAAGAAACATCGGCAAGTACGGCTGTGCCAGCTGGTAGAGCCGATTGCATGCGACGGTGAATTTGGAGTACCGTGTTTTGGAGCCGTTCAATGCCCCTCTGCGCAGCTTGTAAGGCATCTCTGCTAAAATCCACCGGTCCCCGATAATGGCTACTCAGGACAAAATAGCGGATGGCTTCAGGCTTGTAGAGGGTTAATGCCTCTTTGATGGTGAGAAAATTTCCGAGGCTCTTGCTCATTTTCACGCCGTTCACGGTGAGCGAACCAGCGAGCAACCAGTATTTGGCAAAGGTTGTATCGTGGAGCACTTCTGCTTGTGCGATTTCGCATTCATTGTGGGGGAACATGTTTTCCAGTCCCCCACCGTGGATATCGAAGGGCTGCCCCAGATACTTGGTAGACATGACCGTGCATTCAATGTGCCAACCAGGGTAACCTTCTCCCCAAGGGCTGTGCCAACGCATCAGGTGCTCTGGCTCTGCGCGTTTCCAAAGCGCAAAATCGGCAGGGTGTCGTTTCTCCGCGCGCACTTCTACCCGAGCGCCCGCTTCCAACTCATCTACCTTGCGATTGGAGAGCTTGCCATAGGCGGGGAATGCTTCTACCGAGAAGTACACGTTGCCGTTAACTTCGTACGCCGCGCCGCTTTCGATCAAAGCCTGCACCCATTGGATAATCTCTGGGATATGCCCGCTTGGGCGTGGTGAAATATCGGGACGCTGAACGCCCAGAGCCTGCATATCGTCGAAGAAGCTCATCATGTAAGTTTCGACGATTTCCATCGGCTCCAGGTTATGCCGGCGTGCACCTTTGAGAACGCGGTCTTCACCGGAGTCGAGCAGATGTCCTACATCGGTGATGTTCCGAACGTGGCGCACCTGGTAATCCAGGTATTTGAGGTAGCGCACCACCACGTCCATGGCAACGTAGGTTTTGGCATGCCCCAGGTGTGAATGGTCGTAGACGGTGGGACCACAAACGTACAGGCTTACCCGCCCAGGCTTTACCGGTTCGAAACTCTCTAGCGTGCGGCTAAGATAGTTGTACACATGGAGTGCCATTGGAACCTCCTTCGAACTCAGCCCGCCCGTCTATGGGTAATCCCGGCGTGCGAAGATCATCCGCCCGGCAGCTGTTTGTAGCACTTTGCTCACGGTAACATCTACGGTCTGCCCAATATACGCGCGCCCGTCTTCGACAACCACCATGGTGCCATCATCGAGATAGCCCACGCCTTGGTCCATTTCCTTGCCGGCTTGAATGACGTGAATGGAGAAACTTTCGCCGGGCAGAAGCACGGTTTTTACCGAATTCGCCAGCTCGTTGACGTTAAGTACCACCACCCCTTGCAGTTCGGCTACACGGTTGAGATTGTAATCGTTGGTGAGGATGTGAGCGCCAAGTTTCCGCGCCAGGGTGATGAGTTTGTCATCCACCTCTTTGACGGTTTCGTCATCCTCGTCGGTAATTCGCACCGGGACAGGGGAATTGTCTTGCAACTGCCGCAGAATTTCAAGCCCTCTGCGACCCCGGTTGCGGCGCAGCGTATCAGCAGAATCAGCAATATGTTGCAGCTCGTTCAGCACAAACAGGGGCACAATCAGCTCTCCCTGAATGAAGCCGGTGGTGCAGATATCGGCAATACGTCCATCAATAATGACGCTTGTATCGAGCAAGATGGAACGGTGTAATACTACGGATTCCTCAGGACATTCGACTTCTGTTTTGCCTCCAAAACGCTCGCGCAAGGTGTGGGTAATATCGGCGCGCATGGTGGCGATCATAATGCCGAGATAACCCGCCAGCACAGCCCCAAGGAGAGGCAGAAATTCTCCTAGCGGACGAGGTAGCAATGAAAGAGGGTAAGCCACCAGGGCGCCTAATGCCAATCCCAGGAACAGCCCGATGATACTGGAGATGAGGGTTTGGACTGGAACCTGCTGGATGGTGTGGCGCAACCGGCGTAATGGGCGGATGCTGATTGCGGGTGAGATGATAAAGCCAACCACTACTCCCAAAGCACTGCCCAGGACGCGGGTCAGCATCAGATGGGCTTCTAGCGCTGGAAACCATAACAGGAGTTGATCTGTCAGGGTCAAGCCACCTAAGAGGAACACTACTGCGCCAATTATACGAGTCACAAGATCGTTTTTCATGAATAAGTCCTCCAGAATGAAATAATAAAAACACAGGCGACCGCATGCGGCCGCCTGTAAATCGGGCGTTGGTCTTACTTATTTAACTTAAATAAACGAATAAATAAGTGCGTTGGTTGCGGCCTGTACTTAATCTTATCATACTCAACTAAAAAGTCAAAAAATCGCCTGAAAAACGCAAAATACTGAACATAAAAGGGGCGATGCGTTCATAGCGCATCGCCCCTTGAGAATCAAACACCAGGCGCTTCGTGACTAGCGCGCGCGCCGGGATAGGAAGAACAAAGCCGCCACGCTAATCAGTAACAGCAAAACAATGATGCCGCTGATACGGACGATAGTATTCAGGGTCTTGTTCAACCCGCCAGCCGCTTCTTCAGTCGGAGTTTCTGTGACTGGAGTGGGTTGCGCTTCGCTCGTGGCTTCTGCAGCTCGGGCGTAGCCCAGTTGTAGAGCCGATACCTGCCCACCGCTAAGCATCACGCCCCACTCACCAGGACCAACTGCCTGATAGCCCGCAGGAGGCGTTTGTCGTAGTACATAGTTGCCCGGTTGCAGGTTTTGGAAGCAGTAGGGTTCGCTGATGCCATCGGTGGTGTAGGTGCCCGCAGGACCCGCCGTACCTACCAGCGCAATGACCGCGCTCGGCAGCAAGCCTTCGGACTCCGGTTGCTGGAAACCATCGCCGTTGCGATCATAGTAAGCGCTTACGCACAGCCCAGCCATATCTCCAGCGGGCGCAGCTTGGGTGGGCGCTGCAGGTGTCTCGCCGGGCGCCACGGTAGGCGCTGCTTCTGTGGGCTTGGGGGTTGGCGTCGGCAGCGTTATGGGCGCACCAGAAATGACAATCTCTTGGCCGATTTGCAGCAGGTCATTCTGACCGAGCGTTCCGGCATTGAGGCGGCGCAGCTCATCCAGCGCCACATTGTATTGCAGCGCAATCCCGAAAAGCGTATCGCCAGACTGCACGATGTGTACCACGGCGCCATCAGGGCGCGGCGTGGGGGTGAAGCGCGGCGTCGGAGGCACCGCTGAGGTCGGCGCCGGGGGCTGAGGTGTGGCGGTAGGAGGCACTGCCGGAGTGACGACTTCCAGGCGCGCGTTATCCCACCAGGAATCCATGTGGGCTACCGGCACGACCAGACGGAATTGGCTGGAGACAAAGACAGTGACTTTGCCGCTCGCTCCCGCGGTGACTTCGACTGCAAGAGCTTGCCAGCTGTCGCGGATATTGTTCTCGCCGCTCCATACTACGCCAGTATACCATTGACCGCGACCTTCCGGGTCAATCCCTACTTGCATCCGGGGCGCCCAATCAGTGTACGAAGGCGCTGGCGGTTGTTCATTGGCTGCGCGAGAGTAACCCATCACGGTAAACCGCACCCGTGAGCCAGCGGGCACGCTTACGGTCTGGTAAACACCTGCGTGCCAGGTGATGTACTGTGCGCCTACGTGTTGTGAGGGTGCGCCCTGGGTCAACCCCAGACTGTTGTAGTCCATTTCCTCGCCCCAACCAGGGCGGCAAACAAAATCCCAGTCCGGAGGTTTGGTATTGCATTTGTCACCACTATCCTCGTACCAAGCTGCCCAGCCATTTGCCACACCATCGTTGTATGGCATGTCGAAACCTGGGTTGACCAGCAAGTTTTGCGCCTGCGCCGTGGCAGGCTGGCGTGTTGACGTTGCATAGAGTCCGCCTGCAAGCAGCACCAGGACGGAGAATATTAGAAAGGCACGTTTCAATTGCATTGCACTTCACATCCTTTAGAAATTAAGCAATTACCATGAATACTTGATCGTCCTTCACTGGTCTGCGGGGTTGATTCCACAGCCCTTTGGTGTGACAGGTCAAGCTAACACTTGAATAAGGATTGTAACATATCACAGAATGACGTCAACTTGAAGCTGTGTGCAACTGCTCAGCGTTTTCCTGTTTTGGCACGACGAAGAGCGGCTAAAACCGCAATTCTAGAGAGCGATTTCCGACGCCGCACGCGGCGCCGAAAATTACTCTCATAAACAGACTTTAGCCCGCTATCTACGCTTTGCGATGGAAGTCTGAACCGTTATGCTGGTATAATACCCTTATGTTACTGACGTGTAAAGATGGTCAAAGGCGTAACTGTTCTGAAAGACTTTGTCATTGTCTTGAACCAGATAGATGAGAGTGCGGGGAAGTGGGTTGAGTCAAGTTAAGAATTTTTTGGAGCTTATTAAGTTCGAGCACACGATTTTCGCGTTGCCTTTTGCCTATGTGGGCATGTTGTTGGCTGCAAGTGTGTTACCCCGGACTGAACACCCATTAGGTTGGCCTACCTGGGGTGAGTTTTTCTGGATCACTGTGGCGATGGGCGCGGCGCGAACTCTGGCGATGGGGTTCAACCGGCTGGTAGACCGTGTTCTGGATGCGCGCAATCCGCGCACAGCTGCGCGCCCATTGGTGACCGGCAAGGTAGCGGTCTCGACGGCAGCATTGGGCACGGCAATCTCTGGTTTGCTGTTGGGCATGGCGGCATGGCGCCTGGGACCATTGCCATTGCTATTGTTGCCCGGGGCTTTGGTGTTTCTTCTGGGATATTCCTATACCAAACGTTTTACATGGATGTCACATTTCATCCTTGGTTTCACGGACGGGATGGCGCCAATGGGCGCCTGGGTAGCTGTGCGCGGTTCGCTTTTTACGCTGACCGATTGGCCCGCGTGGGTTCTGCTGGCGGCGGTAACGCTGTGGATTGGCGGTTTTGACCTCATCTATGCCTGCCAGGATGTGGAATTCGATCGCGCTGCAGGGCTGCAAGCCATTCCTGCCCGCTTTGGGGTTGCAGTCGCGCTGCGTTGGGCGCGCTTTTCTCATATCGGTGTGGTAGCATTCCTGGCGGTGTTGGGTTTGGGGCTCAATCTTGCCTGGCTTTATTGGCTTGCCTGGAGTGTGATCATCGTTTTGCTGGTTTATGAGCACCGGTTGGTATCACCTGATGACCTTTCGCGAGTCAATATGGCGTTTTTCAATATGAACGGTTATATCAGTATTGTGTTTTTCTTGGGTGTGCTTGGTGCACTGTTGAACGGGTGAAAGTGAAGAATGAGGATGGGAGCGAGAATGGAAGGCAGTAAATTGAGGCGTTTTCCACGGTTGCGGGCGTCAACACTTGCTTTGGGTCTGTTAGTAGGGATGCTGGTGCTGCTGTTATCGGGTTGCACTGGCGCTGTACCTGAAACTGTGCCGCTGCGTATAGGTGTGCTTCCCATCCTGGATGCATTGCCGCTTTACGTTGCAGAAAGCGAAGGGTTCTTTGCCGAGGCGGGTGTGCAGGTCACATTGATACCTGTTGCTTCGGCGGCGGAGCGCGACCAGTTGTTGCAGGCGGGGCAGCTCGATGGGGTGATCAATGATTTGGTAGCGGTAGCGCTGTATAATCGGGAATTGCCGCGGCTGTTGGTGGTTCGCTATGCCATGCAGGCAACCCCCACGACCCCACAGTTCCGCATTTTGGCGGCGGGCAACAGCGCCATCGTGTCTTCATCTGATTTGCGGGGAGTGCAAATCGGTCTTTCTCAGGGCACGGTTATTGAATATGTAACTGAGCGTGTGTTGCAGCGAGAGGGCT
>JAKJAC010000129.1 GCA_022707705.1 Chloroflexota bacterium
TTTGAAACGCAATCTTGACTTTGAACCCATATTTCACCCACAATTCAGTGCGTCATTGACTAATGTACGGTAGAGAAACCAGGAATAAGTTTGACCACGCTGCCTCCCAATTAAGCTACACACGAATCGCTATGTTGTGTTAGCGTTCTCCCACCGGGATCAGGTAATAGTTAATGAGGTAATCCATATTGACAGGTTCTGTCTTGAGCAATCCCTCCGCGGTCGGCGCTCGAAGCACCACACTGACCACACCTTCAGCATCCACAACGTATTTCAAAACTAATGCATCCTGGGGGCTCACAGTAAATAACAAAGCTTGGGGCGCGGGCGTTGTCCGATTATCCGTAGATTTCTCATAGACCACCGCTGCAATGGTGACATTCTGCAACAAATCAAAAGTAACTTGCTGCTCAACAGGGGCCTCCTCTTCCACCACTCCCGGAGCAGAAACTGGCGCACCAGGTAGTTGGGCAGCAACACCTTCCTCCATTGGGAAATCGAGTGAGAAAAGCAAATCCACGCGATCACCCGGTTTCAATACATCAATGCGGCTCATCAAATCTACAATCGGGAAAGCCATTAGGAATTCGTCCTCAGAAAGCACCACTGCCATCCGCCCATCGCCGCTCACGACATTTGGATCCAATAGCCGCTGAGAAAGAATCACTTCCCCCGGGTACAGCATAGTCAGGGCAATCTTTCCCACGGCTTCATCAACTTCCAATACGGCGCCTTCGGGAATCAAAGCCAGGGGAACTTCTTTAAATTCGAGGTCTTCAGCCGTGAGGAGTTGGCGTGGTTCGATGACGTGCGTAGTAACAACCACATTAGTGCGAGGATCAGTGACCTGATCTCGCAGGGGTCGAGTGGCAACCGCCTCACTCAACGCAATATAAGCCACCACGCCCGCAGCAATGGCGACCACCAACCCCGCAATCAACCACAGAAAACCGCGCAAGCGCCCCATAATCGCACCTCCTGACTCAGGGTGGGTTCGAAAACCAGCTCAGATCACCGATGCCCGAGTTCTCACCACGCCACCGCTGCATCCAAGGGCGTTGGGATCACTAATATTCTATTACGATCTTCCCACAATGAAAATGCAGAACCTGGGCACGCTAAACCCCGATAAACCAACTAATATTCTATCTGCATGGTGGAGATGGCACTCAGATGCAGTGTAGGATTGCCCCCTACCGCCTCAATGATGACGCCGGAGATGAAATTCAAATCGTATTCCGCCTGCACGCTGACGGTCTGAGCGGTCATATCTGAATTAACAGTAAATGTTAGCGCATCCTGATCCAACCAGGTAGTTGCACTGCGCGCCGTAGCCTCAATAGCCGCAACATCATCAGGGTGAATGATACCGTAGCGAGCACCCTGTCGCGCCGCATCGGCGAGGGTATTGTAGGATAGCACTACAACCGCGAATTCAGCTATTCCCAGTAGTAACAACAAGAGCAGCGGCAAGACCAGGGCAAACTCGACCAACGTCTGTCCTTGCTCGCGTCTTCTGGAACGCCTGAGTCGTCGCATCATAATGGCTCCGCATAAGTATGACGGTATCCTAAGATAAAGAACAAAGTCACGGTCATTAATAGCATGGTTCTGAATAATTGGTTCACGTGATGGTTGTGAGCAACTGCAACCGATGATCCCGAGATGCTCAAAGGCAATTACGATCACAGTCACAATTGCCTCATGTTTTTGTGATTACATCTTACCATTGACCGGTATAAGGTCAAATGGAAAGAATCTTAGAAAACTTTTAAAACAGTTTACATTTGTAGAACAAGCCTAAGACCTCAAAACACCCAGACAAATCCCTAGCCCCACCTTGATAATCTCCACCCATGAGAGACTTGTTCGGTCTTCTCCTGTTTACCACAACGAGGAGCGGCGAAAACGTCGCTCCAGGCTAAAGCCGCGATTTCGGAGGGTGTTTTGGCTGCCGCGGTACTGAGACCAGCGTTTCGTGCGGCAGCCGAAAAGAATTCCTAGCGGGTTTTAGCCCGAAATTCGCGCTTTGTGATGGAAACCTGAGCAGTTACATCCGGATATTTTTATTGACGTTTTCACCACTCTGCCTTATACTGAAATTGATTGACGCCGGCATTTCACCTGTATCGTTTACTACCTGCCCCGCCCTCCGCCATCATGTTTCTGTTAACCGACATGGGGGGAAAAATGAGCACGCAATGCCCGAAGTGTGGTGCGCAGAATCGTGCCGATGGTCGTTTCTGCCGAAGCTGTGGTGCGCCTCTGCAAGGTGCAGTACCGGCAAACTGCCCCAGATGCAACACGCCCTTGCGCCCTGGTGCGCACTTCTGCCAGCATTGTGGCGCTGCCATGACCCCCAACCAGGCAACGGTCGCCGGAGCAGTTGCAACCCCTGTCATGCCCTCGGTTCCTCAATTGCCTGCCAATCTAGCCATTCCTATTCAATCACGTATTGGCGGTCCTCCAGCCGGACAGATGGCAGTAGGCAACTACAATCTGCTTATCCAAATGGGCAATGTCCAAGATGCCGTTGTGAATATCGTGGCGCCTGCCGCCCCAATCCAACCGCGACCGCGCACCATCCCGGCATCGTTACGCCCACGCACCGTCCCGGATTTCCTGAATCGTCAAGTAGAAGTCGCAGCAGCAGCCTCAGCGCTGCTCTCTGCCAGCACCATCGCTTTTAACGGAGAAAGCGGCATCGGCAAGACCACTTTGCTCTGCCACCTGGCATATCACCCCGCCGCCAACGCTTTTAGGGATGGCATCATCTACCTCTATGCGGCGCGCCAAAACACAGAGGATATCGCAACCACGCTCTACGAAGCGCTTTTCACCTGCGAAGTTGCCTTTCACCCTACGCCGGCACAAGTACGGGAAGGACTGCAGAACCGGCGAGCTCTGGTTCTACTAGATGATGTTGCCCTCAGCCGTGAAGCTCTCGACGCTCTGCTTCATCTTGCACCGCAATGCACTTTTGTGATCACTTCTGAAACGCGTTGTTATTGGGGACCTGGGCAAGCCATGGAGTTGCCCGGTTTGCCGCCGGCGGAGGGAGCGCGTCTGTTCGAACGAGAACTGGGGCGCGAAATCACGATTGAAGAGCGCTTCACCGCACAACGACTGGCAGCTGCTGTGAATGGGCATCCCCTTCATCTGCTGCAACTGGCAGCGTTGGCGCGCAGCAGTCACCGCCCCCTGAGCGAGATGTTATCCCTCGTTCAGACACCCACCTCAGACAAGGCACTCATGGCGCACACTCTCTCGACATGTTCCGAGCTGGAGCGACGTATCCTGGCGGCTCTAGCTGCTGTAGACGCCCCACTCCACGAGAAACCTCTCGCGCTCATCGTGGGACAGCCCGATTTGAACGCTTCTCTGCAATCGTTGCAACGACAGGGATTGGTGCAGCAACACAGCCCGCGCTACAGCCTGACCGGTGATCTTGCATCTGAACTCGCTCTGCTCTGGGACCTGGAACCCTGGCGCGTTCGCGCACTGGAAGTCTTGACGGCGTGGGCAGAAGGACAGCAGACCACGCCCGAAGACCTTCACGCAGCAAGCGGCGCCATATTAAGTAGTGTTGAGCAAGCTCTCGCCGCCCAACAGCCGCACCAGGCGCTACAGCTAATCCGCGCGACCGAAAGCGCTCTGGCATTAGCCGGGGGCTGGGGCGCCTGGAGCCAACTGCTCCAACATGCGCTGGCAGCTGCACGCGCCTTGCAAGACCAGTCTACCGAAGCCTGGGCGCTGCATCAATTGGGCACCCGTGCAGGCTGCCTGGGTGAAAAAGGTGCGGGGATTCTACTCTCCGAAGCGCTCACTCTGCGACAGAGGCTAGGAGATCAGGCCGGAGCCGCACTCACGCGTCACAATATGACCATCTTCCTGGGGGCACCACCGCTCAGCGAAATGCCCGAAGAGAAACCCACAGATACAACACGTCCGGAGCCAGAAGCATCCTCTCACCCCGTTCTACGCCCCCAGATTGGATTTGCAAGATTTGCCTGGATGGCGGCAGCGATGGTCATAGGTTTGGGTATTTTCGCTGTGGGCGGATTGAGAATGGTGGCGTACATCAGAGACAGATCCACCCCAGTTGTCCATCCGAGTTTGGTGTCAAGACTTTGGTTGGTAGATGGCTGCAACAGAACCTATACTACCGATGCAAATAGCACCCTGTATCTGGAATCCAACCTTGATGGAGAAGGCTATCTGACCCTGGATGGGGCGGCTTATGCAGAGCGCAACCTGCGGTCCGAGGTACGTGAGAGCTTCTTGATCGCATTTGCAGAAATCGAACCCGGGGAGCACATCTTCGAAGCCACCGTTGTGGATGCCGAAAGAACCCAAAAAGACTCGACGCGCTGTGTCTTCGCTGTGGCGCCCGTCGAGACCCTACCCATCGAGACACCTGAAACACCTCCGGATACTGAAGGACCTCCGGCGCCGCAGCTCTATGCGCCCAAGGAAAAGGAAACGCGCTATTGCCCTCTCGGCGCTCCAAATGATGCAATTGAATTCAGATGGTCAGAGGTCAGCGATCCATCCGGCATTGCATATTATGAAATCGCCCTGGAGGCGCTGGAGTATTCGCCGCAAGTCTATCCTGCTTTCCGCAGCGAAGAGCCCTATTACCAGGAGACACTTCCCTGCCCCGAAATCTACCGCTGGCGAGTGCGCGCCTTCGATGGAGAGGGCAATGCTGGCGCCTGGTCACAAGAAGGAGAATTTGGGTTACGGGAAGAACAAGACGTCACACCACCCCCTGTGCCCGAAACTATTTCCCCAGGCGACACCACCCTCGAAACTACTGAATCGGTTACATGTCCGGTGACCCTGCGTTGGAATCCTGTCACGGATCCCAGTGGCGTCCTTTACTCAGTAGAAATAGAAGCCATTTACGAGTCAGGAAATGCGCTCGTGCTTTCAAGAACGGATTTGGACGGCACGGAGCTGCTGCTCGACGACTCTAAGACATGCTACCCCTACGAGAGTTATCGCTGGCGCGTCTCCGCGCAAGATGGCGTAGGAAACGAAAGCGGCGAATGGTCACCCTGGCGTTACTATACCGCCTACTACTAGATGGCAACCATCATCCGACCCATTCTCGCTCACATGCAAAAAGGAGCAGCTCAAACCCCGCTTTGAGAGAGTGTTTTCGGAAAGCGACATCCCGGACAGTCTTCAGGCAAGGAGTAACACGATGCCACTCTTCACTCAAGGACACGCCCTAATCATCGGCGCTGGCGCCGACCTCCCCAACACGGTCACCGATGCGCAAGGTCTCGCCGCCATCCTCAAGGCGCCGCAACGCTGCGCTTACCCACCAGAGCAGGTGCAGGTGCTTGTGGATGAGGATGCCACACAGCGACATATCCTCATCGCACTAGAACGCCTGGAGCGCCTCAGCACGCCCGAATCCACCGTGATCATCTACTTCTCAGGGCATGGCTACCGGGTGAGCACTCCAGCGATCACCACCTACTTAATGCCCTATGGCTATGATGTGACCCGGCTAGAGCAAACGGCGCTCAGCGGCGCAGAGTTCATAGCACGGTTGCGCGCACTCCCCGCACAAAAACTACTGCTGCTGCTGGACTGCTGTCATGCCGGAGGCTTTACCCAAACACCGCCGCTACCAATGCAGAAATCCCCGTTACCCCCAGAAGCGCTCATGTTGCTGGCGGAGGGGCGTGGGCGCGTGCTGATCGCCTCCTCGCAGGAGAACGAGCTCTCCTTTGCCGGTAACCCTTACAGCGCCTTCACGCTCGCACTGATCGAGGCGCTCTGCGGCGCAGGCGTAGCGCAAGCAGATGGCTATGTCCGCGTCGCCGACCTGGCGCTACACGCCCGGCAGGTCGTGCCAGGGCGCACGGAAGGTCGCCAACACCCCGTGCTCAATTTCGAACAGGCTGATAACTTCATCCTGGCGTTCTATGCTGGCGGTGAAACGCAGCCCAAGGAACTGCCCTACACTCGCGAACCGGAGATTGAGCCTGCACCGGGGGCATGGCGAGGATTCGACCAGCACGGACAGGTGATCCACGGGAACCAGATGAACATCGCCCCCGTCATTCATGGCGCCGTACAGGGACCCCTGGTGGTTCAAGAGGGCGCTCAAACCGTGCAAGGCGACCACAACGTTGTCGTGCGTGTAGGGGATATGCATGGCGGAACCCTCAACATCGGCGCGCCCACACCGACCCCAGAGAACCTCGCCTGCCCGCAGTGTGGGGCAGCGCTCCGCTCTGGAGCCAAATACTGTCCCCGTTGCGGTTTGCCCGTGCGTTGAGCTCGTGCCGTTTCAAGACAACCTCGTGGTCTGACCAATTGCCCTTCCCCAAAAATCCTCTATACTCCATGAAAGATGATTGCATGACGGCAGTAAAATCGTGCATCATGCGCACGATAGTAACTAGCACTCTATGGGGGAGGAAGCATGTATCCTGATATCACATTACGCCTGCCCAAATGGATTGCAGAAGAAGTCAGATCACCGGCACTTTGCTTGCCCACTCTTGAAGAGCGTATGGCTTTTGTCATCCGGCTTGCGGAGCGTAATATCCAGGAAGGCACCGGCGGTCCCTTCGGCGCCGCCGTCTTCGTACAAGAGACGGGCGAACTAATCGCGCCGGGCATCAACATCGTGGTTGCCTCGCATTGCTCACTCGCGCATGCTGAAGCCGTAGCCATTATGGTAGCGCAACAGGTCTGCGGAACATTCGATCTGAGCGCTGACTCTCTGCCACGACTAGAACTGGTCACCAGTGCCCAACCCTGCATCCAATGTTACGGCAATATCTGGTGGAGCGGTCTTCAGCGCCTGGTCGTCGGCGCAAGCAAAGCCGATGTCGAACGCCTGACCAGCTTTCAGGAGGGACCGGTGCCGGAAGACTGGGTTGAAACATTGGAACACCGCGCCCCCCTTCCCTCCATCCGTGTGATCCAGAATGTGCTCCGGGAAGCGATGTAGATCCGGAGTCAGCAAGTAGCGTGCTTTTGCTGGTCACTTTTCCCATCAGCGATTGACAAGGAGAAATCATGGTAGATCCAACTGAATCCCCCAAGCCCCAACCAGAAACACCTAAAGAGGAACAGATAAGCACACAGCACGTGCTGCAGGGTAACGGCGAGGCGCTTGCCTACACCGCGGTCGCTGGAACAATGGTTCTCAAGGCTGAAGACGGCACCATCCCCAAAGCCTCAGTCTTCTTCGTTGCCTATACACGCGACGGGGTAGAAGACCCCTCCAAACGGCCCATCACCTTCTCCTTCAATGGCGGACCAGGATCCTCGTCCATCTGGATGCATCTGGGGCTTCTGGGACCCCGGCGCGTCCACCTGGCGGAAGATGGGGGACCTGTGCCCCCACCCTATCAGCTGGTAGATAATACCTTCTCGCTGCTCGGTGAGACGGATCTGGTGTTTATCGATCCTGTGAGCACTGGCTATAGCCGCCCGACGCCGGGTGAGGAAGCCAAACAATTCCATGGATTAGAGCAAGACGCCGAATGGATGGGTGAATTCATCCGGCTCTTCACCACCCGCTTCCAACGCTGGAGCTCGCCCAAATTCCTGATTGGGGAGAGCTATGGCACCACCCGCGCGGCAGCGCTTGCCGGAACGCTTCAGAATCGCCACAGCCTCTACCTCAACGGCATCATGCTGATTTCCACCGTGCTCAATTTCCAAAGCGTAAGTTTTCACACCGGCAATGACTTGCCCTACATACTCTTTCTACCCACCTACACTGCCACTGCCTGGTACCATGGCTGTCTGCCTGAAGCCCTGCAAAACCGCCCACTGCGGGATTTGCTGGACGAAGTAGAACTCTTCGCCCGCACGGAGTATACGCTGGCGCTGATGCAAGGCGCACGCCTCCCCGCCGGAGAACAAGCCGCGCTCGCCAGGCGGTTGGCAGATTACACCGGGCTATCCGAGGATTACATCTCGCAGACAAATCTACGAATCAATATCTATCGCTTCGTAAAGGAACTGCTGCGACGGGAGCGCCGCACGGTTGGACGGCTCGACAGCCGCTTCAAGGGCGTGGATCGGGACGCCGCCGGGGAGCACTTTGAATACGATCCGAGCTACGCGGTGATTCAGGGTGCCTATGCCGCCACCCTCAATGACTATGTCCGTCGCGAGTTGCAGTTTACCAGTGACCTCCCGTACGAGGTACTCACGAGCCTTCACAAGACCTGGGACTACAGCAATTTCCAAAATCAATACGTGAATGTAGCCGAGACACTACGCGCTGCCATGTGCCAGAATCCCTATCTCAAGATCTTCATCGCCAACGGCTACTATGATTTCGCCACACCGTACTTTGCGACAGAGTACACCTTCAATCATCTGGAGCTAGATGCCGAACTGCAGGGCAACGTCAGTATGAACTACTATGAAGCCGGACACATGATGTACGTCAACCGGCCCTCATTGGTGCAGCTCCAGGCAGATCTGGCAGCATTCATTCAGAGGTCCAAGGGGGCACCAGAATCAGGTGCATAGAGAGTGAATAACAAAAAGTCGCTGTCTGAAGGATAGTCTGGCTTTCTGTTTCCTGCTAGCTCATGAAGGAGTTGCTCATGACGGAATCTCCAAGCCGGGCATGCCCGTATTTCACCGACCCCACAGGACGCGAGCACCTGTTGGAACAGGATTTGGTCACGCTGGGGCGAGCTATCGAGAACACTATTGTCATTACCAGCAAGCGCATCTCCCGCGCGCATGCTCAGATACGACGTGAGGGTTGGCGGCGCATCCTGGAAGACCTCGGCAGCGCTAACGGCACTTTCTGTAATGATGAGCGGGTATTAGCTCCGGTGGAGCTCCACGATGGCAATCGGGTGCTGGTCGGCGATGTTTTACTCATCTATCACGACCCTGATACCACCCTGTGCGAGTCGCGTTTTCCAGAACTGGAGGTGGATGTCGCTGCGGGCATCGTGCATGTGAACCACGAGGCAATCACGCTCTCTCCTAAAGAGTTTGAGCTGTTGGTCTATCTGGTCGCACAGCATGGTCAGATTTGTTCCAAAGATGAGATTGCCCAAGCCGTTTGGCCCGAATATCAGGATAGCGTCTATGACTACCAGATCGAAAACCTGATACGGCGACTGCGCGCCAAAATCGAGACCGACCCCGGCAATCCGCAAGCACTCCTCACCGTACGCGGACTGGGTTACAAGTTGTTGATGCGGGAGTGAAGCAGATTCTCCTTACGAATTGATAGCCTTCTGATAGTTTGCTGTTGGTGATCGGATAGGTAGCCTCCGCCTGCTTGTGTTATTGTAATCACGGTAACACAGAAATCTGTTGCCACAACATTAGCATTAAGGAGGCTACACTCATGGAAAGGCCAGGTTTGATGTTCGCTCTCATTCTCATGTTAGGATTCAGTGCCATGGGGTGCACCGTCGCCGGCGCTTTTGGTATCAAAGGGTCCGGCAACGTTCGCACCGAGACGCATGAAGTACAAAACTTCACCAGCGTCAGCTTCGCCACCATCGGGGAACTCACCATTGTCCAAGGTGAAGAGGAGGGACTACGTATCGAAGCGGAGGACAACCTGCTTCCGTATTTCGAGACCGAAGTCCACAACGGCGAGCTCGTCATCCGCCAGAGCACCCACACCCTGCTTCGCCCTACCCAACCCGTGCGTTTTTTCCTCCAGGTCAAGTCCCTGGAGGAGCTCACCGTCACAGGGAGCGGTTCCGCTACATCTGAGCAGCTCCGCGCCGAAGAGTTTACCTTGCGGCTGACCGGGTCAGGAGATGTGACGCTTGGACGCATCGAAGCTGAGACCTGCCGCACACGCCTATCCGGGTCCGGTGATATCCACATTGCCACCCTCAACGCCACCGAGTTGGAAACCCACCTCACCGGTTCCGGGAACATGAGCATTGCCGGCAAAGTGAGTAGCCAACAGTTGAATCTGAGCGGTTCCAGCAACTACCTGACTGACGACCTGCAAAGCAACCGCGCCATCTTGCACCTTACCGGCAGCGGCTCAGCACACATTCAAGTTGCAGAGCAACTGGATGCGCGCCTTACCGGCAGTGGCTCGATCATCTATAGCGGCACACCTGCTGTCCATAGCGTTGTCACGGGATCAGGTCACATCAGCCCCCGCGGCAGCTAGACTCCAGGAATGGCTTAACCTCGCCAGACGAACGCTGTTAAACCTCTTTTCGGAGCCAGTTTATGCAAAGCCAGATCGAAGGACAGATGCTCGGCAAATATCAGATTCTCAACCCACTAGGGCGTGGAGGAATGGCGCGGGTTTACCGCGCCTACCACGCTCAACTGGATCGCTATGTTGCCGTGAAAATTCTGCGCTCCGATCTGGTAGATGCGGGGGACTTCCTGGCGCGATTCCAGAGAGAAGCCCGAGCCGTTGCCAGCTTGCGCCACCCCAACATCGTCCAGGTCTACGATTTCGATGTGGAGACAACAGGCGCTGGACCCATCTACTACATGGTGATGGAACTCCTGGAAGGCGACACACTGAAAAGCCGCCTGCAAGCCTACCACACACGGAACGACCACATGCCCCTCGGAGAAAGCTTACGGGTGTTGCTGGATGTGCTCAACGGCTTGGGCTATGCCCACACCGAAGGCGTGATTCACCGGGACATCAAACCCGCCAACATTCTGCTTAGCCGGCAAGGACAAGCCGTGCTGGGAGATTTCGGTATCGCACAGATCGTGGGGGGTGCGCGACACACCGCCGTAGATGCGCTGCTCGGCACCGTTGCCTACGTGGCCCCAGAGCAAGGTCTCGAAGGACACAGCGACCCGCGCAGCGACCTCTATTCCATCGGGGTGGTGCTCTACGAGATGCTGACGCAACGCCCCCCCTTCGATGCCGACACACCGCTGGCAGTGCTGCTGCGCCATGTCAACGACCCGTTGCCGCTTCCTGGGGATGTAGTCATCCCGCAACCGCTGGAACGGGTGTTGCTCAAGGCGCTGGCGAAACAGCCTGAAGCGCGCTATCAGAGCGCAGCCGAGATGGCTGAAGCCTTGCGCCGCGCCGCGCAGGAGCTGGAACTACCTCTGCCAGAGCAACTGCCGCCGCCACTCACCTTCACGACCGTGGAAGCACCCACCGAGGACGTAGCGATCTATTCCGGCGCTGCCCGCGCCCAAGTCACCGACACCGGCTTTGCAGATGATGACACAAACGTGACAGCAGTGCCCTCAAAAGCGTTAGAACTGGTGCGTCCCGCTGCCACCACCCCGCGTGAAACGTTCGCGCTACGGTTGCGCGGCAATACTTATCGGCTGCCGGTCAAAGGTGAGACAGGAACCATCATTGCCGCCAGCACGTTTGCGCCGGCATGGAACCTGTTAGGCATCATGGCAGCAGGGATCACTACAAGACCGCTTTTCACCTACGGTTGGCCCGCGGAGCTCTTTTTGGTCAGCCTGATTCTCAGTGCCGTCATGTGGACGGCGCAATCCATCTGGCTACTGATCCCCACGCTGCTTGTGTTAGGGAACGGCATGCTTTTCAGTTACTACACCCTGACCGGAAACTGGGAGCAATGGGCTTTTCTGTGGCCCCTGGAGCTCTTCATTGCCGGTGGTGCGATCTGTGCGCCTTTCATACTGGCGCGATTGCGTGGAGTAAACCGCGAAAACACCGGACTGTTGGGATTCAATCTGGGGGTGCTGAGCCTGGCAGCGGTGCTCTTTATCAGCGTTGCTGCACTGGTCAAATGGTAAGCGGTGCCAGCTGGAATCAACCGAGCGTGACATCATGACCAGGTTCAGTTTTGATAGTTCATCAAGATAAAACTTCTCTTAACGTAAGTTTTGTGCAAATAGTAGCGAAAAGGGCTAAATCGGCGCAAAAACACAACTTTTGAACAAGGGCAACGCCAA
>JAKJAC010000012.1 GCA_022707705.1 Chloroflexota bacterium
CGCCTGCCGCAAAACTTTCTTCGGGATTGCAGTTTCGAAGTCTAGGGCTTGAGGTTCCTCAAGACCAAGGGGAGGAACACGTGGTACTCTGGCTGTCCTCCCAGGGGGACATACCAGGCGCGAGAGTTTTCCCATTCCGCCGTTTGTGGGTAGAGCTGCCCACCCACCATGAAGCGCACCGCGCGCCCATCCAAGCCGCAACTATCGCCTGTATCGGATACCGCCATGACGCGGTAAGCCAAACCACCGGACCAGGCAACCACCGTGCCGCGACCACACGTAACACCGTTGATGGTAGTCGTGACGGGCATTCCCGCCTGGGGTGTAAAACCGTCAGTTGGCGCCACTGGACCATAGAAGGTGGCGGGCGGCAACGCAGCAGCCTGTGCAGTCTGGGGGTTCAACTCCCCTGGCGCGGGCACTTTGAGGAAGAGGGTGATGCTATCGGTCGCGTGAATCCAATAGCCCCGCGGTGACTCCAGATGTGTGAGATCATTCACCAGGCCCGCATACAGCGGATGCTCTGTTGTGACGGCGACATCATAAATACGCCATTGCGCCGTCGTCAGTGGATCATAGGTTGCGATCTGCGTGTAGTGTCCGGCAATCGAAGCCAGCGCATCCGCAACCGTGCGGCGCGGTAAATTGAGGTAGCCGAAGAGATTCCAACCAGGACCGTGGAGCGGCACATCGAGTGTGGAGAGCAGCGCATAGGTGCCCTCGCCGTTGCCGGGCATCTGTACTGTCGCTTGATTGTGGGCTGTATCCAGTGTCGTGGGCAAGCGCTGCCATGCGCTGCTGCCCTCTGGCTGGAAGTAGATATGGATGGTATGTTCATAACCTTCCGGCACATCGCGCTGGTGGTAGTTGAACAAGAGCGCGCGCGGCGTATCTACGCTAGAGACAAAACGGTAGCCCTTCCCCACCGGCGTCAACCAGGATGGGAGGTGGGGTAATTCACTGAGCGCCTGGAGCGAGGTGGTCCCCGCCTCGGCGAAGAAGTTGTCGGTATTGAAGATTGTCACCTGCCCATCGCCCGAAGCGACTGGCGCCCCCAACTGCCGGGAATTGGCGCCCCAGGCGCGCATATCAGCGTTCAATCCACCACCACCGGTATTCGGACCCCAAGGAGGACTGAGGAAAATCTGCGTCAACGCTTCGCGCTGGCCCTCTTGACCCGGTACCCACACGCGCACGAAGCCCTCAAACGCGGGATCGTTCAGTGTCATCTGCCGGGTGTAAACGAGCGGGTTTCCCGGTTTGACCGTCATCGCGGCCCAAGGGGCAGTTCCCGCGCTGCCATCAGCCGCGCCGTAGGCAGGATAGACCTGTACGTTGAGGCCACTCACAGAGGTCTTCAGCGTGACCGTAATCGCCCAGGTCTCTGAGGTGACCGCATTGACGACGATGAGCGGTTGCCAGTTGCTCACTGTGGCTACTGGCACCGAACGTTGCCCCGCTTGCAACGCAGGGAGGCAGCCCATCGTCGCTACGTTGGTCGTCTCGTTGTAGGGACCGAAAACGCACAACCGGTCACCCGGCGCAGCCCCGCGCACTTTCACGCGGTCGCCACCGCCCACTGTGGCCCCCAATGCTATCACGCTGTCATCGGTGAGCGCGCTCGTTCCCTGTGTCTGGAAGAGATAACCCTGCGCTCGGGGAACGGCAAGCAGCTCGCCCGTCGCTTTGCGGAGATCGAAGAAGGCTGGCGGCAAGGTCGTTGCCGGTGTGAGTGGCGACTGCACGCGTACCCGGGCGACTTCCAGCGGCAGCAGGCTTGGTCCTACGTTGAGTGCCACAGGCTGTACCAGATCCCCGTAGAAAGCCCGCACTGTTTCCCAATCCGTACGGTTGAGCAGGTGTGCCGCGACTGTATCCAGGCATTCTCCCACCCAACCCGTCCGTGTGAGGAACTCGCTGTAGGCGTCGTCGTAAGTGCTGGTCATGAAACTGCCGCGACAATCGGTCGAGATAGGTAGGCCGTCCTGCACACCGATGTAGTTATCCGGTAGATAAAGCAAGTAGTGCGCGAGCTCATGCGCGAAGGCTCGCTGCCAATCAGAGCTCAACTCTGCGAGGCTTTGCCCGAAGGGGTCCCAGTTCGGTCCCATGCGGATTTGCCCCGGTCCGTAGGCGTTGGTGATCACGCCGCTCACGCCCACATCGTCGCGCAATTCCGAAGTCACGCCGCCCATGCTGGCGCGCGGGCGGATACCGTTTTGCGCGTACATCACCACATCGGAGGAAATCCACTGCGCCCGTTCCTGGTGTACGCGGATTTCACCAATCGCAATCTGCCCATCGCTCACATCGTACAGCACTTCTGACGTGCGTTTGATAGCCTCATTGAGATCAGTCAGGAAAGTGCCATCGTTGCGCGCGTCCCATTCCAGACTGAGGTCAAGGTTAAAGAGCAGCAAGGGGTGGTTCGATGCCACGTTCAACGTCTGCACGCCCAATGCGGTGACCGTATGCGCATCCAACCCCGAAGCTGTGGGCACGCCGCTGGAATAGTAAAGCGTATACGTGTCGGTCGCCCTGATGGGTGCGATAGCCACAAGCCGGTCTCCCAGATGCAGCTCACCCCGCCCTTGAAGATAGCCCTGAGCATCGGTGAAGTAAGGTTGCCCCGCATTGTTGGCATAAGGGGCTGCACGCAACGCCCCATCCTGGAAGTGGAAAACCTGCACTTCCGCCATCGGTTGTGCGTCCTGCATAACGCGAATTTGATTTCCGCGCACGCGGAAAGGATAAGTAGTTGCTGCGGCGTAGGGCCACTGATACGGCCCCGGCACGCCATTCTCAACCGGGGCAAAATCGGGATAGGCAACGATACGGAAGACGACGTTGTCGGAGCGTCCGAAAAAGCCGCTGGCATTCACATCCCAGGTATAGACCTGCAACGTGCCCGTGGGCCAGGGTGAGGCTTCCAGATCTTGGGTGATTACGCCGCCCGCTGCCACAGCCGGATACCATTTACCGCCGCCATCAGGTGAGAAGAAGGCGCGCACGTATCCCACCGGGTCACTCTCGCCATCATAAAGGTAATAGGCAATATCAATATCGCCGGAGAGGATTTCCGCAGAAGTATAGAAAGCGCCTTCGGCAGTCAGACCTGGATAGCCCATGCGAACGGTGGGTGGGGTATTTACCAACCACTTGGGCCAGCGGATATTGTTAAGATAGACCGCGTTCTGTTCGTCCATATTGCCGGCGACGATGTCGGGCAAGCCATCATCATCCATGTCGCCGATAGCCACGCTGAGTGTATTCTCGGTAGCTTCGCCAAAGGTCGCTGCCGGTGTGGTCCAGTTGAACAGACCCACACCATCATTGAGGTAGACGGCATTTTGTTCGCCGTTGTTGCCCACCACGATATCCAAATCGCTATCCGCGTCGAGGTCAGCAACCGCTACGGCATACGTCCAATCTGCACCAGGACCAAAGGGCCGGCTGATGGGGAAGCCTGCGGCGCCATCATTGAAGTAGACGAAATTCTGTTGTCCCTCGTTGCCTACGATGACATCAAGCACACCGTCAGCATTGAGGTCGCCCACTGCGACACTACGAGTCCAATCATCCTCCGGTCCAAAGGGTAAACGGGTAGTGAAGTTGCCATGGGCATCGTTTAGGTAGACCGCATTCTGTTCATTGTAGTTGCCGGCAACGATATCGAGGTCACCGTCATTGTCCAGGTCGCCCAGTGCGAGACTGAAGGTCCACTCATCACCGATGCCAAACGGCCGTGCGGCGGCGAAAGCACCCGCGCCCGTATTCAGGTAGATCCGGTTGAAGCCGCTTTGATAGCCTGCAACCACATCGAGGTCAGTATCGCCGTCCAAATCTCCTACCACAATGGCTTGGGTCGTATCGCCAGTCGCGCCGAAGGTGGCGCCGGCTGAGAAATTCCCACTGCCATCGTTGCGATAGACACGTCCAATGGCGCCGAGATTGCCGGCAATGAGATCCAGATCATGATCGCCATCCATATCGCCCAGTACGACGGTGGAAATCGCTCCCGCTCCTGCGCTGAAGCCGGTGGAGAACTCTCCCATGCCATCGCCTTCATACACCAGCAGGCCGCTGCCGGCATCTCCCAGCACCAGATCGAGATAACCATCGCCGGTCAGATCGCCAACAGCAACACTGCGCGTGACGTTAGTATCGGTGCCAAAGGGAAGCACCGTCGGGAAGCCGCCGCCACCATCGTTGAGGTAGATCATGTTTTGCTCGACGCTAGTCCCCACAGCGATATCCAACGCCCCATCGCCATCAAAGTCGCCGGCTGAGACTGCCTGTGCGCTATCTGACCCCGGACCAAATGTGCCCGACAGTGGAAATTCGCCGGTTCCATCGTTGAAGTAAACCTGGTTGGGCTCCAGGTTGTTGCCGACCACAACGTCCACATCACCATCGCCATCCATATCCGCAGCTACCACGCTGGTCGTTTGAGCGGCTGTGATGTTCAGCGTAGCCCCGAGTGTAAACGTTCCCGCACCATCATTGAGGTAGACCTCTGTCAAATCGTCATTGTTGCCCACGACGATATCCATGCTCTGATCGCCATCAAAGTCGGCAATTGCCAGACTGGCATCTTGCCCGTTGCCAAAAGTATCCAGGAGGTCGAAGGCGCCCGTCTGGTCATTGATGTACAGCCGGTTGGGACCATTGATGCTGCCGATGATGATATCCAACCAACCGTCATCATCCAGATCCGCCAGAGCTGCACTGGAGCTTGCATTTACCGCGAGTGACGCTGCCAATGTGAACGAGTTGCCCGCGTTGTTGTGGAAGATTCGGTCCGCGCCTGCCGCCGTGCTGCAGACCAGATCGAAGTAGCCATCACCGTCCACATCCCCCATTGCCACGCTGGTCATGCCATAGGTTGCACTGCCGAAGGATATCGCTTCCGTAAAGTCGCCGGTGCCATCATTGAGATAGACCACGCCCGTGTTGTTCGCGCGAATCACGGCTACATCCAGAGCGCCATCAGCGTCGCTATCGCCGACTGCAAGGGCGAGCACGTCGTCATTGGGATCGCCAAACGCCTGTTCAGTGGAGAAATCACCACGCCCGGCGTTGAGATAGAGGTAATTGCCATCCTCATTCCCCGCAATGATATCCATATCGCCATCACCATCCATATCCCCAACAGCGATAGCTGAGGTCAAGCTATCGCCAGGACCGAAGGGGAGTGGTTTGACAAAACCCGGCGTGCCCGCCAGGACTTCAGGTAGGGCGATAAGGAAGAAGGTCGCCAGGATCATGGTGCTAGCCAACAGCACCGCCAACATCAACCGCCGTGTACCGTATGACTCCAGAAAAATCTCAGACGTTTTCATATCTGTGTCTCCTCCTTGAAATCAACTACCGCACCACTTAGCAGATTCCGGTCCAAATTTGCCCCCTTGCGATGGGAATCTGGACAATGCGACCACAATAGGGTAGCGTGTGAATCATTACCGGGCGATAAATAAGGCGCGTCAATAGAGCTCGGGCCAATCGAGGAACAAGGTTTCCAATAAGAGTCGCGTATTGGCATTTCGCAGCAAGTTTGCCTGCGCCTCGGTAAGCAAATGCAACATGCGGGTCGTGCTTGCTACATCCAACCGGGAGGCAAGCGCTTCTAAAGTCGCGCGTTGCTCCAAAAACATCAACTCTTGGGGATTTGCCTGCTGGAGCATCAGCACATCACGCCAACCTAAACGCCAATATTCCAGCAGTTGCGATAGCCCGCCCGAGTTTTGAGCCAGTGTCTGTGCGAGTTCAAAACGCGCGGGCAAATCCATCTGCAGCAACGCAAACAACTGCCCGAGTGCGGCTTCCATTTCTTGCAGGTGCGCCGGATCGGTGAGCGCGCGCACTGCCCAGCCCATCCGCCCTCCGGAAAGCCGGGCGAGGCGCGAGGCTTCCGCCTCGCCTGCATGCCAACGTTCCACCAACGCTTGAGCGATGATAGCATCATCGAGAGGGCGCAACGGCAGGTGTTGGCTTCGTGAAACAATGGTAGGAAGCAACGTGTCAGCATCAGTTGCTAGCAAGATCAGATGTGCATAAGCGGGAGGCTCTTCAAGTGTTTTCAACAACGCATTACCCGCATTCAGATTCATCAATTCCAAGTCAGTAATCACGGTGATTTTGTGCGCGCCCACATTGGGCGTTAGGGAGAGAAATCTCTCCATATCGCGGATTTGTTCGATTTTGACTCCACGACCTTCCGTTTCTGGTTCTACCAGCCCTAAATCGGGGTGATTGCCGGCAGCTGCCCGCCGGCAGGCAGAACACAAACCGCAGGGGCGCTGCAGTGGGTCGGGCGCCTCGCACAGCAACGCTTCGGCAATTGCCAAAGCCAGGGTGTGCTTCCCTATGCTCTCCGGTCCCGTGATGAGTAACGACTGCGCGACCACCCCCGCTGCTACAGCATGCTGCAGCTGTTGCACCAGCCAATTGTAGCCCACGATTCCCCAGTTTTCCACGGCAGATCTCCTCAAAAATGTGTTTCAGGCTACAGCAAAAGCACCAGAGAGGCTGTATTCAGTAGCATTCCGGCACGCTTGGGTTGGTGCGCTCCGTAGCGGTTGGGGGATCATCACTCCACCATCCCTGCGCGCTATCTCTGGTAAGCCACGTCAATGTCCCGAGCATCCTATCGCGATTTTCCAGGGTCACATAAATCACCGTTGTAACAGGTCCCGGCAGTTTTTCAAGAGCTTCAGCCAGCAACTCCGGGCGGACCACAAGCACAGCCACATGGCAACAATCTGCCCTCAACAGGTTCAAAACCGGCAACCACCCCCGCCCTAATCTGAATTCCAGCGGCCCTAGTTCATCCACAATAAGCACGTCTGTGGGCAGGGCGCCCTGCAGCGATAGCAGTCCGCGGTTTAGTGCCGCCCCATCCATGCGAAAGCGCCCTAGTTCCGCCCCGGCGCCATCATCAAAGGGGAGAGTCAATGGATATTGTTCGCCGCTGTGGAGTTCCATGACCTCAAGGTCGTGAGAACCGGTGTGAATGGTGAGAAAACCGGCAACGCCTACCGTATTTTCGTGCAGGCGGGCGACCAGTTTTCGACATAGGGTGCTCTTGCCCACCTGGCGTGGACCGCTGAGCAGAATGATACGCGGCACTGGTTGAGGTTGATCAGATATCATGCGCTCGATTCTACCAAAGAATGATGCGGAGTCTCTATATGCTGGTTTTCCCAACGGCGCAACGCTTCCATGCGGTAAGAAACGCCGCACGGAGAATCCCTGCTAAAAAAACAGGGTCGGAAAACTCCCGACCCTGAGTGGAGATGGCGGGAATCGAACCCGCGTCCGAAGAATTCTGCAACAAGCGTCTACGAGTGTAGTCGGCGTTTTCGTTCTTGTTCGGTGGGTCGCAGCCGACCGCGCCGCATCCGAACCAGCCGATAGTCTTGACGCGCCTTATCGGCGTAAGGCGGGCTGCGCGCTGATTTTATTACACCTTACTCCGACATACCAGCGAACTGCCGGAGGGGCGTGACCGGATTCCCGGTCAGGTCGTGGGGTCAATCACCCGCTGCTTACGCAGCGACGGCGACCGGCGCCCAGCGGTTTGCCATAGGAGTGGCATTTGTTTTTTGCTCCTGGGTTTGCGGGAACGGAGCCTCCCCGACTCGCAGCCTGCGACAAACCTTCCCCGTCGAAACCTATCATCCCCGCACTTATTATACCACAAAATGAGGAAAATCACTCAAAGAAAAGCCATTTGCATGATGATGGGCTTGCTTTTTTCCCAAAGTTGAAACGCACCCACCGCCACCACAAAGCCAGCTTTTAGGAGCCTGCATGATCATATCTGCCGGCGCGGATATGGCGGCGAATGGCTAACACTTCACGGAACATCCGGTAGGCATCGCGCAGAGGATGAATGCTGCCCCCTTTGCCATAATACCAGGGAATACCAACCTCGATGATAGGGGATCCCCAACGGCGCGCAATCGCCAGTACTTCGACATCGAAGGCAAAGCCATCAACTTTCTGAACCGCAAAAATCCGCTGTCCCACCTCACGTCGGAATGCCTTGAAGCCACACTGCGTATCCTGAATCCCCGGCACTGCCAGAACCCGGACCATGAGATTAAAAACCCGCCCCATAAGATGCCGGTAAAAAGGTTCATTGAAGCGCCGTGCGCCAGGGGCTTCACGGGAGCCGATGGCAATATCGTAATCTTTGCCGAGGCGCTCTGGATAAAACCTGGGTAATTCCTCGATGGGCATGGCAAGGTCCGCATCACAGATGAACACATAGCGTCCATCCGCCTCGAACATTCCTTTGCGGACTGCAGCGCCTTTTCCTTGAATGGGCTGGTCTATCACGCGCAGGCAAGAATGCTCAGCAGCCACTGCCAAAGCGATGGCGCCGGTCTCGTCACGGCTATTGTTATTCACCACGAGTACATTCAGCGACGCAGACGCCGCTTCCACAAAGGCGACCACGCGCCTCAGAGTTTCAGGCAGGCGGTGTGCTTCATTATAAGCGGGGATTACAATGGTCATTAGCGGACTTCCGCCCATTTTGTGCTCCAACAATTTCTCCGGTATTAGCAATTCCATCCAGAACGGACTTTTTACAGAGGTTCCCACCCAACAATCTGCCGCTCTCGATAGTGCGCCAGATGTGAAAAACCGGCTTCCTTTGCCAGCAACCGAGCCTGCTCGAAATGTTGACCTACTCGTTCTGGTTTATGCGCATCTGAACCGAAGACCAGAATCTCGCCGCCCAGGGCGCGGTACCGGCGCAACACGTTTAACCCAGGACAAGGTTCTGCAAGCCCGCGGGACAGAGGTGAGGTGTTGATTTCCAGGCCTTTGCCGCGTGCGATGACCGATTCAAGGACAGCATCCACAACTCCCGCGTAGTCCTCGATGGGCAGGGTCTGTTGTAGCTGCGCCCACGAGTCGCGCCTAACCAAGTCAAAATGCGCCATAACGTCAAACTCGCCTTCACGCGCCAGAATCAGCAATTCCCGGAAGTATCGCTCGTAAGCTACTTCAATCCCATCATCAAAAGCTACCGGTAACCAACCCGGAATATTATCCGCCCAATGGGTTGAGCCAAGGACATAATCCCAGGGCCAGGCTGATAAAGCCGTGCGCACTTGCTCAGAGAAGAGGTGCGGGTTGCCGATTTCAATGCCGGCAAGCACCTCAAGCGTGCCGTTCCACTGCGCTTGAAGTGCGCGCAGCTCTGCGAAATAGGCTTCGAAATTCAGGAAACCCGTCGCTTCGTCTTCTGGAATCCATTCCAGGTGGTCTGTGAAAGCAAATCCCTGCAGCCCGGTGCGATGCGCAGCCTCGGCTATTGAGGCCATCGTCGAATAGGCATCACAGGAGTGATGGGAGTGGACATGATAATCGATCATACTATGCCATCCCACGCTGTTGTCGCATCCAGTCCTCTAAATCTAGATAAGCCTCTTCCAATGCCGGAAGCTCCTGCACCCGCGATAGTTTGATACCCAGTTGCCCCATCGGCATCGCCAGTAAACTGTATAACCGCTCAGAAGCTATCTGCATGCTTTCGGGGCGTCTCCCCAGTCGTTCAAAGGCAGAAAGCAACGCTGGCAATACCTGTGTCCACAAGTCTGCCAGAGATGGCTGCGGCATCAGCAAACTCACGTCCAGTACAGCCCCCTCCTGTGCATCCACCACCAACAGGGTATAGGGGAAGTATGGCGGCGGGCTTCCCTCTTCGATTGGTACTGGCATCATCGCCAGATGCACTTGCACTTCAACATTCTTCAAGGGTAGCTTGTGCCGTAGGGCAGCAAGATCCTGATCCGATATCTGACTCTCGCTGGCAACGACGGGGTACTGAGGAACGAAGACCTGTTGCTTGAAAACCCACTCTCCATCTTCGATAACACGTGACAACAATGGTAGGGTAGTGGGAAGCGTATCCGCCTCCAACAACGGCGGAATTGAGATTTCGCCTTGCTGCTGAGCTTGAGTCACTATCAGAGCCTGTTCCAGCAACAGTGTTAGGAAACGCGCCTGTGGTCCATTGATGTACCAGGGAAGCCGTGCGGGCGTAAAGTTGCGGAAAAAGGGCCACAGTTTGCGTTCACGGATCCTCACTTTGGCTTCCTGCACAATCTGCCAATCTAGTGCAGTGAGCGTTTGGCGTGATTCAAAAGATGCTTGCAACTGCGGCGTTTCAAGTAACATCATGCCATGCTCACGTTCCCCAAGAAAAGCGCTAGCATATTTCATCCCCCGCAGAGCTGTGAGGTAACATCCCAGGCCCACCTCACCGAGGTAGGTGATCAAAGCATGATGTTCACGTATTTCACCGGTGATGGAGCAAAACCCCATCTCACCGGTCTCAGGATTCTGCACGGCGAACAGCAGTTCTTCGAACATCCAATTCCAGGGCATGGCTGCTTTGAAAGCCTCAGCCGCGCGGAACAGGCGTCGCCACTCCTCTGGGGTGATATGGGGTTCGGGTAAGTCAAATGTGGGCATGCCAAATCTCCTTTCAATCAGGCTTCATAATAACGCAATCTGCTCGTCTATACGACATTGCGCCGCACCTAAAGGATCTCCTCGGGTGCCTTGCAAAACAAATCGCCAGGAGCTTGCGGAGGCGTCAGGAAACGGAGTGCACCTGCTTCCAATCCAATGATCGCAGGAGTTTCGCCAAAGGGGTCGCCATCCAAATGTACCGCCACACGCGGGATGGTCTCTAGCTGTATCTGACGCGTGAGAACTTGAATCACAGCCGGATCATGGAGATGTCGTTGGCCAATCAGCATGTGCAGAAAATGACGCAACACATAACCGAGTCCAAGACCCTTGAAGATAAAGATGTCCAGCAAGCCATCATCCATGTAAGCGTGACGGGCGATGGTGAAAAAAGCCGCGTAGAGCTGAATATTGCTGGCTACGACGAGCAAAGCTCGGGTATTGAAAGCGCGTCCTTCGACGGCAACCCGGGTGCGGAAGCCTTTGAACCAGGATGCCACCGAAAAAGCGGCAATGATGTAGGGCAGAGTGCGCAGTCGCTTGGCATATCGGGTCCGCGGTTCCAATTGCGCGGCAATCTCGGCATCTAGACCCGCACCAGCCCAGCAGATAAAATAACGCCCGTTAATGACACCCGCATCCACTCGCTGCACACGGCTTTTCAGCAGACTCTCAGCGACCTCGCTGACCTGGTAGGGTGGAACCGGTGAGAGAATCGGCATGTGCATTTGATGCGCCAAAATATTCCCGGTGCCAACCGGCACAATGCCCAAAATGGTATTCGATCCGACCAGCCCATTGGTAGCCTCATTGATCGTACCATCGCCGCCGGCAACCAGTACCAGATCTAGCCCATCATGCGTAGCCTGGCGCGAGAGCCACATAGCATCCCCAGATTTGTGTGTCTCGACCAGTTCGACCTGCCAACCGTGGGCGCCCAGATCTTCCGCCAGGCGTTTAAGGATACGGGTCATATCCCAGGGACCCGCGGTGGGGTTATAAATTAATAGTGTTCGGAAAGCCATAGGCAACGAAACTCGCTCTAGTCTTCCTGATTCGCTTAGGGACTTTGTATGCAATAGAATCTAGTGGGAGTATAACACAAGACATGAGAGCAACAACTTGTGCCACAAAGGTAACTGTTCAGACTTCCACCACATGGCGAAAATCTCGGACTAAAGTCCGCTAGAGCGAGGGTCTCACGCTGAAGTAGGGTTTCAGCTGCTAACTTTCATGTCGGGGCAAAATGCCGAACGGGACCTTCAGGAGTGGTCGACTCTATAATGCAGGAAAGACCAGACTTGCTCCCCAGCCCGCGGCAAAGACCAGGGTGCTCAATGCCAACACCCACCAATCCAGATGCCGAAAGCGCAGTTCACGCCAGCTGGTGCGCTTTTGAGTGTAACCAAGCCCGCGCGCCGCCAGAGCCAGGGTGAGCTGATCGCTCAATTGCAGCGCGCCGATGATGATGGCAATCAGCACAGGTTGGTACTCCCGCGCCCGGCGGAGCAAGTTCCCCTCGGCAACCCATCCCCGCGAGGCTTGTGCTTCACGCACAGTAGTTGCCAGATTGCCGATTGCAGGCAGGAAACGGAGCGTGAGACTCAGAGTGAGACCCCAGGTGTAAGGTAATCCCAAACGCACGAAAGCCCGCACCAAGGCGCGCTGGTCTGTGGTGAAAAGCAATCCGCCGGTGAGAAAAGCCATCGCCAGCACACGCAGCGCCAGCAACATTGCACTGGATATCCCGCCCAAACTTAGGGTCAGTGGTCCCACTTGCGCCAGGATTCTTCCGGATGGTGAGAAAAGAGGCTGCAACAGCAGCATTAACACCACCAATAAACGCATTTGCTGCCACAGCCAACCTAGAGTGCGCCAACTGACCCCCGCTAAACGCAGTGTCAGCAACAAGCTAGCCACAAAAATGGCTTGCGTAAGTGGGTGTGTCCAGCGAAAAGCCAGAACTAAGCCCAGTAACATCATCCAGAGTTTGACTCTTGGATCGCAGCGATGTAACCAGGAACGTCCCGGCACATAGAGATCGAGGGAAAAACTCACGCTGCAGCCTCCCACGCCAGGTGCGGCAGTATCTCGGCGGGCACACCGTCCGCAGTGACCCGTCCCTCGTGCAACACGATGACCCGGTCTGCTGACCGGGCTAACGCCATCTCATGCGTGACCAGAATCAACGTCGTGCCGGCTGCACGACGCTCAGCCAACCAGGCGAGGAGCTGCTGCCGCCCACGTCCGTCGAGACCTGCGGTAGGTTCATCGAGAATGAGGATTGGGGGATCGAGTGCAGCCAACGTTGCCAGGGTCACGGCACGTTGCCGTCCATAACCGAGAATGGCTGGAGGTGATGTGGCTACATCTTGCAGACCAAAGTGTGTCAGCGCTCGTTCGACACGGGCATCAACATCGGTAAACCGCAGCCGGCGCGGTCCGTAGGTCAGTTCTTCACGAACAGTTGCGGCAAAGAGCTGTTGTTCTGGCCGCTGAAACAGAAAGCCCACCTCACGCGCCAGTTGCCCGGTTGAGCGCGATGCGTTATCCTGTTCCATGACTCGAACCGACCCCATGGTGGGACGCAACAGACCATTGAAATGTCGTACCAGCGTCGTTTTCCCAGCGCCATTTGTTCCTACCAGAGCAACGCATTCCCCACGCGGGATAGTCAGATTGATGCCGTGAAGCACCGCCGGACCATTAGGGTAACGAAAACGAAGGTTCCGAGTTTCCAATGCGGGGACCGAAGTAATCACACTACGGGTATCACGCAGCTGATTCCAGGCTTCTGCCGGGCAAATAAGCCCCGCAGCTTCCAAACGTTTGCCATGGGCGGCAAGATCGACGACAGGGCAGGGGCTGGCAAGAATGCCACTTTCCAGCAAAGCCACAGCCTGTGAGTGTGTCACTTCGCCGAAATCCGGCGTGGTGAACAGCAACGTAGCGCCTTCCTGACGCAACAATTCAAGAGCGATTGACACTTCAGATTGCCCCGCCGGGTCCAAACCCTGGAAGGGCTCATCGAGCAACAACACCTGGGGGCGCATTGCCCATAAAGCCGCCAATGCCAGGCGCTTCTGTTGCCCACCGGAGAGTTGCCAGGGGGCGCGATGGCGTTGGTCTAGCAAGCCAAAGCGGCGCAATGCCAGCATTACCTGGGCGCCAATCGTTTCTGGAGCTACTTCAAGCGCTTCCAGACCCCAAGCGACTTCATCTTCTGCAGTGGTGTTGAAGAGTTGTACCGCAGCATCCTGGAAGAGTAGCCCTACCAGTCGTGGCGAAGGCGCCGCGGCAAGGAGGTCGTGACCGGCGATGTGCAGTGTGCCATGTATCTCCCCATCAGTATGGCGGGGCGCCAATCCTGCAAGCACGTGGCAGAGAGTGCTTTTGCCGCTGCCACTACTGCCCGCGATTGTTAATGCCGTCCCAGTTTCTACCTGCAGGTTGAGGTGCTGCAGCACTGGCTGAGAAGTGGCCGTGCTGTCATAAGATGGATAACGGAAACTCAGGTCCTGAGCTAAGATTGCAGGCGCAGCCGCATTCATTAACGCCTTTCCCGCTCGTGATATCGCGTAATGGGGGGATAAGCCCGCTTCATCGCCAAATAGAGGGAAACGCCAAGAACAGCGCCAACCACACTCTGCAAAGTATTCGGCAACACTTCAGTTAGCGCCGCAGCAATACCAAAAAGGAAAATCTCAGCTACAAAGTATCCGGCAACCACAATAGCACTGCCGCAAACAACCGCCAACACCACTATGCCCGTAGTCATTCGGCGCTGAACGAGCCATCCCATTAACCAGCCTTGCAGCCCATGAACGAGAAATGAGATGAGTGCAAACTGCGGGTAACCTCCATAGAGGTCTGCGAGGCCTGTCCCCAATGCGCCGGCAACTCCACCCACCCAGGGGCCGAATGCAAACGCACTGAAGGCAATCGCTGCATCACCCAAATGCAGGTATCCGCCCGCCGCGGTAGGCAAACGCACCGCTACAGTCAACACAAAGACTAATGCAGCCATCAGAGCCGTCAATGTCAGACGTCGAATTGTCATCGTCTATCCTTTCATTCCCATGGCACAGCCCATTGCCGAGCATCATAGCATAGCTAAGGTTTCTGGCAAGAAGAAGGTTCAGATCAAAGTGACAAGCTCGAGGAGCCCGAGCCATTGCAACTACGGGTTGTGGAGAATCGTGTGAGTTGCGCCTGAAAATGGCGTTTTTTGAGGGGAGAACCGCCGGTTGATACAAATGCGAACCGGGGGCTGTCCCATAGCCCCCGGTTCTACAGAAGGAGGAGAATCTGACTTAACGCTGGTTTGTGTCTAAGCCCCTGTTGTATCTATACTATACCGCACATGAGAAAACACTGCTTGACGCAACTCTTACGCTTTTCTTACGACTTGGCTCACGCAACAGGTTTTATTGATCAAACGATTCCCAACCCGGCGTTGCCGAGAAATCCTGTCACCAGCGTTCACGCTTGTTGCACACGTCGCCGCAACTGTCCACAACCGGCGCTGATATCACCCCCACGACGCAGTCGCACGGTATGCGCGATATGCCGGCGCTCCAATATCTCCGTAAAAGCCGCGATGCGTTCCTGAGAGGAAGGGCGCCCGGCAAAACCCGCGGTCGGGTTAAGGGGAATGAGATTGACATGCGCCAGCAAACCACTCAGCCGAGCTGCGAGGGCTTCCGCCTGTTCCACGGTGTCATTGAGTTCGTGAATCAGCACCCACTCAAAGGTCACACGACGATTGGTTGCCTGCAGGTAGGCATGTACAGCGCTAAAGAGCGCGTCCAGCGGGTACTTGCGGTTCACTGGCATGAGCTGTTGTCGCAGCGCATCAGTGGCAGCATGGAGGGAGATTGCCAGGTTGATCTGCAGAGATTCTTCCGCAAGACGGCGAATCCCTGGCGCGATTCCTACTGTGCTCAGCGTGATGCGGCGTTGCCCCATGCCAAAACCCCGAGGATGCACCAATTTACGGATGGCGGTCAAAGTGGCATCGTAATTCAACAGCGGTTCACCCATCCCCATCAGCACGATATTAGAAAGGCTCTCCGCGCGGGTCAGCAGTTCCCGTTGTAGATGCAACGCCTGTGCGACAATCTCGCCGCTGCTAAGCTGCCGGACAAAACCCATCTGCCCGGTGGCGCAGAAAGCGCAGCTCATGGCGCAGCCCACCTGTGTGGAAAGGCACGCGCTGTGGCGCTCAATGTAGTGCATCAATACCACCTCGACCTGTTCGCCATCAGCCAGCGCCAGCAGGTCTTTGCGGGTTTCGCCATCCAGAGATTCTTGCCGCGAGAGAACGGTAGGCATTGCCAGAGTGGTATGCGCAGCCAGTTGCTCGCGCAAGGATTTGGGGAGGGAGCTCATCGCATCGAAATCGGTGACGAGGCGCTGGTAGAGCCACTCCCAGATTTGCCGGGCACGGTAAGATGGTTGCCCCCAGGCAGCCAATTGTGTCTCAAGTTCCGGGAGGTCCCAGTCATAAAGATTAGGTTTTTCCGTCACTGCCACCCCTCCTGAGCACTTTGCCATTGATCATTAACATCACCACGAGTCATCATACCGAAGAAATTGCCCCGGCGTGCTATCGGTTTTCCAGACGCGTGCGCCAGGCTGCCGTCAAAGATTCCAGGTCGTCAAAAATCAAATCGGGGTGAATGGGCGAACGGTGCACATCCTCAAGGCTGTTGATGCCCGAAAGCACCATTGCCGTGGGCATCCCAAGCCGCAACCCCCCTAGGATATCCGTATCCAACCGGTCGCCAATGACCAGGGTTGTTTCAGGGCTGGCGCGCATGCGGACTATTGCTTGCTCATAAAGCACCGGTTCGGGTTTGCCGATGACGAAGGGTGCCACATCCGTAGCCGCCTCAAGCAGCGCCAACTGCGCGCCTGCTCCAGGGACGAGGCCCTTTTCCAAAGGAAAGGAGCGATCAGGATTGGTGCCAATGAAGCGCGCCCCCTGGCGAATCAGCAGGGTTGCTTTAGCCATGTCCTCCCAAGTGAAGGTGGGATTCCATCCGACAACTACATAATCCGCTGTATTCCCATCGGTGAGAACAAATCCACGGTGAGTCAAAACCTCGCGCAGTCCCGGTCCGCCTACCACATACACAGTCGCGTGCGGTGAGGCATGTTGTGCAAGATAATCGCCAGTGGCTTCAGCGGAATTCAAAACATGGTTAGGTGTGGTAGAGATGCCCAGGTGCTTTAGTTTTTCCACATAATGGGCCACAGACTGATTTGCATTGTTGGTCACCAGCATATAGTCCAATCCATGTTCTTCTAACAAAACGAAGAAATTCCGCAAACCCGGCAAAGGACTGGAACCACGCCAGAGAACACCATCCATATCGGAAATCACGGCACGGATAGAGGGCAGGAGTGCCGCCGGGTCCCGGCGCAGAGATTGGAGCTGCGCAAAAACGTCGGGGGTGTCGGCATCAGCCAGCAACAGAGGATCTGTTACAGGATAGGGTAAGATCTTTTCAGCATGCGCCTTGAAAAGCGCCCGCCCGCCTACATCTGCCGCCAATTGTGCCAGTTCCGGAAATAGCATCCGGTCGAAAAGCACCGGGCTACCCAAACGCTCCTCCCAGGTAGGAGCCACGATTCCAGGACGTGGGATGGTATTGCGCCACTGGCTTACTAAAGCCCGAAGTAGATGCGGTGTAACAAAAGGCTGATCCACTTGTAGAAAGACGGCGGCGGGGCTATTCATCAGGACTGATACGCTCAGAGCTACACTTGAGCCAAGCCCCTCAGCCCAGCGATAGTTACGCAAGACCCTCACGGATCTCTCTGCAAGCACTGGTGCGATGCGTTCCGCTTCCGCACCGAGAATGACGGTGATCGGGCTGAGTCCTGCCGCCCAAGCAACATCGGCGAGATGTGCAATCAAGGGGCGTCCTTCCCATTCCAGCAACTGCTTGGGTTGCCCAAAGCGAGAAGAGCCGCCAGCAGCAAGCAATACGGCAGCGACAGGGTTATCTGACGACATACAGAGCTCCTCCTCAATTACGGCGCAGCGTCATGCGTAGCCGGTAATGTTCACCCTTGAAAACGCTAACGCTGTACAGGATCACTTTCTGGTGCCAATCCAAAGTCCGGCGGCGAATGACCAACACCGCCAAAGGTGAAGATGCCTGCAATAACTCGCACTCCTCAGGTGTGGCTAGCAGCGCATGCACCGTTTGTGTGCCTTGTGAAAGGCGCACTCCATAATGTTCCTCAAGCGCCTTGTGCACTGATTCTACCTCAAGGTCGAGGAAGTCAGGAAAAAGCGCCAAAGGCAAATAGTTTGTCTCGATACAGATAGGGGTGTCATAGACCAGGCGCAGATTTTGGATGAGGATAATTTGCTCACCCTGCGGAAGGTTGAGATTCTGCGATATCATGAAATCTGCACTGATAACGCGCTGCTCCAAGACACGTGTGACATACGATAGGTTATCAGCCTGCATCTGCTCCGGGAAATCAACCAGGTGCAACCGAGGGTCATTGGTAGGTAGCGCTACATAATAGCCGCTACCGGGGCGTGAATAGATCGAGCCCTCATCGCTAAGCCACCGGAGCGCCCGCTGCACAGTGGTACGACTGACCCCGTACTCAGCCGCAAGGTGCCGTTCAGAAGGCAATCTCTGCCCTGGGACGAACACACCTGATTTGATACATTCACGCAATATGAGGTATAACTGCTGGTGCAGTGCAGCCTCTTTAGCCGCGTCCAGACGCTTTGCCTTAGACATCTGTCCCCCCTCTACCCCTGGTCCTCACCGATAATGCGATCTGCCGCAAAAGCCACCAGCTGCAGGCACACCTTTCTCTTGCGCATCCGTGCAAGCGTGGTGGTCAAATTATACGCGATTGTGGAACGCCCGCCACCGAATGAAAGAGTGTGTTTCATCTTTTGGGAAAAGGTAAGCCGATTGTCAGCCAAAAGAGGCCTCTTTGATTGATTTTTTTTGCGACGGGTACAATCTCGCCGCAAAAAATCAAATCTCCACTGCGCCCCCGTAGGGGCGGTTGAGATTCTCATCCCCATCGTGAAATGCACCCAAATGAAAAAACGGTTTTGACTTTATTGTGGGCGTGCTATACTAGAGATGAGTTAGCACTCTGGTGTGGAACGTGCGTCCTGGAATTGATGTAGGGGTAAATAGCAATGAGTAAAAAAACTGACCCACCCAATATTCGCCGCATTTCCTGGCTTGTATGGGGCATACTGGCGGTATTAGCGATCGTCCTGATTTCAGCATTCGCACACGCATTGATGCTCAATGTAACACTGCGCGATAAAGTCGCTACATTGGAGCCATTGCTGGAGCAGCAACAAAACCTCAACGCCACCTTGCAGGCGCAGTTGGACTACGTACAGAGCGATGCCTACACTGAGGCCTGGGCTCAAGACCAGGCTGGGATGGCTCGACCCGGAGAAACTCTGGTGGTGCCCTTGGCTGCCACAATGACCCCCACGCCTACGCCGCTACCCGAACTGACCCCAGACAACACGCCTGCTTCTAAGCCCTTCTGGGTGCAGTGGTGGCAGGCACTGTTTGGTGAGTAGGCATCTATGCCCATGCTCGACGCACACGCGCTGAGCTTTTCCTACGCCGGGCGCGCTCCTATTTTCGCGGATTTCACATGGTCAGTCACTGCCGGTGAAATCTGGACTATCTTGGGACCTTCTGGTTGTGGGAAGAGCACCTTACTCATGTTAATTGCAGGGCTTCTGCATCCACAACAAGGTGAAGTCACCGTAGCGGGCGAAGTGTTGACCCGTCCACGCCCGAGAACCGGGCTTATTCTGCAGGACTATGGATTGCTCCCCTGGGCAACCGTGCGCCAAAACCTGGCGCTGGGATTTGAAATCCGCCGCTTCTACGGTCCAGATGGGCGACATGCGCCCAGTGATGAGCGTTTCGAAAATCATGCAGCCAAGATAGATTACTGGCTCAAACGAGTGGGTCTTGATCAACTGGCGGACGCCTATCCGGCACAGCTCTCCGGCGGCGAACGCCAGCGCACCGCGATTGCCCGCACACTTGCCTTAAGCCCCGACCTGCTGTTGATGGATGAGCCTTTTTCCTCATTGGATGCACCGACCCGTGAGTCGCTTCAAACCCTGACTCTGACATTGTGCCGCGAACAGATGCTCACTGTGGTATTGGTTACCCATGCTATCGAAGAAGCCGCCTTCATGGGACAGCGCATTCTACTGTTGAAGGACCCTCCACATCATATCCCGCGGATCATTGAAAACCCCCATACACCCGATGTGGCTTTTCGAAGTTCGGCCGTCTATCAAGGCATCTGTGGTCAGCTGCGTGCGCAGCTTTCCGCAAGCGAGCGCCTGGCGCCTGAGGCAACCGGATGACAAAACTACGCCCGTGGGAAATCATCCTGACTTTGCTGGCGCTACTTGTGTTTTGGCATATCGTTGCCTCGATAGCCCAACTCCCGATTTTGCCCCTCCCACACCGCGTGCTGCTAACCTTTTTCAAAGAGTTCCCCCAGAATCTAGGGATTCACTTTCTGGCAAGTCTTTACCGCGTCATCAGCAGTATTGGGCTGGCAGTGTTGCTGGCGGCGCCCGCAGGATTGATCTTAGGGCAAGGTCCCCGGCTCAACCGCGTATTTGCGCCGTTGATCTACCTGCTGTATCCCATCCCAAAAGTTGTATTGGCGCCGATTATATTGTTGTTTTTGGGAGTGGGTGATTTCCCTAAAATCATTATCATCTTTCTGATCTTGTTTTTTCAGATACTGGTGTTGGTCCGTGATAGCGCTGCGGCTATTAGGCCTGAATTGTTGCTTAGCGTACGCAGCCTGGGCGCAGGTCGACGTGCGCTCTTTCGATTTGTTTACCTGCCGGCAAGCCTTCCTGCGGTGCTCACCGCAGTGCGCCAATCTATCGGCACTGCCGTAGCTGTGCTGTATGTTGCCGAGCTCTTTGCCACACGTTGGGGTCTGGGTTACTATATCTATCTCAACGGAAGCACACTCTTCAACTACACGGCGATGTATGCCGGCGTTCTGGCAATGAGTTTGTTGGGCATGGGCTTGTACTTCACCGTAGATGCGTTGGAAAAACGCCTTTGCCGTTGGCGTAACCTGAACCTGCCTTGAGAATGGGTATGGGACGGATTATTGGCTTTTGCCGCATATTAGGTGGCAATTAGGGTGACTGGGCTTTCGTAGCAGGTCGCTGACCCAAACCGTGCTATGCCCCTTGCGCAACATCTGAAGCGGGAGCAAGGCATTTGGCCCGGGGTTGACGCGTCAACGGGTTGACGCGTCAACCCGTTGACGAAGCAGCCATATCGCGCAGTGGGCTTTATAGGGGACGCAGAAGCCCATTGAACTGCTACGAATGCCCCGACTCTGAATACTTACGCGATAATGCTTTCTTGACAATACACTATTCCTGTGGTAACCTTTTTATAACTCAGAAACTCGATTTCCTGGACATTTTGATAGTTTCTTTATCCCCAAATCGGAGGAAATGAACGATGGCAAGTCGGCGGTCGCGAACGGAACAGATGGTCGAGCGCTTGCGGGATTTGCAGATTAGCAGTCCCGATATCGAAGCTGCAGCGATAGTGAGTGTGGATGGGTTGCCCATCGCCTCGTCACTGCCCCAAGGGGTCGAAGAAGACCGGGTCTCAGCCATGTCAGCCGCAATGCTCTCCCTTGGTGAGCGCATTGCGACCGAGTTGGGTCGGGGTATGCTCGATGAAGTATATGTCAAAGGTGAAAAGGGCTACGTCATCCTCCGCGCCGTGGGGGAAGAAGCCGTGCTTACCGTGCTGGCACGCCAGCAAGCCAAATTAGGCTTACTCTTCCTCGATATGCGCCGGGCAGCTGAAGAGCTGGCCGCCATCCTTTAATAACCCAGCAAGGAGGAATACAGTGGCTAACACTCCAGTACCCAGTAGTCTGTATTACCCTAATCGCTTTGCGCTGATTCTGCTTAAAGCACTGGAAGAAATCATGGGGCGCAACGGCTTGAATGCGGTGCTCAATATGGGTGGTCTGGCGCATTGGATTACCACACCACCTGCCGACAATATGGAGAAGAGTGAGTTTGACTTCGCCTACATGGCGGCACTCAACGAAGCCCTCGAGGAGATGTATGGACGGCGCGGCGGGCGAGGCTTGCAATTGCGACTGGGGCGTGTGCTTTTTGTTGAGGGCCTGGCGAATTTCGGCGCCCTGGTAGGCGCCAGCGACCTGGCGTTCAAGATTATGCCTTTACCCACCAAACTCAAGGCTGGCTTGCCGGCGGTCGCCAAAGTCTTCGATAGTTTGAGCGATCAGACCTCCTATGTGGTAGACCCAGGTGGCGACCATTACCTGTACCACATTGCGCGGTGTTCGATGTGTTGGGACCGCCATGTGGATCACCCGGTGTGTTTCATTGCTTCCGGTATTTTGGAGGAAGCGCTGCGCTGGGTTAGCAGTGGGCGCACATTCCGAGTAGATGAGATCAGCTGCATTGGGATGGGAGATCAAACCTGCTCTTACGCCATTTACAAAGAACCCATCGGTTAAGCGGTTCTCTTAGTGAGTGTTATGGACTCTGTCGAGACTCTGCAACACATTCTGGTAGTGGAAGATGATCCTAACACAGCAGAGATGCTGACGGCGTATTTTGCATCTCTGGGGTATCAGGTTACACACGCAGCCTGGGGTCAAGATGCTCTAACGCTAGCTGCACAAAATGTACCGGATTTGGTAGTTCTGGATATTCATCTGCCGGATATTGACGGTTATGAGGTTTGTTCGCGCCTACGTTCACAGCGCCGAACGATGAATACTCCCATTATCTTCCTGACTGAGCGCAATGAGCGCCGGGATAGGCTAACCGGCTTAGAGCTTGGTGCCGTAGACTACCTGACTAAGCCCTTTGATGTGCAAGAGATTCGCTATCGTGTGCGCAATATTCTGCGTCGCAGTACCTCCAACGCGCTATTGCACCCGCTCACCGGGCTTCCGACCGCCGACCTGATTGAGGCTCAGGTGCAGCGACTTCGACTACAGTCGGAGCTAATTCTGGTAGGCGTGCGCATCAACGGCATGAGCGCCTTCAGTGATGCTTATGGCTTCGTCAGTCACGATGATATTCTGAGAGCCGTTGCCCTGATTCTGCGCAATACGATGACAGAGATGGTGGTGGAAGATGCTTTTGTGGGGCATCTTCACGCTTACGATTTCGTATTGATTGTTCCAGAGTCGCAACAGTATCTGCTTATGGGACGTCTGTACCAACGGCTACAAGAAGCGATTTCATTCTTCTATCCCTATCAAGACTGGGAAAGCGGGCGTCTGGAAGATGGTACGCCATTGCCCAAAATCGAGTTCGATGTGCGCATGATACAGTCCGCGCAGGTTCCGCCGAATTGCGATCTGGAGCTTTTACGACAAGCGCTATTTAGTACACCCAAGAATTAGATATGGGGGCTGATTCAACAGATCCAGGGATGTCTCCTGGGTCTGTTGTTTTTTCAGTCATTGCAGCTGCCTGGCGAGTTTGAGAAGTGCGTTAGCGGCATTGCCCCCTAAATCAAAACAGTGCTGCTAATCACCCCACAAGAGTACCATTCATGGCAAAAATACGAGTCTGGATTACACAACACGGATTGCCGATTCTTTTGTTACTGCTGGCGCCTTTGCTGCTCTTTGCACCGGTGGTCATAGGAGATGCTACCCTTCTCCCCGCCGATGCGCTTATGCTTTTTGAACCCTTCCGCTCGACGGCGCAGGAATTGATCCCACCGCACAATCCGCTGCTCGCCGACCTGGTGTTGCAAAACTACCCCTGGCAACGTCTCATCGTCAACGCACTCAAACAAGGCGAAATCCCCTGGTGGGACCCGTTTACCTTCTCCGGGCATCCTTTTCTAGCAAACGGTCAAGCCATGGGGTTTTACCCGCTCCGCGTGATTTTCCACATCTTCCCCCTACCACGAGCTTATGGTATCTTTATCACCCTGCAATTGGGATTGGCGGGTGTATGGATGTACGTGCTCGCCCGCGTTTTGCATGCCAATCGACTGGGGGCAGTACTGGCAGGTTTGACCTTCGAGCTCAGTGGTTTTCTGGTGGTTTCCGCCGTTCATCCCATGATTATTGCCACCGCCTCGTGGCTACCGCTGTTACTGGCGCTCGCAGAACTCGGCATACGTCGTGCTCCTTTCTTGCGTTTTGGGCGCAGCACCTTGCCCTGGGCGCTGTTGGGAGCGGCGGCGCTGCTGATGCAATTGCTCGCAGGTCATGCAGAGACCGCCTACTTTGCTCTATTGGTGCTGGTAGCTTTTGTAGCCTACCGATTGCTCTACCGGTTGCTGACGCTCCCCAAATCGGAATGGCGCACCGAAGTGCTCACCCCGGCGCTCAGTCTTCTCCTCATGGGGGTGTTGGGCATCGGACTGGGTGCGCTACAGTATCTGCCACTCTACGAAAGTGTGAGCGCCAGTTTCCGCCAGGGCGCAGTTGCCTTGCAAGAAGTCTTGGGCTGGGCTTATCCCAAACGGCGCATGCTGACTTTTCTGATTCCGAACTTTTTTGGCAACCCCACTCACCGGGCGTTTCAGGACATTTTCACCGGTAAATGGATTCAAGCCACAGTGAATGCATTTGGCAGCCCTGTCAGCGCCTTCGAGTGGGGCATCAAGAATTATGTAGAAGGCGGCGCGTACATGGGCTTGCTGCCGCTGGCATTGGCACTGCTGGCGGTACTGGATGCGTTCCGTGGAACTGCCAGCGCCAGGGCCATTGGGCATCGCTGCATCGAACGACTACGCCTGTTTTTCCGGCAACCCTATACCCCATTTTTCACCCTTCTGGCGCTGTTTGCTCTGGGTTGCATCTTCGGTACACCAGTGTATGCCATCGTCTATGCATTGCCCCTGCTCAGTCAATCTCATAGCCCCTTCCGCTGGGTCTTCCCGCTCACGGTGGCAGTGGCAGCGCTCGCAAGTCAGGGGGCAACGGCGGTAGCCCGCTCGCGTCGCTCTGCAACGCAAACAGGACAACCGGCTCAAAGCGAACCAGTTTTCTCGCGCGTGGTGCGCTGGTTAGGATGGGGGATTCTGGGCAGCGGGGTCGCGTTGCTGGCAGGCTTGTGGCTCTCACGGTTGGCTTTCCCTGGCATCGAGCCGTGGGTCGAGCGGCTCTTCTGGGCGTTGGCAAAAGCGCCGGATACCTTCCCCGATGCGCGTACATTCTACGCTTACGAATTCCGTTGGATACAGCAAGCCGCGCTGTTGCTCATCGTCACTGGCACAGTGTTGCGTGTGTCACGCTGCCCTATCTTCCTGCCGCAAAGGCTAAAACGGCGCCCGATATGGGAATCATTAGCCCTTGTGGTGCTCATAGTAGACTTGCTCAGCTTCGGTTGGGGCTTCAACCCGCAGGCTGATTCTGCCCCATTGTCCGTCACTCCACCCGTTGTCGAATTCCTCCGCCAGGATCAGGGCGTCTGGCGCCTCTCGAGTTTCGACCCTCATGGAAGTCGCGTACTCGATTCCAACACGGCGATGTACTTTGATTTTCAGGATGTGCGGGGTTATGATAGCACCTTTGCTACACAATATGTCCGTTACATGAATTGGATCGAACCACAAGGGCAATTGCTCTACAACCGCATTGCCCCATTTACCCAGTTCTCCAGTCTCGATAGCCCGTTAACGGACTTACTCAATGTCAAGTACATCCTTACCGATGTCGAAATTCCGCTGCCCAAGTATCAGCTGGTCTACGAAGAACCGGCCCTGCGTGTCTACGAGAATCTCACAGTCATGTCCCGTGCCTTCACTTTACCGCAAAGCGCCACCATCGTAGTCCCTGATGCAGAGGCGGTGGGCACTACGCTTCAAACCTACGATCCGCGTTTCTACGTCATCATCGAGGCGGTGCAAGAGGCGTGGAGCGGCAGCGCTCCCACACCCGGCGCTTGGCCCCGCCCCTTCGCGGCAGGGGAACCGCAGGCACAAGTCATCACTGCCTATGGACTCAATCAGGTCGTGGTGGATGCCACTGTGGCGGAAGACGCATGGCTTGTCCTCGGCGATGCTTTCTTTCCTGGTTGGAAAGCCTTTGTGCGCCCCCAAGGCACAGGTGAGGATAGTGAGACCGAGATTCCCATTGCGCGGGTGGCAGGCAATTTCCGGGGGGTGCGCCTCACTCCCGGCGCATGGACGGTGCGCTTTCGCTACACCCCTAACAGTGTGAAATTCGGGGTCTTTATCTCTTTCTTGTCGGGAATGATTGCGCTTTTCCTCGCAGTGGCGTGGGGCTGGAGGCGACTCTACCGTGAGAATACCCAGGCTTCCACAACCCAACGGTTGGCGAAGAACAGTATTGTTCCCATTGCACTCAATCTCTTCAACCGGATGGTGGATTTCGCTTTTGCTGCATTGATGCTGCGTATACTGGGTCCGGATAATGCCGGGCAATACTACTATGCCGGTAGCATCTTCATGTGGTTCGATATCATCACCAACTTCGGACTCAACACCTATCTCACCCGCGAAGTATCACGCTATCAAGAGCAAGCGCGACGTTACCTGGTCAATACCTCGCTGTTGCGACTGGGGTTGGCTGTGCTCGGCGTGCCCCTGCTGGTGGGCTTCATTGCCGTGCGGCAGACACTCGTGGCAGCGCTCACCGTGCCGGCAGCGCAATCGGCGCTCCTGGCGCTGGTGTTGCTCTATGTGGGCTTGATCCCCAATTCCATCGCCACAGGGCTTTCGGCGCTTTTCTATGCGCACGAGAAAGCCGAGTTTCCTGCAGCTGTAACAACCATCTCCACGTTGCTCAAAGTTGGCTTGGGTACAGCCGTGCTGCTTGGCGGGTTGGGTATCGTAGGGCTGGCGGCTTCAGCCATCGCCGTTAACATCATCACGCTGGTGATTCTGGGGGCGCTGGCATGGCGGCAGATTCCCGCGCTAAAGACTGCTGCGCCCTCTCGCATCGCGTTGCGTGCAGCCACAGAGCGCACCCTGCGCCGGAAGATGCTCAGTGAGTCTTGGCCCCTCATGGTCAATCACCTGCTGGCAACGCTGTTCTTCAAGATTGATGTGCCGCTCATGGAAGCGATTCTGGGGAATGAAGCCCTGGGCCTCTATAGCACGGGTTACAAATACCTCGATGCACTCAACGTGATTCCCTCTATGTTTACCATGGCGCTCTTCCCCGTCATCTCGCGGAAAGCGGTGGAGGATCGCGCCGGTTTTGTGCGCTTCTTCCAACTGGGTGTGAAAATCCTCACGCTGTTAGTGCTACCGGCAGCCATTATCGCCACGCTGGGAGCGCGGGAGCTGGTGCTGCTGCTGGGCGGACCGGAATACCTGCCCGGCGGAATGATTGCACTGCAACTGATGGCATGGTCTATGGTCATCGGTTGGACCAACAGCCTTACCCAATACGTGCTGATTGCTCTGAACCAACAACGCTATCTCATGCGTGCCTATATGCTGGCGCTAAGCTTCAATCTGATTGCCAATTTGGTGTTGATGCCGCGTTTCGGTTATCAGGCTTCAGCGTTATTACATACAGCAGCAGAGCTGATGTTGTTCATCCCCTTCACCATTCGCCTGTACCAGCAGGTTGGGCGTCTTAACTGGTGGGGAATGTTGGGTAAGCCATTGATTGCCGCAGTCTGCGCCGCGCCGGTCGCCGCAGTGCTCTTCCCATTGAACCGCCTGGCAGCATTGGTGGGGGCGCTCCTCATTTATGGGGTGGTCAGCTGGCGCTTGCGAATCTTTGATGCCGAAGAGCGCCAGGTATTAGCGCCGGTATTTGGGAGCAGAAAGGGAAGCTGACGCGGTTGTTTCCACTTTTCCCCTTGTGCTCATCGACTATAATCAATACACTTATTCCTGATAGACCGCAAGAAGCCATCAGAGGCAGATAAGCGCGATACCAGGGGATAGCGCTGTTATACTATGTCTTGAGGTTGCCCTCAAAGGTAACCGCTCAAGTGATGTTTAAGGAGTAACGCCCATGGAGTTATCACAACTGGAACAGATGGTGCACTGGCTTGACCAGGAGCGCAAGAAAGACAAGGCGCTCATAGCCACCCTGCAAGAGCGGAGTGAACAACAGGCGCTGACCATCGAAGCTCAGGCGCGCGACCTGGAAGCGCTGCTTCGAGAATTGGGGCAATTAGGGGCAGATATTCGCCGAACAGATGATTATCCTGCCATGATCGAGAAAACGCATCGCGATCTCACCGCTGCGATTGAGGAACTAAAAGCCATACAACGCAGAGAGAAAATGGAATCCGAACGCTTGCGTCGCGCCGAGATCGAAGCTCTGTCACAAGAGGTCATCACCGTAGACGAACGCTATCGTCCCACCCTGCGTTACCCTGAGATGCTCGAGGCGCGCGCCGTGGGAGAGCAACGCTTGCAGACCCAATTACAGCAGCTCACCGGTAGCGTAGCGGACCTCACCAAGCGCACCGACGACCGCTTACAAGCGGTCGTGTATTTGGAAGAACAGCGCCGCGCCGATACGCGCCGTGTGGCGGCTGTGGAAGGCGATTTACCGCCGTTACGCAAGAGCGTGGACGAATTCAATGCCAAATTGCTGCGCCTCGAAGATAGCATCCGTAAGTTGCCGGCGCGCGTGGAAGAGGCGATTCAAATTGCTAAATCCTATGATCCCAAAATCGAGGAATTGCGGGTGGCAGACTTCCAACGTGAACAGCGTGTACGGCAGTATCTCGACCAGGCTGCCCAGGTGCAAGCAGAGGTTGCCCGTCTGGTGGAGCAAACCCAGAAATACGCTCTGCTCTTTAACCAGAACAAGCAAGCGTTGGATGCTCTCGAATCCTTCCGGGTGCGATTGGAAAAACGCCAGAATGAAATCGCCGAGATGCAGCGGCTCAATGAGGAACGCCTCAAACGCGAATGGGAAGAATGGCAATCTGCCTTTGCACGCGACTGGCAGAAACGCCTGGTGACCGAGGAAGACCGCTGGCGCCGCGAGGATTTGATGGATCAACGGTTCACCGAGCATTTTGTCCAACTCGACGAGACCTCAAAGCTGTACTTCGACGAGCTGGCGGCACTCTGGGAAGAGTTGCGCCAATTGGCGGATCGCTGGGGAAATCTGGTGCGCGATAAGGTGCTCGCCGATCAGGAGATACCAGCACAACGTCTCAAAGCCCTGCGGCGCTTCGCTGAAGAAAAACGCAAAGACCTGCTATAACCTGCGCTTTGTTGCCAGGAAAACTGGGGGGCGAGCACCTTGTGCTTGCCCCCTTTTCACGCAACACCATAACGGTTACCACGCAAATTACCGGCGTATCGCAGTAGCGCTATGCTGTATAGCGCCACTCGCCGCCAACCATCACACGTTGCACGCGCGTCTCCAATAACGCCTCCGGGGGCGCCGAGAAGATATCACGGTCCAATACGACCAGGTCCGCAAAATAGCCTGGAAGTAGGCGCCCTTGGCAATGCTCCTGCCCAATTGCGTAAGCCGCACCCCAGGTATATGCCTTGAGTGCGTCGGTCAAGGTGAGCCGTTCCTGGGGCTGCCAACCCTCAGGACCAGGGGAGCCATCACGTTCATGACGACGGGTGACAGCCGCATACAGCCCCAATAGCGGATCGAAAGATTCAATAGGTGCATCGGAACCAAAAGCAAGGCGCGCGCCGGTTTTCAGCAACGATTGCCAGGCATAGCTCAGGGTGCAGCGTGCGCCCCAATAGCGCTCTGCCATCGCCCAATCATGGGGCGCGTGAACGGGTTGCATCGAAGCTACCACATCCAGCTGCGCCAACCGAGGTAAATCCTCCCGGCTCAACAGCTGGACGTGTTCAATGCGGTGACGTAACGTTGGGTTGAGCGGTTGCACCTCGTCCAACACGTCCAGCACCAGGCGGTTAGCCCGGTCGCCAATCGCGTGAATCGCCAGCGCCAGCCCACCGGCTACAGCCCGCCGGGCGATAGCGCGCAATGCATCAGGTTCAAGCGTCAACAGACCTGTATTCTCCGGTTCTTCTGCGTAAGCCGCCAGCATCGCCCCAGTACGCGCCCCTAATGCGCCATCCACAAAGAGCTTTAGCCCGCAGAAGCGCAGCCATTCGTCACCATAGCCGCTACGCAATCCCACTTCCAACAGACCGTCGAGCGCCTCCAGGCGTACATATTTGCCCACTCGCAGCTGGAGCGCCCCCTCTTGCCGTAAAAGCTGCAGCGCCGAGAAGGCAGGTCCACCATCCACATCGTGCACACCCGTGAGACCTTTCTGCAACAGCCGAGGTTGCGCTGCACGGATCGCAGCGGCAACTTGTGCTACCGTAGGCTCGGGAATGACAGACTCCACAGCATCAACCGCATATTCAAAGAGCATGCCATCCAGGGCGCCGTTAGCCGTTCTTCCAAAACGACCCTGCGGCGGATCGGGTGCAACCACATCCAGACCTGCCAGGCGCAGCGCCGCTGAATTGGCGACCGCTGCATGAGCGTTCTTGGCAATCAGCAATACCGGGTGATGTGGGGCGACCCTATCCAGTTCGGCTGCCGTAGGGAAGCGCGTGTCAACCCAAAGAGTCTGGTCCCAACCACGTCCTCGAATCCAGCCGCCCGGCGGCGCTGCCGTTACCGCGTCTGCCACGACTGCAAGCAATGCTTCTCGCGATAGGTCGCGGAGTTCCAGATCAGCCAGGCTGAGTGCATACCACATCAGGTGGATGTGCGCATCCACCAATCCGGGAAGAACTACTGCAGCCTGCAGGTTTTCTACGCGAGTCTGAGGGGCTGTTGCCCACGCCAGTGCTGCCTGCCCGATAGCGACGATTTGTGAATCCACCAACGCTACCGCATCTGTCCATGGTTGTTGCCGGTCGCCGGTGTAAAAGCGTCCGTTTTTGAGTAGCCGAATCCTCATATTTACAATCCCAAAATCTGCGCCAACCAGGCGATACCGTAATATCCGCCCCAAGCGAAGACAATCGCCTTGATAGTTTTTCCAGCCCAGGCAGACAGATAGAACTTCCACACAGGGAATCCTGTGGCGCCGCCGGCAATACCTGCCAGATCAAAGAGAGGCATAGGCACAACACCCATTAAGAAAACGGTAAGGACTCCATTCCGGCGCATCCAGCCTTCGATCGTTGGATAAACTCGCCAGTGATTTGCGATATCCTCAACCGCATATCCGGCAAGGTAGCCCCAAAGTTCCCCCAATGAATCGCCGAATCCCGCGCATAATCCCACAAACCAGGGCGTCAGCACCGACCCCATGGTAAAGGTGAAGGCTAGGTGGGGAATGGGGAGAACTACCGTCGTGCTTCCCACAAAAGCCATCAGGAAAACACCCAGATAGCCAAGTTCACGAAATTGGGCGATGCTGAGACGTTCACGGAAGACAATGACTAGAATGGTGACAATGATGAAGAAACCCACCAGGAAAGCTCGCAGAGCTTTGATCCACTTTGTTTTGTGCATTTGGTTAGCGCCCTGTGTCTATCCGGGTAAAGATGCGTCCAAACGAGATCATACCAGCCTTGCCAAAGTGCTGAGAGATGACATCACAACTGATTATTTCATACATGGCTACTTTCGCTTCTCGGACAGGGTTTTTGTTCGGCAGAGTCATCGCCATAGGGTTACTCTCGTCACGATGAGTTCCAAATAGCAAACATGGGAACACACATTCAAGAGGGGGACTCTGCCTGTCAGGGTTGGGAAGGAAGACGCTGTGCTAGCAACGCCAGCTTAGGTTCTACCTCATACCAGCTAATCTCTGAAAGCCCCAATTTCTGACGCAATGCCTCGCGGTCCATGTCGCTAAGAAAATCCCGTACCGCGCAAGTCCAACGCAACATCTCAAACGAGAGGCGTTCGAGACCTGCATCAGCGCCCACGCGCGTGAGGATATACTCCAAATTGCGCGGCGTCCAGGGAAAGAGATACTGCCGCGGATGATAAGCCTGAAGATACTCCTGCAACACGGGGGGCCACCAATCCGGCAACAGAATGCGCCGTTCCTTATGTTGGCGACTGGGTTGATTATAGCGAATCCATAGCGCAGGGCGCGCGGGGTTGGTCAGGTCAATGTGATTGGGAACAATCTTGACACATTCGCCCTTCTTAACGCCGGTGTGAAGTAACAACGTAATCAAGGTATAGGGTCGGGGGTCAGCTGGCTGTCCGGCGCTTCCCGCACGCAGATGTTGGGCGACTTCGAGTACGGCGCGGCTCTGCGCTTCGGTTAGAAAATCCGGTAGAGGGGGTGAAACGGTGCGATGAATCAGTGGAGCAGCCGGGTCACGCGTCAACGTGCCAATCTCCGTCAACCAGCCGAAAAAGACTTTCAAGCTGGTAATTCGACGCTCAAGCGTTTTGGGACTGCACGCAATCCCCCGGGAGTCGGTCATCCAGGTAAGGAAGGCGCTGAGGTTAGCAGTAGCGATATGTCCCACCGCGATGCCTGGACCAAGGTATTCGGAGAGTAGCTGCAAATCAAGGCGGAATGCCTGGCGCGTATTCGCCGTGAAGCCACGCTGCTCCATATAATGTTCAAAGGCGCCGAGTGCCTTGTTGAAAGCCGATCCGGCATCAAGGTCAGGTTTGGGGGCAGGTTTGGGCGAGGGCGCAGGAGCATCTGTAGTCCCGAAAAGTGGCAACTGCGCCGCAAAACCCTGTTCGTGCTCCGTGTCTACCATCACTCTACCGCCTCAGTTCGCATTTCAAATACCCAATTGAGCCTTGAGTGTAAGTCAATAGTATTATAGCCCAACTTTGAAAGGAGAACAAATCAGAAAATGCCAGGACATTGGTCAGATTTCCACCATCAAATGCGGATTTCGAACAGAAATCCGCTGGAAGAGGTGATTTTGGCTGCCGCGTGAAATGCCGCACTCGGCGCCGCGGCAGCCAAAACCTCTCTGGGATCGCAGTCTTCGCCGCATCTGCTATGATCAGCGGGAGAATGTTGAACAGTTGTCACAAACGGTAACTGTTCAGATTTCCAGTGCAAGCCTGTTTGTTTTCTTAAACTTCAGCAACTGGTCTTTGTGCTCGAAAGATAAAAATCATACCGATATAATCACTGCAATAATTTTTACCAATGGCCAGACATGGGACCGTGTCAAGACGCTGTCGGACCGTAACGCTTCAGATTTCCAGCGCCGGGCGCCCGTTTCGGGCTCCAGACTTTTCGGCGAAATCGGTGATTTCGGTGATCGAAAAACCGCCCAACCGAACACCGAAAATCACCGAAACACACCGAAAATCACCGAAAGCAGCCGCGGGCGCCGGGGGCAGAGAGATTGGCTGTACCGGGCGGTCACACCTGGTGCAGGTCTGGCTTTCCACCGCCAGGCGCAACTCGCCATCGCGGCTTTGGTCCCTCTGCTTGGTGCAAGCGGGGGAACGCTGAACAGTTACATCAAAGGCCTCATATTGGGAATTGCTGTTCGCCTTCTCGCTTTCTCGCCTTCCCGCCTTTTCGCCCTATAATAGACGCGGATACTCTCACCCAGGAGGTTCATCAAATGACAACCAACGCCCAACACCCATGGGAGCGTCTGTGCGCCTTTGCCGAGCAGGAGCTGCGCGCGCGGCACATCCCCGGAGCGGCTATCGGCATTGCGATTGGCGGCGAGACCTATACCGCCGGATTTGGCGTGACCAACCTCGACCACCCGCTGCCGGTGCAGCCCACCACCCTCTTTCAGGTCGGCTCCATCACCAAAACTTTCACCGGCGCCGTCATCATGCGCTTGATTGAGACGGGCAAGCTGCAGCTCAGCACCCGCGTGCGCGAGCTCGCGCCGGAGTGGCGTGTGCTTGATGAGCAGGCAAGCGCTGAGGCGACGGTATGGCATCTGCTCACGCACACCGGCGGATGGCTCGGCGACTTTTTCATTGATACCGGCGCCGGCGAGAACGCGCTCGGCAAATACGCCGCACGCATGGCAGAGCTGCCGCAGGTCGCGCCGATTGGCGCCGCCTATTCCTACAACAACGCCGCCTTCGTGCTGCTCGGGCACCTGGTCGAGTTGGCGACGGGCAAGCCCTTTGAGCAGGTCGCCGCCGATACGCTGCTCAAGCCGCTCGGCCTGGAGGATTGCCACTTCAACGCCGAGACGCTCATGACCAAACGCTTCGCGGTCGGGCACCGGGTGTCCGGCGATGCCGCGGAGGTCATCATGCCCTGGGGCTTGCCCCGCTGCGGCGCACCAATGGGCTCCATCGTGGCGAACGCGCCCGCCCTGCTCACCTATGCGCGGATGCTGCTCGACCTGGGCAAAGCCAAGGACGGTGTGCAAGTGCTTGCCGCGGAATCGGTCCGCGCGATGCAGACGCCGCAAGCGCCCATCTGGCGCGACCGGGAGGCTATTGGCCTGGCGTGGCACATCGAGCGCCTGGCGGGCGAGACTTTCATCCATCACGGCGGCGCCACCCATGGGCAGGGCGCGTGGCTCGAGTTTTGCCCTGGGCAAGCCTTTGCCATCGCGGTTCTTGCCAACGCCGATACGACCGGGCAGCTCGCCCGCGCCATCCGCAAGCAAGCCCTGCGCGATTTCCTCGGCATCGAGTTGCCCGCGGAGCCCTTCCAACCCCTGGCGCTTGAGCCAATGCGGGAAATCGAAGGGCGCTACGTGCTCCCCAAGATTGGCTTCGTGGAAATTCGCAGCCTCGCCGGAAAGCTCATTGGACAGGAAATCAACACCGGAGGCTTCCCCACCGAGGATACGCCCCCGGAACCGAACCTGCCTCCCTACACGCTCGAATCCGTCGAGACCGATAGGCTGGTGGTTGCCGATGGCAAAGCCAGGGGTACGCAATGCCACGTGCTCCGCGATGAGTCCGGGCGCATGCGCTGGTTCCGGATGGGCGGGCGCATCCACCTGCGCGAGCCTCTTGTCTGAACCGGCGGGAGTGATGCCGGAAACGGGTTTCGCAACATGGAACGCAAGCACAAAGTCAAAATCACCGTCCTCAGGAAAGAGTGTTTCGCCGATTTGCAGGAGCAATACCTGGCGGACCCGCAGGCGGGACCCTGCTCGCTGTTCGAGGTCGGGCAGGAATTCATCCTGGAACGGGATGGCGCGCGAGACGATTTCTGGCACATGCTGGATGGCAAATTCTGCGCCGAAGCCTGGGATGCCATCAGCCGATACGTCTACGCGGGCCTTCAAGGGGGTTCCATCATGCGCGGTTGGACGAACGACGAGAGCATGATGATTGCCTGCTGCAACGATGGCACCCGACCGGTGATTTTCAAAATCGAAAGGATCGATTATTAACCACGCCGCCGTCGAAACGGTTAACGAGCGCCCTTCAGTACATCGGCAGGTTAGCGGTCTTGCAACGCAAGGAATGCCTGCCGCCCGGTCACGCGATTCCAGGCAGGAGCCGCATCATGGCCACAATGCTAAACACAACCCGGCTGACCATCAGGAATTTCCAGGCAAAGGACCTGGACGCACTGCACGAGATGATCGTGCAATACCAGACTTCCGCAATGGCAGCCTACGACCAACCCTGGCCCACTTCCCGCGAAGCGCTCCAGGGCGTCGTAGCCTGGTTTGCCGGCGGCGATGCCTACCTCGCTGTCCACCTCAAAGACACAGACCAATTCATCGGATTTGTCGCGCTCAGTCCCGAACCGGATGAGAACCGGCGGTCATTCAACATCGGCTATGTCTTCGATGCCGGTTTCCACGGCAAGGGCTATGCCACCGAAGCCTGCCGGGCGCTATTGCACCACGCCTTCGACACCTTGCAGGCAGATAGCGTCGTCAGCGGTACTGCGGCGGTCAACGCCCCCTCGCGGCGCTTGCTCGAAAAACTGGGCTTCAAGAAAACCGGCGAGGTCACCGTCTCCTTCAGGACCGGTGAAGACGGGAATCCCATCGAATTCACCGGTTACGACTACATCCTTTCAAAAGCCGACTGGAGTAATGCCTCATGCAGCCCAGACTAAACTTCTCTGAACCAATCTGTTGTAACGCAGGAGGACCGTATGGTTACCACAATGCTCGCCGCATGTGGCTTGGATTGCGCAACGTGTGAGCTCAGATTGGCGCCCACCGACCCGGAGGCTGCCCGGGTTGTCGTCGCCTGGTTCAAACAGCAAGGTTGGCTCTCCGAAGCCGAGGGCATGGCAGAGGTGCTCGAGCGCGGCATGTTCTGCACCGGTTGCCTCGGGAATCGGGAGACACACTGGTCCAGCGATTGCTGGATTCTGGCGTGCTGCGTAGACCAGCGGGGGCACAGCAACTGCAGCGAGTGCGAGAGCTTTGCCTGTGACCGCCTCGTCGCCTGGTCCGGGCAAGATGAAAGCTACAGCGCAGCGTTGGCGCGACTGCGAGAGTTGCGGACCGCTGCCACCTAACACGCGAAAGGAGATTTCCATGTACGAACGGATGCTTGACAAGACCACGCCGCCCTCCGATGCGGATATGCTTGCCGTGATCGGCGGCGCCCCGGCGAGCGCACCCATCGCCGAGGCATGGACCGTGTTACGGCGCTTCCTGGTCGAGACCTACGCCATCGTGCCCACGCTCGATTCCGGCGGGAAGAAATACGGCTGGAATCTGCAACACCGCGCGGGCAGCAAGCCCCTGTGCGAGCTCTACCCTGAAAACGGCTCCTTCACCGCCCTGGTGATATTGGGCAGAGCCGAACTGACGCAAGCCCTCGAACGCCTGGATTCTTTTGGCGCGCTCGTCCAGGGCGCGCTGGTCGAAACCCCCCGATTTCACGATGGTTGCTGGATGTATATCCGCGTCTCCGACCCCGCCACCTGCCAACAAGACGTGCAGGACCTACAACAGCTCATCCTGCTCAAGAAGAAGCCGCCCCGGAAAAAAGCGCAGCCGTGAGGATGCCGGATTTCACCCAGACGCATCCCGCAGGGCTGGTAGTGGGTGAATCCTACTCAGCCGAGCCTTATTGACGCATCCCTTATGGGGCGCGCACCAACCCGGCTGAGTGAGACAGAGGAATAATAATCCCTTAGGAGGTGTGTATGCAGAGAGATGAGATTCAACGCATCTGCGAAAGTCAGGTTCTCGATATCGCAACCGCGCGCTTTGGCGCGCGCAGAGATGCCCTGAAGGTATTTCCAGAATACGAAGGCGCGGCAAACCTCGTCTATGAGATTGAAACCGGCGCAACCCCTCTGATTCTGAGGGTTTCCTACACGCCGGAAAGAACCCTGGAGCAAATTCAGGCTGAACTGCATTTTGTCAATTACCTGTTTGAAAACGGCGTCAGCGTTTCCAGACCCCTGCTATCCCAAAATGGGAACTGGGTGGAAACCGTTGAGGCGGCGGGCTTTCCATTCCACATCGTCACCTTTGTCAAAGGCAAGGGCATGCGGGTGCCGGATAATGACTACCGCTACAGAAGCGACGCCCCTATCGAGGAATACTTCCGCAACTGGGGGCGCATGCTCGGCCAAATGCACGCGCTGACCCAAGACTATCGCCCGGAAAGCGCTAGCGTCAGACGCCCAGAGTGGTTTGACCTGCACAAGAGCAGACTGGCGCGGGTCGCAGAATTGCCAGAACGGCTGCACCGAGTCCAGGAACGAATTCAGTCCCTCCTTGACGAACTGCGAGCGCTACCCAAAGATAGCGCGTCCTTTGGTTTGATCCACGGGGATTTCAACGATGGCAACTTCACTGTGGATTATGCCAACGGCAAGTTGACCGTTTTCGACTTCGACGATGCCTGCTACTTCTGGTTCATCTATGAGCTCGCCTCGGCTTGGGAAGGCGGCATCGGCAGGGCGATGTTTCGTGGCTTAGCCGAGCGCCGGGCGTTTATGGACCACTACATGGAACAGGTCATGGAAGGCTACAACCAGGAGAACACGCTATCGAATGCGTGGTTGGAGCGGTTACCTCTGTTCATCGAACTGATCCAGGTCGAGGAGTTCCTGCATTACGCCCAATACCTGGACGAAGCAGATGCGGAGCTTCAAAGTGAACTCACCTACAAAATCCGCTGTATTGAAGAGCAGATACCCTATATGGGCTTCTTTGACGCCATTTATTCACCCGAAAGGCCCTTCTCACTCTAGCGCTTTGGCGCATCGCAGGCACCGCCGAGCCTGGGAACCTGATCACGCATTAAGAACAAGGAGCTGATATCATGCAGGATTCCATCGCAGCAGTCCGGCAAGTCCTCCAACGCTTTCAGAATGGCTACAGTGCGCGCGATATCGCGCAACTCGACGCCTTCATGGACCTCTTTGTGGCTGGAGCTGAGCCTGAACTCATCGGCATCGGAGCCGTAGCCCGCAATCAGAACGAATGGTTCGAGGGCGCGCCACGCATCCGCGAAATCGTCGAATCCGATTGGACCTATTGGGGGGACGTCCGCCTGGACGTGGAAGCTGCGAAAATCACCGTCAGAGGCGAGGTTGCGTGGCTATCCACGGTGGGGACTATTCTCCAGACCGACGACATCCAGACCGGTGCCGTGACCGAATCCACGTTGCGGCAGATGCAAGCGCTACTGGAGGATAAGACTCTCAGCCCCAGAGCCAGGTTGGTCGAAGCGGCGCACTTTGGAGTGCGCCGGTGGCGGGAAAGGGAGAAACCCGCGGGATATCCCTGGCCCTTTGTCTTCACTGCGGTGCTGGTGCAGCAAGGGGATCAGTGGCGCTTTCATACCATTCACTGGGCGATGCCCGTGGATTGAGGCGTTAAGGAGGAAGCAGTGACTATCCAACCTGCCAGTCAGAGCATTGGGCGCCCTGGACCATGAAGCCATACCCTGAGCTCACACGATTGGGCCGCCTGCGCCGCATGCGGCAGCTGGCAACCGCAGCGCTGAGGGGTTTTGGGGTCGAGGAAGCGCGCTTGCAGCTGCTCCGTCAAGCCGGGAACACCCTGTTTCGCGTCCAGACGCCCGACCTGCCGGACCCAGATGCGCCCGAAGGCTTGTTTGAGGCGGGTCAATTCCTGCTGCGGGTACACGAACCCGGCTATCAAGAACCGGAGGCGCTGGACCTGGAATTGACCTGGTTGGCTGCCATGCGCCGCGAGGCGCAGCTGCCCGTGCCGGAACCCCTAGCCGCCCCCGACGGGCGCTGGGTGCTGCCCATCACCGTGCCCGGCGTGGAAGGCACGCGGCGCTGTTCCCTACTTCGTTGGATCAAGGGCCACTCGGTCAAAAACCGTTTCGGTCCCGCCCATCTTCGGGCGCAGGGACGATTGATGGCGCGGCTACACCAGTTCTCGAGACAGTGGCAACCTCCGGCGGGTTCATCCAAACGCCGCTTTGATTGGGACGGCTTATTCTGCAACGATGTAGGAAGCGGCATGGCAAATGCGGACGCGTGGGCGCTTCTCGCTCCTCCCCATAGAGAAGCCTTCTCCTTCGTTGCCGAGCGCACTCGGGAGGTGATGGCAGACTGGGGTCAGGGCGCTGACGTTTTCGGTCTGATCCACGGGGACCTGGGGGTGGATGCCAATCTGCTGTTCTGGCACGGCGAGCCCAGGGCGATTGACTTTGATGATTCCGGTTTCGGCTACTGGATCTTCGATCTTGCGGTGGCGTTGGATGCCTGCCGCGACAATCCCGCCTATCCCCGCTACCGGGAAGCCCTCCTGGAGGGCTACGCCGAAGTCCACGCCCTTCCGGAAAAGCACGCCGGGCAGATCGACCTGTTTCTGGCAGCCCTCGAGGTCTATTGGAATCTCTGGGCTACCGGTGGAACGCATCTCTATCCGGAGCTGCTTCCGGAATACCGCGAGCGCATCGCCCAAACCGCGGATTTCGTGGTCCGCTATGCACGCCGCAGCGGTTGCCCGACCACGATTGACATTGCCGCCATAGACTAGTCAATGCCCGTGGATTGAAGCGCGAAGGGACAGAGGGAGCACCTACGGAGTTGTGTTCGGATTCGCCACACGCAAGCCTGCAGACTGTGCCACAGTCAACAGTCGTTCGTCAGCACAGACAAAAGTCAAAGGTGTGGCGTGCGCGCGCGCCAGAACAGCCTGAACCCGCAACGCTGCAGCCAGTTGTATCGCATCATACGCGCGGAGAGGGTATGCACGCACCAGGTGCCCGGCATATTCAGCCAAATCAGGTGTAAGTTCGACAACCTGATATTGCGTGTCCAAATCATAGCGAAAAGACTGCACAGCCTGCAATAATTGCACTGCAGTTACTGCACCTTCCCGCTGTTGCCGTGCCAACGCGCTGAGTATTTCAACCCAGGTGATGC
>JAKJAC010000130.1 GCA_022707705.1 Chloroflexota bacterium
GGTGATTTTCGGTGTGTTTCGGTGATTTTCGGTGTTCGGTTGGGCGGTTTTTCGAACACCGAAATCACCGATTTCGCTGAGAAGTCTGGAGCCCGAAACTGGCGTCCGGCGCTGGAAATCTGAAGCGTTACAGTCCAACAGCGTCTTGATACGGTCCCATGTCTAACCATTGGTAAAATAGATTGTGATTATGATGCAGTAATGATTGTTATTTTTCAATCACCAAGACCGGTTGCTGAAGTTTAGGAGAACAGACAGGTTGGTACTGGAAATCTGAACAGTTTCCCCGGTTGACGTGCTTGCACCTTATGTTACAATCCTTACCGTTGTCTCTGTGTTATCCCGAACTACTCTTGATACTAAAGGGACTTCCTAATATAGGAGGATGGTCTATGTTCCGCAGAGTGTTGTTGTTTGTTGTGATTGCTGGCGTCATCGTGTCCTTAGTGGGCTTGGGCGCCAGAGTCATCCCGGTTCAGGCGCAGACTGGCGGCGGCAATTTGCTCGTCAACGGTGATTTCGAATCCGGCGCTGGAGAAGCCTGGCCCTTCCAGGATGGCATCCCCGAAGTTCAAATTGCGCCCGGTTGGCGCGCCTTCTACGTGGACCAACGTCCCGCGTACGCGAAAATCCCCGATTACTGCGCGCCTGATGACACGCATTGTGCCTGGGGACGCCCGGAGTTCCGCGGCACCAGCGCGGCTGAGTTTGCTTACCGCATCCACGGTGGTTTTCTCTCGCAGAAATACTTCAGCTGGAACCGCCAGCACGAAGCCGGGTTGTACCAGACGGTCGGCAATATCACCCCCGGCACGCTGTTGCGCTTCCAGATTTACATGCAGACCTGGTCATGTCTGCCCGGCGAGCAGTGGAATGACTGCCCCACGGCGCATCTCTCCAACCAACCTGCTCCCATGCACACCAAAGTCGGCATCGATCCCACCGGCGGCACCAATCCCTGGTCTCCTACGGTTGTTTGGAGCCCCGAGAAAGACGCCTACGATGTGTACACGCTTTTCACGGTAGAGGCAACCGCACAGGCGAGCTCGGTCACGGTCTTCACCTATTCCCGCGCCGATTGGCCCGAACCCTGGCCCCGTATCGCCAATGACGTTTACATTGATGATGGGTCCCTGGTCGCTATCGGGCAGGGGCAGGTGCAACCGACGACAGCCCCGCCGCCCACTCCTGGCTTACCGCAGCCCACATCCGCTGTTCCTGCAGCGCCCGCTGCCACTTCCACACCGCGCCCTGATGGCGCAGTGATCCATGTGGTTAAGCCTGGAGATACGCTGCTCGGCATTGCCATTCAGTATGGCGTGGGATTAGAAGAGCTCCAGCGCCTCAACGCGGGCACTCTGGGTCCCAATAACCTGATTGTTGTGGGACAGGAACTCGTTATCTCCGGCACGGCGATATCGCTTCCCACTCCCACGGCGACGCCGCAGGCAACGGCGCCTATCACGACCTCGGTGGTGGTGACCACGCCCGCAACTCCGGCAACGGTAGCGCCCACGCCCCTCACTGATAAAGCCGCCTTGTGCGTCCTGGCTTACAACGATGCCAACGCTGACTTGATGCGCCAGACCAGCACGGAAAGCTTGGTGCCGGGCGCGGTCGTCTCTCTGGTGGGCATGAACGGTCCCGCCGGTTCCTACACGACGGATGGCATCAGTGAGCCCTATTGTTTCCAGAACCTTGAACCCGGGAACTACATCCTGCGCCAGACTCCCGCAACCGGCTATACTGCCACGGGACCTGCCGAATGGGGCGTCCTCCTGGGCGCCGGGCAGACCTACGCTTTGGAGATAGGCTATGCGGCGGGAGCCTCTCCCGCCCCCGCCGTCGAGGAGAACACTCCCGAGGCGACCGAACCAACACCCACGCCTGAGAATGACTCTGGAAAAGTGGCATCCACACTGATGAAAATCGTCCAGATTAGCGGGATTATTGTGGCGGTGCTGGCGGTAGGCGTCGGCGTGCTCTTCTTCCTTTCACGTCGCAAGATGTGACCTTGCTTTAGCAGGTGCAATCAACACGGCGGCGCTTAGCGCCGCCGTGTTCTGTTATGGCAATGGGCTGCTGTCTTCTATGCTCTGTCCGAATGACCCAGCAACTGCCGGAAGAATCCCGCCGTGTGCGCGGCGATGCGGTTCCAGCTGAACTCTGCCGCCAGCTGCTTTGCCCCTTGTCCCAGATGTGCGCGCAGCTCCGGCGCGCGCCACAAGTTTCGCAGCGCTTCCGCCAGTTCAGCCGGGGCGTCCGCTGCTACCAGCAGCAGGTTTTCCCCATCGCGGAACCGTTCCGCAGGCGTCTGGGGCGTCGTCGTGATGATGGCTTGCCCGTGCGCCAGCGCTGCGTGTAGCGTGCCCCGGCGCAGGCTGACCCCATCGCGGTAGGGCAACGCGCAGGCGTCACAGGCGAGCAGCGCGGCAGATATCTCATCTGGGGTGGTGAAGCCCGTGCGGTGTACAAAGCGCCCCAGGTTCGCCGCCGCGATGCGTGCACCAATCTCCGCCGCATAGGCGCGATTGGTGGGGTCGCTGGAGCCGGTCTGCCCGCCGATGAGCAACAGGTGCGCCGGGATGCCTTCCTGGCGCAATTGCGCCAGCGCATCGAGCAGCGTCTCGACACCCTTGCTGCGGTTGAGGAAGCCAAAGAAGCCGATGAGAAAATCCTGCGGGCTGAATTGTTGTTGGAGGCGCCAGCTGGCGCGTTCGTATCCGGCGGGTGGCGCCGGAGCGATATTGCTGCCAATCGGGATCACCCGCAACTTGATGCCGGGTTGATCAGCGTGCAGCTTCTGCGTCAGCATGGTGTAATCTTCGTCATTGGTGAGAATCACCCCCTGGCTATAGGTTGCCAGCTGCAGCACCGCCCACTCTCGCAAGCGCCCCGCCTTGGGGAACAGATAGGGCACGCGCAGGTCGTGGAACGTGGTGACAATGGGCTGAGGGTTGCGCTGACCCTGCCAGCGCGGCAGCAGGTGGATGGCGCCCTTCATCTCGTAGATGGCGGGTTGGTATTGGATGTTGACCACGTCAGGGTGAACGTCGGCGATCCAGCGCGAAATTCGGGGATATGCGCGCAAGTCCCAGTGGCTGATACACCGGTGGATGGTCAAACCTTCTTCTTCGGTAACTGTGACGCCGTCACCTTGCTTACCGGTGAGAATCTGTACTGCGTGCCCCTGCCGCAGCAACTCCAGACTGAGCGCGCGGGTGAAGTCACCCACGCCGCCTTCCAGCGGGGGATATTCACCGGAAATCATGGCAATGCGCATGGGCACCTCCATCAAGGAGCTGGGGTCACGCGATTTTAGCGATGAGCTCCAGCCATTGTGTCGCCGCTCGCGCCCACGAGAACTGCGGCGCGCGGCTCAACCCCCGGGCGCGTAGGTCGGCGCGCAGGTCGGAATCCTCGCACACGCGTCGTAGCGCCTCTCGCCATCCGGCGATGTCCAGAGGGTCCACCAACAGCCCGGCATCACCCACAACCTCAGGTATGCTGGAAACGGCGGAGCCTACCACGGGCGTTCCACAAGCCATCGCTTCGACAACGGGAATGCCAAAGCCTTCATAGAGGCTGGGGAAGGCGAAGGCTCTCGCCTGCCGGTAGAGCGCCGGAAGGTCTGCATCCGCCACAAAACCCAGTAAGCGTGTGTAAGGGCGTTCTGCCGCCGCCTCCACGATGGGCTCCGATAGCCAGGCTGGTTTGCCCGCGATAACCAGCTCCAGATTGCCCGAAGCGATGAGCGGGTCGCAGGCTTGCATCAACCGGATATAGTTCTTACGCGGTTGCACGGTCCCCACCGTGAGGATATACGGGCGCGCGCCGATGCCGTAGCGCGTCTTCAATCGCGCGCGTTCATCGGCTTCGGGCGTATCCTGGAACCCTGCCGATAAACCGCTATACAACACTGTCACCCGGTCGGCGGGAACGTGAAGCAACTCCACGAGGTCCCGCTGTGTCGCTATCGAATCCGCCAGAATGAAATCAGCCCGGGCGACGCTGCGCGGAACGGCTTTCTGGAGATACTCCTGCAGCGCAGGGGTGAAGGTCTCCGGATGCCGGATAAAGGACAAATCGTGTACCGTCAGCAACGCGAGCGTTCGGGAGCGCAGCGGCGGCAACACAAAATCCGGCGAATAGAAGCAGTCTACTCCCCCGGTGATGCTTTCGGCGGGCAGTGGCACGCGCAGCCTTTGCCAGAGCCGTGCTACCCAGTTATCCGTGAGCGGCAACCCGCGAAAGCGGAGCTGTTCGGGAACAGCTGCCAACCCCTGCAGGCGCGCCTGTTCGCGGCGCCAGTGCTGGCTCAAGCCGGCGGTCGCCGCCATCAGCACGAAATCGTGGGGAGCTGGCGTCGCCAGAATAGCGTCAACCAACTCGCGTGCATACCGTCCAATGCCGGCAGCTTGTCGAAGCGCTGAGGTGTAATCAATCGCTAGTCGCATGGTGCATCCGTGTTGGAAATGAGTGAACGAGACTCAAATTCGGCTACTTAACGTCGTTGTAGGTCCAGAAACGGTTTACGAAGAAATTCCAGAACATCACTACGCCGGTCGCCACCACTTTAGCGCTATTATATCCGATGGTGTAGGCGGTTTTCGCCGTCAGAGCCGGCAGCAGACCGGCAACAGCCGTGGTGAGAGGGTCCTTGAGCAGGGTGAGGATTCCCGTGTTGATGGCCCATCCCAGGACATTCACGATGAAGAACTGCCCCAGTTGTGCGCTAAGCGGTTTCGAACGCGAATCAGGATACGTCCAATAGCGATTCCACGTGAAGTTGCTAATGACAGCGCAGGAGAAAGAGATGGTATTGGCAGGCACAATGTGCATCCCAACCACGCGGTGCATCAGGTAGAGAATGCCAAAATCCACCACCGCGCCGATCACACCAACGACGGCGAATTTCAGAAACCGGGTGAGTTCCTTGCGGTTGGTCGCAATCCAATTGCGGGCTGTAGTCGTGATGGTCATGGTGTTTTTCTTATAGATGTGATTTCGCGCGTCATCGAGCTAACGGAATTATACCACGCCGAACGCAAAGTCAAATTTGCTCATCACTGTTCAGTGTTCCCCCGCTTGCACCAACAAGAGAGGCTATAGCCGCGATGGCGAGTTTAGCCTGGCGGTGGCAGGCTTGCCGGTGGAAATCTGGACATGCACCAGGTGTGACCGCCCTGCACAGCCAAGCTCTCTGACCCCGGCGCCCGCTGCTGCTTTCGGTGTGTTTCGGTGGTTTTCGGTGAATTTCGGTGTTCGGTTTGGCGGTTTTTGGAACACCGAAATCACCGAAAACTCTTGAGCCCGAACTCTGCTCCCAGCGCTGGAAATCTGAACTGTTACATTTGCTCTTTGGCGGCATCCTGCCGCGCTCTTTCGCGGCGCCCTCTGCTCCCCGCAACCGCGCCTCCGCCATAGACGCGATTGGAAATCGCGTCTTCGTCGAACCCTTACCCGTGGGGTATCCGACAGAATATTGGGAAAAACAAGATTTATATCTTGCAAATAGCCTTTATTGGTGCTCAAACTATCTGTGTTTTCTTTCTGCCGGTGTGATTTTCCCCCGTTCACGAAAATCACAAAACAGTTACCCGTGTTGCGACCTTCAGCCTTCATGGTATAATGCCCCCTGTTGGAGAGGTGCCAGAGCGGCTGAATGGGGCGGTCTCGAAAACCGTTGTAGTCTTCGGGCTACCGTGGGTTCGAATCCCACCCTCTCCGCCAGTAGCGGCGCATGGTAGACCCCGTGCGCCGCTTTGAATTTGCTGAACCTCTACCGGTCATCCCGCCTGGCAAACTCCCCTTTTTCCGCTATAATCTGCCTATGGCTGATGCAACCTGGACGCCCTTACAACACAAGCTGCGCGAGACGCTCGCTCTGGGCGATTGCCCCTTGTGCCGCCTGGTGGAGCAAGATGAGCAGGCATTCCTCCGATCCCTCACCTACGAGCGCATCCTCGATATTCCCACCCGCGAGACGCTGCAACAGGCGCGCGGCTTGTGTGCGCCTCACGCGCGCGCCTGGCGCGCTGTGCAGGGCTGCGCTTTACCCGTGGCGCTGGTCTACCGTCCTATCATCAAGGACCTGCTCGCGCAAACGGAGCCGAAAACCGCGGCGGGATGGCTCTCTCGCCCAAGAAGCTGGATGCCGCAGCGCCATGCCCCGCCTGCTCTGTGGGCGAGGCGACCGCGCGCCGTTACGCTGAGGTTCTGCTGCGGGAAGTGGGCACTGCAACAGTGGGCGCTGCAACAGCGGGCACTGCAACAGTGGGCGCTGCAACAGCGGGCGCTGGAGAAGTGCGCGCCGCCTTGATTCGGGGTGGAGGGCTGTGCCTGCCCCACCTGCGCCTCGCGCTGCAAGCCTCAGGTCCCGCAGCGGGCTATCAGGCGCTGCTCGCCGCACAGCGCGAAGCCTGGTCCGCGCTGATGGCGGAGCTCGACGAATTCATCCGCAAGAACGACTATCGCTTCCAACACGAACCCATGGGCGACGAACGCGATTCCTGGTTGCGCGCCCTGGATGCGCTGCTGGGCTATTCCCCGAAATAAAACGCGAGCAGGCGCACACCACGCCTGCTCGCGTCTCCTCATCACTCAGGCTTGCGCCACGAGCTTCCTGGCAATCGTATTGTGCCTCTCCACCAGCACCGGCAGCTCCGCCGTGAGCAATTGCCCGTCTTCCACGACGCTGCGCCCATTGATGACCGAGAGCGCCACGCCCTGCGGATTGCAGAAGACCGTCGCCGCGAGCGGGTCATGGACCGCACCGCCCGCGTAGTCCACCGAATCCAGCCGAATCCCGATGAAGTCCGCAGCCTTGCCCGGCGCCAGTTGCCCGATATCATCGCGCCCGAGCACCTCCGCGCCGCCGCGAGTGGCAATCCAGAGCGCCTCTTCCGCCGTGAGTCCGGCAGGGTTGCCCCTGACCCGTTGTAGGAGCAGCGCCATCCGCGCCTCCGCCAGCAGGTGCGAGCTATCGTTGCTCGCCGAACCATCCACAGCGATGCCCACCGGCACGCCCGCATCCAGATACTCCCGAACCGGCGCGATACCCGAAGCCAGGCGCATATTGCTGCTCGGGCAGTGCGCCACACCCGTGCGCGTCTGCGCCATCAGCGCGATTTCCTCCGCGTTGATGTGGACGCCGTGCGCGAACCACACATCATCCCCCAACCAGCCCAACGATTCCGCATAAGCCACTGGGCGCTTACCCGCCGTCGCTTTGCAGTATTCTTCCTCATCCGCAGTCTCTGCCAGATGGGTGTGCAGGTGTACCCCATAGCTGCGCGCCAGCACGGCAGATTCGCGCATCAGGTCCTCGGTCACGGAGAAGGGCGAGCACGGCGCCACCACGATGCGCACCATGCCATAGGGTCCCGCTTCGTGATACGTCTCGATAGCCCGCTGCGTATCGCGCAGGATGGCATCTTCCTTCTCGACCACACGGTCGGGCGGCAATCCGCCCTGGCTTTCGCCTCGGCTCATCGAGCCTCGGCAGGGGTGGAAACGCACGCCGAGCTCCTGCGCCGCGCGAATCTCATCGTCAATCGTGACATTGTTGGGGTAGATGTAGAGATGGTCGGAGACGGTCGTTGCGCCCGAGAGCAGCAGCTCCGCCAGCCCCAGTTTGGCGCTCACATAAACCGCTTCACCATCCATGCCCGCCCAGATGGGGTAGAGCGTCTTCAGCCACTTGAAGAGGATCGCATCCTGCGCGGCGGGCACGGCGCGGGTCAGGGTCTGGTACAGATGGTGGTGCGTGTTCACCAGCCCGGGCAACAGCACCATACCCCGCGCATCAATGCTGCGGTCCGCGGTCGCCGGCAGCGTGGCTGTGGGTCCGACTGCCTCGATGACATTGTCTCTCACGAACAACCCGCCATCCGCGATGCGGCAGTGTTCGTCGTCCATCGTAACCAGAAGCGTCGCATTTTTCACCAGAAGCGTTCCCATCATGCCCTCCTGCTGGAATGGTTAAACGAGGCTCAGTGCAGAACCGGGTGCGCCGCAGGGCAGCGAAGCCTTCGCATCACCCTCTTGGCTCATTTCTCCGTCTCATAGCCGGCGGCAGTCCAGTCATTCATGCCGCCCTTCATATTGTGGACATTCGTGAAGCCCTGGCCGAGCAGAAACTGGTGCGCTTGTGCGCTGCGGTTTCCGCTGCGGCAGACCAGGACCACCGTCTCGTCACGGGGTACGTCATTCAGCCGGTCCGGCAATTCCCCCAGCGGGATGAGCTGCGCGCCCGGAATGTGCCCCGCTTTGTATTCGGAGTCCTCCCGCACATCAACGATGACCACCTCACCCGCTGCGTATAGCGCCTGTACTTCCTCGACCTCTAGTTCCAACGGCAACTCCTCCGCTTGTGCTGCTGCGGTAGCGACGGGCGTCGCCTCCGCAGGCGCTTCTTTGGGTGCGCCGCAACCGCTGAGTAGCATGGCTACCATTCCCAGCAACACGATCCAACGATAAGGTGTCTTCTTGAACATGGCTATCCTCCATCTTCCTGATTTGATAGCACCTATTATATCATAGAATTATCTTTTTTATTGAACCAGAAAAGACTACGGTTACGAATGCCCATTATGCGGTTCGCGCCGTTGGTTTGTGGCGCTTATCGCCCAGAACATTTCTGATAGTTCATATCTCGAGTCAGCTGCATGCCTTGCGGCTTTACGTCATTTTCACCACGATATCGCTGAGGATATTGGCAGCTTCATCGCCCCGGTCCGCCGCGTTGCTCAGGTGGCGGTAAATCTCGCGGAGTTTGAGCATTTCCACTACGTGCGCCATATCCTGTGGCATTCGGAACAGCGCGGCGATGGCTTCACGATAGACCCATTCGACGCGGTTTTCCAACGCCTTGGCGCGCACAGCGTGGTCTTCCGCTACGCCGGGATGGTCGGAAAGCCGGATGACCCCCATATAGACCTCGCGGGTGGCATCTACGAGCAGCGAGACGATGCGCCGCAGGTAATCGTTCGGGTCTACTTCCAACATGCTCATCTCGCCCACGGTGCTGTAGGCATAGTCAATGATATCGTCAATCGCCCGCGAGAGCGCATGGAGGTCCTCGCGATCAATGGGCGTCACGAAATTCCGGTTCAACTCGTCAATCAGAATGCGCCGCACCTCATCCGCTTCTTTTTCCAGGCGCGTGACCTCGTCGGCGCACGCCTGGTTGGGGTTCTCCATGTAGGCGGAGAGCGCTTCCATTCCCTGGACGGTATAATCGGCTTGTTGCTCTAGCAGGGAAAGGAATTTGTCGGGTTTCGAACGAAACAGGTTTTTAAGCCATCCCATAGTCTGTTTCCTTTACCGGGTCTTGTAATGCGCGCTGTCGCGCTAACTCAGGATGCGTTCCAGCAGCCAATAGCACAGCGCCGCGATGCCTGCGGCGGCGGGTACGGTGAGCACCCACGCCAGGAGAATATTCTTGACCACCTGCCAGCGTACCTTATTCACGCGCTCTGCAGCCCCTGAGCCTAAAATGGTGGCGCTGACCACCTGCGAGGTGCTCACGGGACCTCCCAGAAGCGCTGCGCCCAGGATGATGACCGTGGAGGCGAGCTGCGAATTGAAGCTGTGAATCGGTCGTATCTTGTAGAAGCGCCCACCCAACGTCTTGATAATCCGCCAGCCGCCAAACAGCGTCCCCAACGCCATCGCCGCCGCGCAGATGGCAACCACCCACGTCGGCACTGCAAACGCGGTGAGGTTGCCGGTAGCCAGCAGCCCCATCGCGATAATGCCCATCGCTTTCTGCGCATCGTTAGCGCCGTGGCTGAGCGCCAATGCCATCGCCGTGAGTGGTTGGGAATCCTTGAAGAAGCGGTTGATTCTGGGCGAAGCGCCGCGCGCGAGAAAGAGCACGCCCTTCATGAGCACGTAACCGCCGATGAGTCCCAGAACGGGCGATACCAGCAGCGCAATCAGCACCTTCTCTAGACCGCTGACTATGACTCCCTCGATCCCGTGACTGAGAATCGCAGCGCCTGCCATGCCGCCGATGAGCGCATGTGAAGCGCTGGAGGGAATGCTCAGCACCCAGGTGATCAGGCTCCAGATGATGGCGCTCAGCAGCGCCGCCCAGATGACCGGCAATGTGGCAGCTTCACTCGTGATGACCCCTTTGCCGATGGTCGCGGCGACGGCGATGCCAAACATAAAGGGTCCCACCAGGTGTGCGATGGCGCTGAGCACCAATGCCTGCCGCGCGCTCATCGCGCGTGAGGAAATCATCGTGGCGACCGTATTGGCGCTGTCGTTGACCCCGTTCAGGAACGTGTACAGCACCGCTGTAGTGATGAACAGCAGTAAGGGGACTTGATCAAAAAGGGCGCCGGGCATATCTACCTGTTCCGCTCCCGAAAGAATGTCGTTTCCTGTGGCGTGGCGCCGCTACTGCTTGCCCCGCCATTGCACCAACAGCTCCAGCGCTGCCTGGAGGTTCTTGCGCCACTGCAGCTGCTCCCAGATCAGGGGCAACCAGATTTCACGCCGCCCCACGCGCCCGTACTGCTGGAGCAGGGCACGGAGCGCCCCCCACTGTTCATTGGAGAGGTCCTTGAACCAGGTGGGGCGCAACACAATCTGCCCGCTTTCTACGGCGATAACGGGAACGTGCGCATCCCGCGCCAGAATCTTGAGCCGCAACTGGAACATCAAATTCTCTGTCGTATCGGGAAGTGGACCAAAGCGGTCCCGCAATTCATCTTCGAGCGCCGCAATCTGCAGCTCGTCGGTGAGCTCTGCCATGCGGCGGTAGAGTTGCAGGCGCAGGGCTTCGTCCGGGACGAAATCCGCCGTCAGTCCCACCGGCAGCGGCAGCTCCAGCGTGATTCCGCCAATCGGCGGAAGCGGCGCCGGTTGCCCTTCGCGTTTGGCTTTGAGGGTGGCGATGGCATTGGTGAGAATCTGCGTATACAGGGTGAAGCCCACCGAGGCGATGTGCCCGTGCTGCCGCGCTCCCAGCAACTCCCCTGCGCCGCGGATTTCCAGGTCGTGCATGGCGATGGCGAACCCACCCCCACGGCTACTGGTCTCCTGCAGCGCTTGTAGCCGCAACCGCGCTTCGTCGTTCATGCGCCGCCCGTGGAACAGATAAGCGTAGCCGCGCCGGGTGCCGCGTCCCACGCGCCCGCGCAATTGATAGAGCTGCGCCAACCCGAAACGGTCGGCGCGCTCGACGATAATCGTGTTGGCATTCGGGAAATCAAGCCCGCTCTCGATAATCGAAGTTGCCAGCAGCACATTGAGTTCGCCGGCAGCGAATTTCTCCATCACCTGCGCCAGCTCGCGTTCGCGCATCTGCCCGTGCCCCACGCCAATGCTGGCTTCAGGCACGAGCTGGCGCAACCGGTTCTCCACCGTGCTGATGGATTCCACGCGGTTGTGGACGTAAAAGACCTGTCCGCCGCGTTCGATCTCCCGCAGGATGGCTCTCCGCGCCATATCGCTATCGTGGGGGCCGATATAGGTGGAAAGCGGCAGGCGCTCCTGCGGCGGCGTCTCGATGATGCTGACATCCCGCACACCCGTGAGCGCCATATAGAGCGTGCGCGGAATTGGCGTCGCCGTGAGCGTGAGCACATCCACCTCGGTGCGCAGCTGCTTGAGCTTCTCTTTGTGGGAGACCCCGAAGCGCTGCTCCTCATCAATGATAATCAGCCCCAAATCCTTGAAGCGTAGATCGTTCTGTAGCAGGCGGTGGGTGCCGATAACAATATCCACCTTGCCCTCTG
>JAKJAC010000131.1:0-3070 GCA_022707705.1 Chloroflexota bacterium
GGTCGGCTCAGGCAATCGCCTGGCGCAGGCCGCTTCGCTCGCCGTCGCGGAATCGCCCGCGCGCGCCTACAATCCGCTGTTCCTCTACGGAGGCGTTGGGTTGGGCAAGACGCACTTGCTCCACGCGATAGGTCGCACCTGCCACATGCGCAATATGCGGGTGCTGTATCTCTCCTCCGAGCAATTCACCAATGACCTGGTCGAAGCCATCCGCACACACACGACCGACAGTTTTCGTGACAAATACCGGGGCGCAGAGGTGCTCCTCGTAGACGATATCCAGTTCATCGCCGGCAAGGAAAGCACGCAGGAGGAATTCTTCCACACCTTCAACGCACTGCGCGACACCGGACGGCAGATTGTCCTCAGCAGTGACCGGCCCCCCAAAGCGATGGTAACGCTCGAGGAGCGCCTGCGCTCACGGTTCGAGTGGGGGCTGATCGTGGATATCCAACCCCCCGACTTCGAGACGCGGTTGGCAATCCTGCAGAACAAAGCCGATCACCTGGAAGGCGAAGTCCCTGCCAACGTGCTGACGTTCATCGCCGCAAGTGTGGAGAGCAATATCCGGGAGTTGGAAGGGGCGCTCAATCAGGTGCTGGCGCTCACCCGCCTCACGGGTCAGCCCTGCACCGTGGAGACCGCCAAAGCTGCGCTGGGAGACCACCTGCCCAGTCACCGGGAACTCTCCGCCGAAGATATTCTCAAGACGGTCGCCGAATTCTACAATCTCTCCCTGGAAGACCTGCGCAGCGAACGACGCAATCAGCGCATCGTCTTCCCCCGCCAGGTGGCAATGTTCTTCCTGCGGGAGGAGACCGGCGCCTCGCTGCCACAAATCGGGGCGCGCCTGGGCGGGCGAGATCATACCACCATCATGTATGGCTGCGAGCGCGTGCGCGCCCGAATGGAAGAGGACACGCAGACCCGGCGCGAATTGCTGGCGCTCAAAGCCCGACTTTACGAAAAGAACTGATCGCCATTACTGCGGGATCAGCCTCTCAAGCGCTTCTTGAGAGGCTTTTTGCGCGCCGGTGCGAAAGGAGCCATCCAACCATGATAGCCACGCTCTTAGCCGCTTTGCCGATACTGCTCATTTTGGTGTTAATGCTCGGTTTTCGTTGGAATAGCGCCCGCGCGGGTATCGCGGGATGGGCGCTAGGGCTGTTGATAGCCGCGCTTGTCTTCGGCGCGGATGTGCCAATCCTCGCGTGGGCGCATTTACGGGCGCTCTTTCTGGCTCTGGTCGTGCTCTTCATCATCTGGGGCGCGCTGCTGTTCTACCGTGTCACCGAAGCCGCAGGCGCCGTGAAAGCGATGAGCACGCTGCTGTCTCACATCTCGCCACACCGCGCCTTCAACGTGCTGCTGCTGGCATGGGGATTCGCGTCCTTTTTGCAGAGTGTGGGTGGCTATGGGGTGCCGGTCGCCGTCGTCGCGCCGCTGCTGGTGGGCACGGGATTCCCGCCACTCGCCGCCTTTGTCATGGCTTCGCTGGGGCATACGTGGGCAATTTCGTTCGGCTCACTCGGCGCCTCGTTCAAGACGCTGCAGGGGGTCACCAATGCCTCCAGTCCGGAGCTGGCGCTGTGGAGCGTGCTCCTGCTCGGAGTATTGTGCTTCATTATGGGGGCGGCTTCGTTGTGGGTGGCGGGCGGCAAAACGGCTTTGCGGCAAGGCAGCGCCCCCATGCTGCTGATGGCAGTCGCCATGTCCGGCGGGCAATGGTTGGCGGTGCGCGCGGAGCAATATGAGGTCGCCGCCATGCTCGGCGTGCTCGCGGGGCTGCTGGTGGGGGTGCTGTGGGCAATCCTGCAGAAGCGCCCCACATTTTCCGCAGGTTCGGGTACCCTGCTGCGCCAAGCACTGCTGCCATACATGATATTGCTGGCGCTCATCTTTGTGATGCGAGTGGATGTGGTGAAAACGGGGCTCGAACTTGTCCCGCCCATCACGGAACAGGAGCACCCCACCCTGGTCACGGCGAATGGCTGGAGCGTTCCGGATGTCAAAGAGAACAGCATCTCGCCGCTGAGCCATACCGGCGCGCTGCTGTTCTATGCCTCGCTCTGCACCTGGTTATACGGACGCTATCGCGGCGAGATTTCCCGAGAGCAGGCGATGCCCATTCTCCGCAAGGTCGCGCGCAGTGGGGTAACCCCCACCATCAGCATTCTGGCGATGATGGCGCTCGCGACCACGATGGAATATGCCGGCATGATTGACCTGTTAGCCAGGCAACTCGCAAGCGCTGCCGGAGGGTTATTTCCGTTGGTTTCCCCGTTTATCGGCGCCCTGGGCGCCTTTATCACTGGCAGCAACACCAACGCCAACGCGCTCTTCGGCACGTTGCAGCGCGATACGGCGCTCGCGCTCAAGGTCACGGTGCCGCTGATTCTGGCGGCGCAAAATGTAGGTGGAGCCATTGGGTCTACGGTTGCACCCGCAAAGGTGGCGCTGGGATGCAGCACGGTGGGACTGGAGGCGCAGGAAAGCGAAGCCATGCGGGTGCTGTTGCGTTATGAGCTGCTCGCGCTGTGCCTCATGGCGGGATTGACGTTTGTGCTCAGCCGGTGGTGACGCTGCAAAGCTTGGCATCCCGACCAGAAACAGGCTACGAACCGGGGAATAGGCAGGCGAAGTCGGACGAAGTCTGACAAGGTTCGTCAGATGGTGAATAGAGTCTTAAAACTGCCTTGAAATTCCACAGGCTTAGCAGTATAATTAAGACAGGTAGCAAGAGTCGTCGGGTAAAGGAATTACGATGCAAAAGCGAATTCTCATCGTGGATGATGACTACGAAACGCTCAAGATGATGGAATTCATCCTGCAGCGCAAGGGCTTTCTGGTGGATAGCGAACTAGATGGCACCCACGCCCTGGAACGCGCGCATCAGGATAAGCCCGACCTCGTCATTCTAGATGTCATGATGCCTGACCCGGACGGCTTCAAGGTAGCACGCGCGCTGCGAGAAAGCCCAGATACCGCCACCATTCCCATTCTCTTCTTCACCGCCAAGGGGGCTGTGGCTGATAAGCTCGCCGGTTTTCAGGCGGGTGGAGATGACTAT
>JAKJAC010000131.1:3080-11674 GCA_022707705.1 Chloroflexota bacterium
CCCGCCGAATTGGTCGCACGCGTGCAGAGCCTGCTAGACACTGAGCATAACTCAGACGAACCACGCCCCATCTGAAGTGCCCGGCATGGTCACAGATAACGGTCAGCCCCATGACCTGCAGGCGCCCCAAGACGCCGACATGCCGCAGAAGCATACAACGCTGCTGCGACGCGCTGCCCGGCTAGAACAACTGCTGGCGCTGAGCCGCCAGCTCAATTCCACGCGTGAAATGGCGGTGCTGCTCTCGCAAGTCGTTGAGGGCGCGCGCGACTTGCTGTGCCTGGAAGCAGCCTCGATTCTGTTGGTCATAGATGCCGACTTCCTCAGTTTCTCCGCGTTTTGCGGACCTGCCGCCGCTAAACTGAGCGGGGTGGCAGTCCCAATTGAAAAGAGCCTGTCCGGATGGGTGGTGCGCAATCGGGAGAAGGTGGTTTTGGCCGATACCGGCACCGACACGCGGTTGTTTAGCGTGAGCGATATTGCGCGCCCACGTTCGATTGTCGCCGTGCCCATGTTTTTTGGCGACGAGATTATCGGGGTGCTGGAAGGCATGACGCTGACGACGAGCAGCGATTTCTCTGTCGAAGATATCGAGATTCTGGAGATTCTCGCCGGCATCGCGGCGGTTGCCGTGCAAAATGCGCGGCTGTTTCAACAGAGCGATTGGGTCGCGCACGTTGTGCATGAAATTCGGACGCCCCTTACCTCCATCATGGCGTATGCAGACATGCTCAACCACCCCAATCTCAAACCGGGGATGACGGAGGAATTTACGCGGATCATCCAGCAACAGACGCAAGAGGTCAATGCGCTGGTCAATCAATTCCTGGACCTGGCGCAGCTGGAATCCGGGCGGGTGACATTGGACCGGCAGGAGTTGAACCTGCCGGCGCTGATTGCGCACGCGATCGAGGTGATTCATCCCATTGCGCTGGAACAGGCGACTACGATTCAAGTGGAGACGCCCCCCACCCTCCCGAGCGTCTTGGGCGATCCGCAGCGCATCGCTCAGGTGCTGCTCAATCTGCTCACGAATGCAGTGAAATATGCCGGCAAAGGGGCGCTGGTCACCATCCGGGTCAATGTAGCGAAACAGCTGCGAATTGCCGTTGCCAATAACGGACCGAGCATTCCGCTGGAACAGCAGGGGTTGCTGTTCCAGAAGTTCTCCCGCCTGCCTGGTAGCCAACAAAAAGCGCGAGGCTCGGGTTTGGGGCTGAGCATTGCACGGCGCATCGTGGAAGCGCACAATGGGCGGATCTGGGTGGAAAGTACGCCCGGAGAGGGCTGTACTTTCTGGTTAACGCTACCCATCGCCGCGACGCCAGCGGATGAAGAGACTGTTGTGCGATAATAAGCGGTCGCCGGTAATCGCAAAAATCTTAAAACGTCAGTTGCGACTTTACAAATCCTGGATTCATGGTATGATTTAGAAGCCTGTGAGTGAAGCTGTATCACTCCCGGGTTTTTTGTGTATTATAAACCTTTGCGAGAGCCAACGCAGAGGTCCTCAGGAGAATGAGCAGTGGAGGAATGTCGTAGTCATGAGTGAACGCCCGGTGTACCTCACCAAAGATGGGTATGAACAACTGGTAGAAGAACTCAACCAACTGAAAACGGTTCAGCGCCCCAAGGTCGCCCAACGTCTGCACGATGCGCTCGCTGAAGGCGAGCTTATCGAGAATGCAGAATTGGAGGATGCCCGGCGCGAACAAGCTTTCACCGAGCAACGCATCTACAATTTGGAACAGCAACTGCGTAATGCAGTGCTGATCGAGCAAAACCAACCCGCGGCAGGCATCGTGGGCATTGGTAGCCATATCACCGTCCTTGAGGAAGGCTTGAGCACGCCTGAAGTCTATCACATGGTTGGGTCTGCCGAGGCGTCACCCTTAGAGGGCAAGATTTCCAATGAATCGCCCCTGGGAAAGGTACTGCTAGGTAAGCGCGTGGGCGATAAGGCTATCGTCAGGGCGCCGGATGGGGATATCGTGTTCAAGATTCTGGAGATTGCCTGAGAACCAAGCGTTATCAACAGCCACAAGCCCATACGAGCACGTTGTATGGGCTTGTCTTTTTTCTATGTTAGCCGCACTTAAGGAGAGGTAGTCATGGAATTCAATGAACTGGAACGTCAACGACTCGCCAAACTGGAGTTGCTGCGCGCCGCCGGTATGGAGGCGTATCCCCCACGGGTGCATCGCACCCACACCAGCGCAGAAGCCCTGCAGGCTTTTCTGGCAAGTGAGGTGGACCAAAGCCCGCTAGCGCCCGTGACCCTGGTCGGGCGGTTGCTCAGCATCCGCGCGATGGGCAAGGTGAGCTTCGCCCACATCGAAGATGGACATGGACGGATACAGCTCTTCCTGCGCTCCAATGAACTTGCCGACAGTTATGAGCTCTTCACGAAGGCTTTCGATCTGGGGGACTTTGTGGAAGCTACCGGCACGCTGATGCGAACTCGCAGTGGTGAAGTCAGCTTGCAGGTCGCTTCTCTGCGAATGCTGGCGAAAGCCATGACGCCGTTACCCATCCCCAAGGAATACGAACGCGCAGATGGCGAAGTCGCGCGTTTTGGAGCTTTTGCGGATATCGAGGAGCGCTACCGCCAACGCTACGCCGACCTGGCGGTCAACCCAGACGTCCGTGAGGATTTCCGCATTCGCTCACGCATGATCAGCGCACTGAGGCGCTGGCTGGATGAGCACGGTTACCTGGAGGTGGAAACGCCGGTATTGCAGCCCATCTATGGCGGCGCGGCGGCGCGTCCGTTTGTGACGCACCACAATCAGCTCAAGCAGGATCTCTATTTGCGGATTTCGTTCGAGCTCTACCTGAAACGGCTGTTGGTCGGCATGTACGAGAGGGTCTATGAAATCGGGAGAGATTTCCGCAACGAAGGGGTCTCCTTCAAGCACAACCCCGAATTCACCCAGCTGGAGCTGTACTGCGCCTACACCGACCTGGCAGGCATCATGGAAACGGTGGAGGGCCTCCTTTCAAGCGTGGCGGAAAGCGTGCTGGGTTCGCCTAGATTGCACTTTCACGGGCATGAAATTGACCTGACGCCGCCCTGGTCCCGCAAATCGCTGCGCGACGTCATTCGCGAGGGCACGGGGATCGATTACGTTGCCTATCCTACCGCGGAGGCGCTGCGCGAGGTGATGCGGGAGCATCACCTGGAAGCGAGCAGCACGGCTACATGGGGGCACCTGGTGGACAATCTGCTCTCAGAGGTCGAGTCATCGCTGGTGCAGCCCGTCTTCATCCATGACTATCCGGTGGCAATCTCGCCGTTAGCCAAACAGAAGCCCGGCGACCCGACACACGTGGAGCGCTTCGAGGTGTTCATCGGCGGGATGGAGGTGGGGAACGCCTTCACCGAGCTCAATGACCCCTTCGAGCAAGAGGCGCGGTTCCTGGAGCAGGGACGGGCGTATAAAGCCGGGGATGAAGAGGCGCAGCCGATGGATGAGGATTATCTGCGGGCGTTGAAATACGGTATGCCACCCAATGGCGGATTTGGCATGGGCGTAGACCGGTTGGCGATGCTGTTCACCAACCACCGCAGCATCCGGGATGTGTTGCTCTACCCGCACCTGCGGACGCGCGACGCCTGATGCGGCATTAACGCAAGTTGCCACCTGCACCGTAGTATCACGTCGAATACTGCTTTACGCACTGCATATTGATCGAAGACCGAGGACCAAAAGCCCGGTCTGCGGTCATCGGTCTTCGGTCAAGCGAGAACTGTAGCATCACCATGCTATGCCTCGCCGCGGACTTCGGCATCGAGGCGGTGGAAGAATTCCGCCATGTAGGCGTGCCGTTCCTCGGCAATGGCTTTACCGGTGCGCGTGTATAGACGCTCTTTGAGCCGGGAGAGTTTGACCAGGAATTCGTGAACCGGGGTATGCTGGTCGGGGTCATCACCTTCGGCTTGCCAACGGGCAACATCCACAGCCTCAACCGGCGCCCAGAGGCGCTGCTGGTGGGCGCCGCCGTAGGCATAGGCGCGCGCCACGCCGATGGCGCCAATCGCATCCAGCTTGTCCGCATCGAAGAGGACCTGGGCCTCTAGCGTCTGGGGGTCGGGGAGGTTGCGGAAACGGTGCGCCGCAATCGCATGGACGACCGCCTCCACCCAGGCAGGGTCTGCTGCACCCTGCAAGAACGCCCGAGCACGCTCCGCCGCTACAGCTGCGTGGTCACGGCGCTCCGCTTCGGCTTCAGCGCGTCCCCAATCATGTAGAAGCGCCGCGGTGCGCACGATGGCGACATCCGCCTGTTCAGCGAGCGCAATGCGCTCCGCCAGGTTGAGGACGCGGAGGATGTGGTCAAAATCGTGAACGCTATCGGCGGCGGTATAGAGTGTACGAACCTGTTCTATAGATAAGTCCATGCCGAGACCCTCGTTTACCCAACAGTGGGGATGGTGTTAATATTTTGCGCGCGACGCAGAGCGTCGCGCGCAAAATATCAGTTATGACTTAAGGAATCAAGGCAGGAAGATTAACGGATTGGTAGGATAGCCCTGATAGCGAATCTCAAAGTGGAGATGGGGACCCGTGGAGTTCCCGGTGCTGCCCATAGCGCCGATGATTTCGCCTGCGCCAACAACCTGCCCCTCAGTCACGAAGATATTGCTGAGATGGGCGTAATAGGTCTGGTAGCCATTGCCATGGTCCACGACAACCAGGTAGCCATAACCCACGTCAGTCCAACCGGAGAAGCTCACATAGCCGCCATCCGAAGCCACAATCGCGACGCCCACGGCGTTGGCGATGTCAATCGCCCGGTGCCCATACCAATAGCCCTGGCTGATGTAGCCGCCCGCGGGCCACATGAAGCTCCCATCGCTGGAGGCATCTGTGGGTGCAGGACCGGTGTAGGTGGTGACTTTGCGGACCTCATAGGGCTTGGTGCCGCCGGGTACGATGAGCTTGCTGCCGGGGCGCAACTGCGGTCCAAGCGACAGGGCATTGAAGGAGCATTCGGAAATCTCGGCAACCGAGACCTTGTATTTCTCGGCGATGGATTCCAGGGTATCGCCCTCGACGACCGTGTGGTAGACGCCATCCAACGGCAAAATGGTCAGATTCTGCCCCACCTTTAACAGGTCGGGCGCCTTTTCCAAATCGGGGTTGGACCACATGATGGTGGTGGGCTGAAGGCCAAAGAGTGTGGCGATGGATTCCGTGGTTTCTCCAGGCTGCACCTGATAGGTAATGATATCCAGGCGCGGGCGCTCGGGAATGGCGGTGTGATGGGTCGCTTGACGCAGCACGAGGGTCTGTGAAGCAGCGCGGGAATAGGCGCGCATCACGTTGTTCGTAGTGGCAATGGTGGTCTCAGCAGCAGAAGCCAATGCCGGAGGCTGTGCAATCACGCTAGAAGCGACGCTGATGGAGCCCCCTACCCGTACACCCCCCAATATCACCAGGATGACGGCAATCAGCAGCAAGGCAGCATGAGAGGTCACTCTACCCAGCAAAGGGCGCTGACCTTCACGGTCGGCGTTCCAGCGCCAGGTCCACACGGCAAGCACCGCAATAGCATGGATCAGCGGTCCTCCATGCCAGCGGTGCTCTGGTTGCACATGCTGGAGTCGTTGGTGTTCAAGCATCAGGGTTCGTAGATTCGCGGGTCCTGCGGGACGCCGCCAAAGCGAATTTCGTAATGCAGGTGCGGTCCGGTGGACCAACCGGTGGTCCCACACTGCCCGAGCACCTGCCCTTGGGTTACCAGCTGCCCACCCGTGACCCAAATCGAATCGAAGTGGGCATAGCGGGTTTCAAAGCCGTTTCCATGATCCACTCTGACCAGCAAGCCATAGCCGCCGCTCCAACCGGAGAAGACGACCATGCCGTTATCAGAAGCGTAGATGTAATCACCCAAACGGCAACGATAGTCCAATCCAATATGGCCCGGATTGCGGGGGTCGGCAAAGGTCCACCCAGAGACGGCGTAGGAACCGGTCGGCAAGCCAAAGTAGCCACTGGCGCCAGTCATGGACGCGCTAACGCTGCCGTTGTAGCTCGTTGCGCGGGGAATCGAGCGACCCGTTGAGGTGCTTGTCGTCACCGCAGGCGGGGGACGAGCTGCTGCCCTTCGGCGAGCGGTTGCCCCAGCTCGACCTCGTTCCAGACGTTGACCAAAACTGTGGGGCTTACTTCATACGTCTCGGCGATGGATTCCAGCGTATCGCCCTCAGCCACAGTGTGGTAAGCGCCATCAACCGGGGGGATGAAGAGCGTCAAGCCGGGCTGGATGTGCCAGGGCGCGCCCTGGAGCGTTTCCATGTTCGCCCAGACGATGCTGTAAGGGGACAAGCCAAAATCCCAGGCAATGCCGTAAATGGTATCGCCAGATTGGACGGTGTAGGTAATCACTTCCAGGCGCACGCGCTCAGGGATATTCGTATGGGGAAGCGCTTCGCGCGCAATCAAGACCTGGTCGGGGGCTGCCACATAACGGGAACTGCCACTCTCGGAGGCCAAAGTTGGCGTTGCCAGCGGTTCGGCAACTGCGGCGGCATTGGGGTTGCTGACGTTGGCGATACTCACCGGGGTCAGCGTCACGCGACCGATGAGGATTAGCGCCAATGCCAGGATTAAAACACCAAAATGCGCGCTATATCTACCCAATAGCGACGCTACCGCCTGCCGGTCGTTTTGCAATCGCCAGGCCCAGACTATTCCCTTCGCAAGCGCCTCGGTGACGAAACGAGGTACTAACCGTGACTTGTCCACGGGCGCCGTTTCCATTAAGGAAGTTTCGTTAGTGTCCATAAGTATATTTGCTACGAAACCGCAACAAGGTCATTATAGCACGGGAGATTTCAAAATGCAACTGGTTTATCTGACGATACCCTTACGGTTGCGCCGAAATTCTCCCCGCACCGGCATGACACTCACTGCAAGCCTCATGTTTAGCATACCATATTTGAGCAAGAATGCAAGATGGGCGGCTGAGAAAAGGCAAGACGGCGAGAGAGCAAGAGGGCGCTGGGCCGGGACGCTTGACATGGCGTTTAGCCATGCGATAATTTGGGTACGTTAAAAGCCTGTTGGGTGCACCCCAAGCGGGTGCGCGCCGGCGCTGATGGATGACGCCGTTTCGATTACCGGTTCAGGAAATGAACAAGTAACACCTTATTGAGGAGGCGAATGCGATGGCGAATTTGAAATCTGTGGATTCCAGCAATTTCGAAACTGAAGTGCTACAGGCGCCTGTGCCTGTACTGGTTGATTTCTGGGCGTCCTGGTGTCCTCCTTGCCGGGCGCTGGCGCCCACCCTTGAGGAGCTGGCAGTTGATGAACCCACACGCTTGCGCATTGTCAAGGTGAGTGTGGAGGAGGAGCGCGAGCTGCCGGAGAAGTTTGGGGTGCGCAATATTCCCACGCTGATTTTGTTCAAGGGCGGCGAAGCCGTAGCCCGCATGGTGGGCAATCGCACCAAGAAGGCGTTGCTGCGCGAGATTGAGGCGTATCTGTAATTTTCCGCTGAGATAAGATTCGTCCGCCGCTTGGAGTTCAAGCGGCGGACGAATTGTATCTAGGGAGATGGCGCCGCTTGATTAGCCGACCTGGGTTTTAGCGGTCTGCCAAAGTTGTTCCAGGGCGGCGATATCCAGGTGCTCCAGGAGCACGCCCTGTTCCCGCGCCAGCGCTTCAACGCGGCGGAAACGGCGCGCAAAGCGCTGATTGGATTCGCGCAAGGCGGTCTCGGGATCAATCTCCAGCCAACGCGCCAGGCTTGCCAGCGCCGCCAGCACGTCACCCAATTCCATGGCGCGTTCTTCAGGTGAGTCCGCAGCATCGAGCTCCGCGAGCTCTTCCGCCACTTTGGCGCGCACGCCTTCAATGGAGTCCCAATCGAAGCCCACCCGTTTTACTCGGCTGGAATAGGCGTAACTTTGCGCCAGCGCCGGCAAGGTGGTGGGAATGCTATCCAGCAGGGAACGCTCGGCGTGCCCGTTGGCTTCGCGCTCGCCGCGCTTGATCGCTTCCCAGTTTTGAATGACTTCCGCTGCTCCGGCAACCTGCGTGGTGCCCCAGACGTGCGGGTGGCGGTGCTTGATCTTGGCATCAATGCCCGCCAGGACCTCATGCATCTGGAAATCGCCTTCCTCGATGGCGATTTGGGTGTGCAGGATAATCTGCAGCAGCAAATCCCCCAATTCCTCGCGCAAGCCGGGCAGGTCCTCGCGGTCAATGGCATCGAGCACTTCGTAGGTCTCTTCGAGCAGATTGGAGCGCAGGCTGCCGTGGGTTTGTTCCCGATCCCAGGGACAGCCCTCAGGAGAACGCAGGCGGGCAATCGTAGCCTGGAAGTTCTCGAAGCTGCTGCCGGATTCCATGGGCGCCAGGTAAAGGGTGCTCAGGGGTCCTACATCCTGGCGGTCAATCGCGTAGAGGGGCAACCAGGTGACCGATTGAGCGGCAGTACCCGCTGCCTCGACCAGGGCTACCGGGTGCTCGTCGGGGTATTCGTTCATCAAGGTGAGTTTGAGTTCGGAAGCGACAGCCCGGCTGTAGACCTGGGCAATCAACGCGGGGGCATCCGGCTTGAAGGGGGGATGTGCGAGCGCC
>JAKJAC010000132.1:0-5632 GCA_022707705.1 Chloroflexota bacterium
GGCGCAGAGCGGAGCCTGGAACTGGGGCTTGTGCCACGGCGACCTCTACACCGGCAACATCCACCGGAGTAGCCAGGCTACTTCACACTATGAGGCGATAATCCTTTGATCCAGACAACTAACTTAACCAAGGTTTTCGGCGCGCGCACTGCGGTGGATGCGCTGACGCTGACGGTGCACGAGGGCGAGGTCTTCGGCTTTCTCGGTCCCAACGGGGCGGGGAAGACGACGACGGTGCGGATGTTGACGAGTTTGATTGCGCCTACCGCGGGCACGGCGCGCATCAACGGCTTCGAGGTGGGGCGCGATGATACTGCCATCCGGCGGAGCGTGGGTATTCTTACGGAGACGCCCGGTATGTACGACCAGCTGAGCGCGCAGAAGAATCTGACGCTCTTCGCACGGTTGTATGAGGTGGGCGATGTGCCGGGGCAGGTGGAGAAGTATCTGCGCCTGTTGGGATTGTGGGAGCGCCGCAATGATGCGGTGGGCAGCTTCTCCAAAGGGATGAAGCAGAAGCTCGCTATCTGCCGGGCGTTGCTGCACGAGCCCGCGGTGGTCTTTCTCGATGAGCCGACTTCGGGGCTGGACCCGGAGGCGGCGCGGTTGGTGCGCGAATTCGTCGCCGAAATCAAGGCGCAGGGGCGGACGATTTTCCTCTGCACGCACAATCTCGATGAGGCGGACCGGCTCTGCGACCGGGTGGGGGTGATGCAACAGCGCTTGCTTACGGTGGATACGCCCACGGCGCTGCGGCGCCAGCTCTACGGGCGCAAGGTAGTGTTCCACCTGCGCGAGGTGGGCGCGGGGCTGCCGGCGCTGCTGCAGAGCTTCCCCTTCGTCAAAGAGGTGGAGCAGGTGGAGAATAAGCTCCTGGTGGGGCTGGATGATCCAGATGCGCAGAATCCGGTGCTGGTGCGGGCGCTGGTGCAGGCGGGCGCGGATGTGCAGTTCGTGGGGGAGCTGCGGCACTCGCTGGAGGATGTGTATCTCTCGCTGATTCAGCGCGGCACAACGGAGTAGGGGTCCAATGAACAAGATACTCACAATCATTGATAAAGAATGGGCTGAGATTTTCAAGAACCGGTTGATTTTGTATACGATGTTCTTGATGCCGCTGCTGTTCACGGCGCTGCCGCTGGTGATGTTGGGCGCGATGGGCGGGCAGAGCGCGGGCGATGTGACGGATATGCCGCCGCAGTTCCTCCAGCTGTGTGGGGAGCTGCAGGGGACGGAGTGCTACCAGCTCTTCATGTCCAATCAATTCCTGCTGTTGTTTATGATGCTGCCGCTGGTGATTCCGGCGACGATTGCGGCGTATAGCATAGTGGGCGAGAAGACGACGCGCTGCCTGGAACCGCTGCTGGCGACGCCCATCAGCACGGTGGAGCTGCTGCTCGGCAAGGGCCTGGCGGCGCTGATTCCGGGGGTGGCGGCGGGTTGGGGCAGCTTTGCGCTCTTCGCGCTGGGCGCCTGGATTCTGGTGGATAGCCCGGCGTTGCTCGCGCGCCTGCTCGATGGGATGTGGTTCATCGCCATCGGCGTAGTGGGTCCGCTGGTCGCGCTCGCGGGCATCAGCGTGGCGATCATGGTGTCGTCGCGGGTGAACGATCCGCGCACGGCGGAGCAGATTACGATGGTGTTGATTATCCCGCTGCTGGGGCTCTTTTTCGCCCAGATTGCGGGCGTGGTGATGGTCAACGCGGGGCTGTTGTGGGCGCTGGCGGGCGCGCTGGTGCTGGTGGATGTGGGGTTGGTCTGGTTGGGCGCGCGGGCTTTCCAGCGCGAGACGATTCTAACGAAGTGGAAGTGAGCTATGGACACGATGCTGCAACGACAAGGGCAAAATGGGATTTCGCGATGGGTTAAGGCGGCGGCGGCGTTATGCCTGCTGGTGATGTTGCTGGCAGCACCAGTGTTGGCGCAAGAGGCCACGCTGACGGTGCGGGTGCGGAAGCAGTTTGGCTACAATATGGGCAGTCAGATTCAGGGGCAGTTCCTGATCAAGGCGACTGGACCCGCGGACCTGGCGGCGGTGACGTTCACGATTGACGGCGCGACGCTGGGCGAGGTGACCACGGCGCCGTTCGAGCTCTCGTTCCAGACGGGGGCGTATGCGCTGGGCTGGCATACGCTCGGCGCGACGGGGCTCACGGCGGGCGGGCAGACGCTCGAGGCGAAGGAGCTGCGCTTCGAGTTTGTCCCCGCTTCGGGCGCGGCGAAGGGCGCGCTGAGCATTTTGGCTCCGATATTGGTTGTGGTCTTTGGCGGGATGCTGGTGATGTTTGTGGTTCCGCTATTGCGGAAGGACAAGGGTCGCGGAGCGGAGGCGCCCATCAACGGTGTGCTCGGCGGGACGGTGTGCCCCAAGTGCGGGCGTCCCTTTGGGTTGCACCTCTGGGCGCTCAATGTCAGCCTGGTGGGCAAGTACGACCGCTGCCCGCATTGCGGCAAGTGGAGCTTCGTGCGGCGGACCTCGCCCGAAGTGCTGGAGGCAGCGGCGGCGGCGATGACCGCGGCGGCAGAGGCGGAAGCAGCGGCGGTGGCGCCGGTAACCGATGAGGAGCAGCGGCGCAAGAAGCAGCTGGACGACTCGCGGTATTTGTAAGAATCTTTGCCACGAATTAACACGAATTAGCACGAATGGGGAAAGGCGTGGGAAGGTGTGGAGATTTTTGCCACGAATTAACACGAATTAGCACGAATGGGAAAAGGCGTGATAACGTGGGAAGGTAGGGAGATTTTTGCCACGAATTAACACGAATTGGCACGAATGGGAAAAGGCGTGGGAAGGCGGGGAGAGTTTTTGCCACGAATTATGTTTTGGCCAGCGAGATGTTGAACACGCAAGAGTGCTGAGTGGCTTCAAAAGGCATTTTTGGACAGGATTTACAGGATTATCAGGATTGGCAGAATGATTCCCAATCCGTGAAATTCGTGAGATCCAGGGCGTGCCTTTTCCATTTGCACCAAGGGGGCCGAGGCGTTGAGGGACTGGCGTTGGGTACAACGAGTACAGCCTGCAACGTAGCATCAAAAGGCATTTTTGGACAGGATTTACAGGATTATCAGGATTAACAGGTTGATTCCCAACAGGTGGTCAAGATCAAGCTGACTATTAAGGAATCAACACGAATTAGCACGAATGGAGAAACGACGTTATGACGTGGTCACGCGCGAACGTGACCACGTAGGGATGTAGGAAGGTACGGGGGCGGTCTAGGGTGACCGCCCCCGTGTGTTATTCGGTGAAGGGGACGTTGAAGACGGTGACGCGCCCGCCGGTGAAGACGAAGGTTTCGCCGGTGGGGCTGACCCAGATCATGTCGCCGCGTTCGAAGAGCTGGAAGCGCCCGGGTCCGCCGCTCTCCGCGGTGGTCGCCCAACCCAGGGCGGCGCGCACGCTCGCCTCGGTGCGCCAGAGCTTCCCGAAGCCGTTGACCGGCTCAAGCAAGCCCGCGGGCGGGGTCTCGCCGCCGCTGGCGGGATCAACGGTGGGGTCGAAGGTGTCGTCGAAGCGCTGGTAGGTACCATCCGCATAGATGACGTAGATGACGGGCTGTTCGTACCAGCCGATGTGGTCGGACCACACCATGGAGCCGTACTCGAAGGTTTGGATGGCGGTGGCGACTTCCCAGGCTTCGGGGAGGATGCGCGGGTGGTTGGAGGTGGGGCAACCGAGCGCTGCTTGCAGGGTGAGGTCGCCTTGCCAGATGGATAGGAAGCTGCCGGTGGGCGGTGTGGCGCAGGTGAGGGGTGTGGTGACGGGCGGCGGTGTGGTAGCAGGCGGCGTGGTGGTGGGGACTTTGATGTCGCAGGCAGTGAGGAGGAGGGTGGGTGCGAGGAGTAAGCACGCAATCCGGAGTGCGTATGAGAGTCTCATCGAACACCTCCTTTAGAGAATTTTGACAGGATTGACAGGAGTATCAGGATTAAGGTGTGAAGGAAACCTTCGACTGTCTTGAACGAAGTGAAGGAGCGGAGAGAATTTGGAACGGCTTTTTCTCAAATGGTGTTTTTGGCGCGACGCCCCGGCGCCGCGCCAAAAACACAAAAAAGATTCCTCTTCGTGTGTTTGCAGAACCTCCCTGGGAATTGCGAACCCGCCTCGTAGGGACGCCTGATAGCAGACAGTGCGCGACCGGGATTAGATATCGGTGATGGCTTGTAATCCCCCGATGACTTCTGTTGAAAGGACATCTTTGCGGATGGCGACTTCCAGGAGTGCGACGAGTTCTGTCTCAGTGAGGCAGAGCGGCAGGGTTTCATCCTCGACCTGGAGCGTGAAGCGCAGGTGTTCCGCCCCTGAATCGTCATGGACGTGTTTTTCGATGCGAGCGATGCCGCGATCCGTGGGAATGCTGGCGAATGCCAGGACTTTGATGCCGGGGGTGGTAAGTTTCATGGTAAAGGCTCCTTGCGAATAATCTAGTTGGCTGAGCGTCAGGCGCGGGAGTGCCCGCGGTCAATCCAGGTGTACCGAATCCACGATGCCGACGATGAGAGAGATGACGCAGGCATCGGGGTTCTGGAGGACGAGACGGGCGCCGCCGCCCTCACGGTTGACGAGGACGGTGTCGCCGATGCCGGCGTGGGTGCTATCGAGCGCGAGAAAGTCATCACCCGGCGCCTCGCCGGGCAAGCCGAGCGGTTGGATGACGAGTAAGCGCCGGTTTTTGAAATGCGGGTGGCTGATGGTAGTGACCACGGTGCCGAGAACTTTGCCCAGAATCATGCGCACCTCACTCAGGCGAATTGGTTCCAGCCGGGTTTCAGGAGCAGGTCGAAGCCGGCGGCGTTGCGCACCTCGAGCTCATCCACGATGCCCACGAGCGCCAAATCAATGGGCACGAAGGTGATCTCAGGCATCGCCAGGGCTGCCTCGCGCGAGCGCACCATTACGCACAGGTCGCCGGGACCTGCCTGCACCACATCCGCCGCGACCTGCAGCGACCCCACCGGTTCCAGGTTCTTGTTCAAGGGCTGCACGACCAGGAGCTTCAAGCCCTCGGTGCCGGGGTATTTGAGCGTGCAGACCGCTGTGCCGTGAACTCTTCCGAGCAGCATGGCGTTACTTCAGCTTCGTGTTGGCGAGCACCCGCTTGATGACGGTATCGAGGAGGGCGGGGTCCACCTGGTCGCCCAGGCGCGCTTTGACGGCGTTGCGGATGCGCTGCGTGAGCTCGTCCGAAGTGCTCCCTTGGAGCGCCGCGCTGCCCTGTGGCGATTCTGCGGGCGCCGTGGCAACGGCGGGCGCGCCCTGCACCAGCTGCACGCCGAGGGCGCGGGCTTTCTCGCGCGCCACGTCGGTGAGGACGATGCCGTTGTGGAGCTCCAGCGTCCGGACGCCTTGTTTCGCCAGGTTTTCGATGTCAATTTCGGTATAGAATTTCTTGGGCATAGACTCCCTTCATGCACCGGCACGGCGTAGAGCGCCTCGCGAGCGCTTAACCTGCCTGTAGGATTTGCTGAACGATGCTCCGGACGAGCTGCTCCAATGCCTCGGGCGATGGCGCGGTTGCCGGAGCGTCTGCGGCGTTGGCGCCGGGAAGCTGCCCCTCGGTGAGCGCCTCCGGCGGCGGGCTGGACATTTCGTATGCCAGGCGCTTGATGTTGAGCAGGTGCGTGGCGG
>JAKJAC010000132.1:5667-11611 GCA_022707705.1 Chloroflexota bacterium
AATCGAACCGCCGACCCCGCCCGACCCCAGGGTCAGCGAGGGCATCAGCCCGGTGGTCAGCCCAAGCGCGCCGAGGGTTCCCATGGTGTTGGCGAGGATGCGGAAGACGGGCTTCTCCAGGGCGAAATTGAGCACCACGCGCCCATCCTCGGCGTGGATGATTTGGGTGTGCCCCAGACCGCCCGCCTCGATGAGCGCCAGGGAAATCTCGCAGCCCTGTTCCCAGCCCTCAGCCTCGTACCACCCGAGCACTGTGGTGAGCTTCTCGTGCGAAAGCGGTTCGGCTGCGCCCACCTGCGCCAGCGGCGTGACCAGGACGCGGGTCCCTTCCGGCACGGCGAAGCCCGCGGCATCCGCCACAAAGGGCGCGGATTTCGCCACGACCGCCGTATTCATGCTGCCATCGGGGTGGAAGAGCAGGCGTCGCAGGGCGGCGGTCTCCTGCTCGCCGGTGAAATAGGCGCCTTCCTGGCGCAGGAGCTCCGCCAAACGCCGGGCGATGGGCTTATCGGCGACGATGGCTTGCTCCGAGGCGCAGATGGTGGAGTAATCGAAGGCTTTGGAAGCCACGATGTAGCGGGCGGCGCGTTCGAGGTTGGCGCTGCGGTCCACGTAGGCGGGCACGTTGCCGGGTCCCACGCCATAGGCGGGCTTGCCGGTGGAGTGAGCAGCGCGGACCATCGCGGCGCCGCCGGTGGCGAGAATCAACGCGGTGCGCCGGTGCGAGAGCAGCGCTTGTGTGCCCGGCAGGCTAATCTGCTGCATGCAGCTGATCAAACCCTTGGGCGCGCCGGCGTTCTCCGCGGCGACGGCGAGCGCCTGCACTGCCTGGTAGGTGCAGCGTGCGGCGGAAGGGTGGGGCGCGATGACGATGGCGTTGCGCGCTTTGACGGCAATCAGGCTCTTGAAGATGGCGGTGGAGGTGGGGTTGGTGGAAGGGGTGAGGGCGGCAATCACACCCAGGGACCAGGCGATTTCGTAGAGGTGGCGGGAAGGGTCGTTGCGGATGATGCCAACGGTGCGCAGAGGTTGGATGCTCTCCCAGACGCCGCGCGAGGCGAACTCGTTTTTTAGCCGCTTGTGCGCGGCGACGCCGAAGCCGGTCTCCTCCTGCGCCAGCTGCCCGAGACGCGCGGCGGCGTGAAAGCCCGCCTCAGCCATGGCGGCGCAGACCCGGTCCACCTGCACCTGGGTCGCGTTGCGCCAGCTGCGCCAGGCGGTGTGCGCCTGTGCGGCAAGGTCGCGCGCTTCTTGTATGGAAGAGAGGTCGTTATCCAAGGCTATCCGGGTTTACTCTGATTTCTGGAATGAGATTTTGCCATCCACTTCGAGCGAGTCGATAATCGCCATGATGACGGTATCTACCGGCGTGTCTTTGGTGATATCGGTCTGCCGGGCGGAAGAGCCCGCGGCGGTGAGGACGAGGTCGCCCGCGCCGGCGTCTACGGTATCAATGGCGACGTAGGGCTTGCCGAAGGGCGCGCCGTGCTCGTCGGTCTGGCGCAAGACGAGCAACTTGCGACCGGTCAGTTTGGGGTCTTTGATGGTGGCGACGGTGGTGCCGATAACTTTGGCAATGAGCATGCGTGTTCTCCTTCGCGTCCCGGCGCCTGCTCCTTTCCCACCTGTAGGGCAAAGGGGAGGGCGCTGCTATCTGAGTGGTCGAGGGTGCGCTAATAGCCTTTACCGGCGGATCCGGCGGCGGGTTGGGCGGCGCTGGGACCCTGGATGATTTTGACGCCGGCGCTGGCGCCGATGCGGGTGGCGCCCGCTTTGATCATGCTCGCGGCATCCTCGTAGGTGCGGACTCCGCCCGACGCTTTGACGCCGATATCGGGTCCGACGACGCGGCGCATGAGCTCGACATCGTGCACGGTCGCCCCGCCGCCGCCAAATCCGGTCGAGGTCTTGACGAAATCCGCCCCGGCTTCTTTGCAAATCATGCAGGCGATGGTCTTCTCCTCATCGGTGAGCAGTGTGGTTTCCAGGATGACTTTGACGAGCGCCTGGCGCGCGTGCGACGCCTTGACGACGCCGTAGATATCGCGGGCGACGGTCTCCAGGTCGCGCGCCTTGAGCGCGCCGATGTTGATGACCATGTCAATCTCGGTGGCGCCCTGCTCGATGGCATTGGTCGCCTCGAAGGCTTTGACCTCGTTGGCGGTGGCGCCGAGGGGGAAACCGATGACGGTGCAGACTTTGACCGGCGTGCCCTGGAGCAACTGGGCGCAGAGTTTGACCCAGGTGGGATTAACGCAGACGGAGGCGAACTGGTGTTTGCGCGCCTCGAAGCAGAGCTGGGCGATTTGATCCGGCGTGGCATCCGGCTTGAGCAGGGTGTGGTCAATCATGCGCGCCAGACTGCCCTCCTGGGGAATCACGCCGAGGGAGGAGGAGAGCCGTTCGGCGCCCGCATCCACCACTTTGCCGGCGCGGTCGATGCAGGTGCGGACGCACAAGCCCTCGGCGCAGTCGAATTTGCATTGGCCGCCGACGGGCGTGGCGGATTTCTGCTCCTGCTCCGCCATGGCAATCAAGACTTCACGGGTGATGATTTCGACAAGCTGCTGGACGGTATTGGAATCCGGGCTCATGCTTTCTCCCTTGTTGCGATTTGTGAATTGTCTGACGCTTGACCGGCGACCGCTGACCGCTGACCGAGCTATTAAGCGCAGTGATTCAAACGGGTGGCGCTCAGGTTATTTAAGGTAAAGCTTCTCTACGGCGATGATTTTATCCACGCGGCGCTGGTGGCGCCCGCCGCCGAAGGGCGTGGCAAGCCACACGGTGACGATTTGTTTGGCGAGCGCGACGCCAATCAGCCCGGCGCCCAGGGTGAGCACGTTGGTGTCGTTGTGCTCGCGGCTGTTGACGGCGGAGGCGTAGTCGTAGGCGAGTCCGGCGCGCACGCCGGGGACTTTGTTCGCGACGATGCAGCTGCCGATGCCCGCGCCATCCACGATGATGCCGCGCCAGGCGGCGCCGCTGCTGACGGCTTTGGCGACGTCGTGCGCCAGGTCGGGGTAATCGACGGCGTCTTTGCTGTGCGTGCCCACGTCAAGCACCTCGTAGCCCAGCGCGGCAACTTCCTGTTTGAGGAGCTCTTTGAGCTCGAAGCCGCCGTGGTCCGCGCCGAGCGCCACGACCTTCTTAGGCGCAACTGCTGTTGCGCCCGCGGAGGCGCCTACGGGCGGGGCGGCGGGGGCAGGTTCGGGTTTGGGGGCAGGCGCGCTTGCCGGCGCTGATTGCCCGAGCATTTGCGCGACCACGCGCCGGACGATGGACTGGATTTCGTCATCGGTCAGGTTGGTGTTCTTGGATGTGCTCATGAAAGTATTATGTGCCGTAAGGGGGGAATTGTCAAGGCGCGGCGCGGAGGTGCGCGTTTTTTCTACAGTGGCAAAACAAACTAGAGATATACAAACCACGGAACACACGGAAAACACGGAAAGGGAAAGCGGTTGAAGGGCTGGGTACAGCCGGGCTGGGTACAGCCGGGCTGGGTACAGCCGGGCTGAGTACAGCCGGGCTGAGTACAGCCTACAACCGAAAGTAACAAAACAGTCCAGAGATCATCTGCTTGCCCTGAGTCTAGAGCTAGAACGACAAAATCGCTGCGATAATCAGGCCATGACGAATATCATGCAAATGCTTTTTCTTTAAGTGATTTTGTGCGGTGGCGCGAAGCACCACCGCACAAAATCACTTTTTTCGATGCCCCGTAGGGGCGTTTGAGATTGTCGCCCCAACTTTGGAACGCACCCATACCCTGCCGCGCCTTTGCCGCTTTCTAATGAGGTGTACAATTTGTCCCACACCTGCAAGAAGGCTGCACCATCAGCCTGAGGAGGGACCCTTGCTGCTAACGCCAGGTGAGTTGCTCCAAAACCGTTATCGCATCGTGGCCCATCTCGGGCAGGGCGGCATGGGCGCCGTCTACCGCGCCTGGGACCTGCGGCTCAAAGTCACCGTGGCGCTGAAGGAGCAAATTCCACAACCGGGGTTGGATGCCGGGATGCTGGCGCAGTTGCGGCAGCAGTTCGAGCAGGAAGCTGTGACACTCGCGCGGCTCAGCCATCCCAACCTGGTGCGCGTGACGGATTTCTTCGAGGAAGGCGGCAACGCTTATCTGGTGATGGATTTCGTCGAAGGCGACAATCTCGCGGACCGCATCTCCGGCGGGGACCCGGCGCCGGAGGCGCTGGTGGTGACCTATGCCAGGCAATTGCTCGACGCGCTCGCGTACTGCCACTCGGAGGGCATCGTCCACCGCGACATCAAGCCCCAGAATATCATCCTGAAGCCCGACGGGCGAGCCGTGCTCGTGGATTTCGGTCTGGTCAAGCTCTGGAATCCGGATGATCCGCAGACGCGCACGGTGATGCGAGGTATGGGGACGCCGGAATACGCGCCGCCTGAGCAATACGGCAAGCAGGGGCACAGCACCGATCCGCGCAGCGACCTTTACAGCCTGGGCGCCACGCTCTACCACGCGCTCACCGGTCAAGCGCCGCCGCCTGCGAGCGACCGCATGGCGGACCCGCAGTCGTTCAAGCCGGTGCGGGCGCTGAATCCCCAGGTCAGCGCCGAGATGGATGCGGCGATTCTGCGCGCTCTGGAGCCGGCGCGAGACAGGCGTTGGTCTTCAGCCATTGAAATGGGTGCTGCACTCGCAGGGGTCGTGGCTTCGGAAGCGCCGCATCACCCCGCCGGATTTGGAACGGCGACAGATGCGGAGCTGGAGCTGCCCCGGGAGCTGTCCGGCACAGCTGTGATGCCCCAGGCGCAGGTCGAACCGCGGTCTGCGGCGCGGCGCCGGTTCCTGCCGTGGGTCTGGGTATCGGGGGCGGTTGTGCTGCTGCTCCTGCTGTGGGGCGGATTGAGCACGTTGAGCGGGGATATGCGCGCGACGCCAACGCCAGAGCCAACGTCAAGTCCCACTCAGGAACAGAGCCAGACCTGGATGCGCCCGGCGGATGGGATGGTGATGGTCTACATACCGGCGGGGGAGTTCCAGATGGGCAGCGCGGACGGGGAGGATGACGAAGAACCGGTTCACGCGGTGGAAATGGCTGACTTCTGGCTGGACCGAATAGAGGTGACGCATGCGCAGTACGAACGCTGCGTCACAGCTGGCGCTTGTAAAGCCTCGGATCAGGTGAACAGCAGCGGCATCAACGGTCCGATGCAGCCCGTGGTGGGAATCGCCTGGTTTGATGCGCTAGCTTATTGCACCTGGGTAGGAGGGCGGCTACCCACTGAAGCGGAATGGGAATATGCAGCGCGGGGTCCGCAGGGCTTGAAGTTCCCGTGGGGCAATGGCTACGATGGCGCGCGAGTGAATTCTTGTGATGTGAATTGCGGCTCTGAATGGGCTGATAAAAGCGTCAATGATGGTTATGTGTATTCTGCACCCTCGGGCAATTATCCCGCGGGCGCAAGTTGGGCCGGAGTTCTCGATATGTCCGGGAATGTGGCAGAATGGGTCGCGGATTGGTACGGACCCTATTCCTCAGAGCGGCAGACGAATCCGACGGGACCCACCAATGGTGAGGGGCGCGTGGTGCGCGGGGGTTCGTGGGGCAGCGATGTGGCGCTCCAGCGCAGCGCCGACCGTTTCTATTTTGCACCCTCCGCGACGGCGACCGATATTGGCTTCCGGTGTGTGCTGGCAGCAGCGCCCGGGCAGTGACGCCTGGCGCCCGGTGGTTATGCGTTTTCGGGATTGAACCCGGTAGGAGAGTATGCTCAAGGGGCATAAGTTTTTTTCAGCCGTCCTTACGGGACGGGGGCCGCTTCGCGGCGACGCAAACTGAAAGTTTGCGCTACATCGCTGGCAACTGAGGTTGCGATGGCGCCGGCGCAGAGTGCGGGTGCAGGGTGCGCGATTTGGAAATCGCGGCTACGGGGCTGAGGTTGCGATGGTGCCGGCGCAGGGTGCGGG
>JAKJAC010000133.1:0-3063 GCA_022707705.1 Chloroflexota bacterium
CCGCCGGTGTGGGCGCCATCAGCAACTGGATGCTGACGCCGGAGATAAGCCTGGCGGATGGCGACACCATCTCCTTCTGGACGCGCGTGCCCACCGGGAGCGCCTGGCCCGACCGGCTAGAAGTGCGGCTGAGCACCAACGGGGCGAGCACGAACGTAGGAACCCTGGCGACCGACGTGGGGGACTTCACGACACTGTTGCTTTCAATTAACCCGACGCTGGCGGCAGGCGGCTATCCTGACGTGTGGACACAGTTCTCCGCGACACTGACGGGCATTCCGGCGGGTGCCACGGGACGGGTAGCGTTCCGCTACTTCGTGGAGAACGGTGGTCCAAGTGGCACTAACTCCAATTACATAGGCATTGATACAGTCGAGTACGTTGGCGCACAGGCGCCCTGCGCGGCGCCGGCGGATGTACCCTGGTTGAGCGCCAATCCTATCTCGGGCACAACGGCAGCTGGTGGGACGACGCCGGTGGATGTCACCTTCGATTCCACTGCCCTGGCGCCGGGTATCTATACCGCCAACCTGTGTGTGGAGAGCAACGATCCTGATGCGGGTCCCGGCAACGGCACCGACCTGGTGGTCGTACCGGTCACGCTGACGGTGACGCGGGCGCTGATACCCTCGATTGTGCTGACCAAGACGGTCGGGACGGTAGACGGCGTGTGCGCGACAACGGACGACATCACCGTGATGGAAGGGACGACGGTCTACTACTGCTACACCGTGGCCAATACCGGTGATGTGACACTCAACCTGCACGGCCTGGTGGATGATCAGTTGGGGACAATCTTCTCGGGTCTCAACTACGCGTTGACGCCGGGCAGCAGCGTGAACACGGTGGCGGCGGGGCTTTCGATCCCGGCGGTGATGAACGTGACCACAGTGAACACTGCGACATGGACGGCGTACAACACGGGTGGTCCCTCGGTGACTGCGACCGATACGGCGCGGGTGACGGTGACACCCAGCGCGGTGAGCGTCACTGGATTGCGGGCGAGCCCCTCAGGTGGTTGGAGCAGTGTGGCGCTGTTGGGCGCCCTCGTGCTCAGTGGCTTTGCCTGGCGCCGCAAACGGCGCTAAGCGCAGAATAGAGCCGCTTCAGGCTTTGTAAATGATTCGCGCCGCGGCATCGTGCGGCGCGAATCACCTATCTCTTACCCTCCCCTCCTGAAGTGTTCTTTCTGGTAGAAAAGTGCTTTTTGGGCGCGCGAAGCGCGCCCAAAAAGCACTCAACAAAGCCTCTGCCTCTGTTGGGATACTAAATAATCTTGACGTCGAGTAGGAATGGGTGTATTCTGATTGTGACCCCGATGGTATAACCCTTACAATAGTTGATTTCGAGGTTTTGAAGTTCTCGACTGCCGATTGCTGTTCTGGAATCTCCTTGTGTCTTGCTTAGGCACAATTCAATAACTATATCTTTGCTGGAAATTCGGTGTTTCAAAACCAGGAAAACGGGGTCTCCGTGGTGGCGCGAGGCGCTATCACCAAGACCCCCTCCCAAAAAGCCGCTTTAATGGTTTGATGCTGCGTATTCGCGCGACGACGTAACGTGATTGGCATAGGCTTTGGTAGTGTCCTCAATGCAATGACGATGAAGGGGGGTGGTGCCGGTACTGGAAATATCCATTCAGGTGCTCGCTGGCAATGTTCTGCCTTGATACTCGCTCTGACTCCAGGTCTTCTATAAACTTTCATGTTCAATGGTGTTCTGTAAGGAGGGTATTTGCCATGAGAAAGACTGCTCCAATTGGACGGGGGCTGATGACCCTTGCCCTCTTAGTTTCCTTGTTGACTTCTTTTGGCGGTGCGCCGGTCGCGGCTCAAAACAGCGCGGCTGAGGCTGTTGCGCTGGGCGCGGTGCGCGATAGCGGCGTGCTTGCCGTCGCCACTAACTATGGGTGGACTGAAGCCACGGGCGCCTACACCGAAATCACTGGCGGCACGCAGGTGACAACCTCATGTGACGACACCAGCTACTCGGGTCAATCCCTGCCCTTCACCTTCATTTTTGATGGCACAGATTACACACAGTTCAGCATCAACTGTAACGGTTTTATCGCCATGGGTCCCACAGTCAGCAGCTCCTACACTCCAATCAGCAGTGGGACAAGTAACAATGTCATCGTAGGTCTTGGCGGAGATCAGCAGACTAATACAACTGATAGCGAAATCCGTTACGAGACGTTGGGCACTGCGCCTGATCAGGTTCTGGTCATTCAGTGGAAGAATTTCCGTCACTACAATGCCACTGGTGACCTCTACAACTACCAGATTCGGTTGCACGAGACCAGCAATGTGGTCGAAGTCATCTACGGCACGTTCACTCAGAATGCGACCAACCGCACCTCCCAGGTTGGGCTGCGCGGCGCCTCCAGCGCCGATTTCAACAACCGCACGAGCACGGGCGACTGGACTGCTTCGGCGGCTGGCGCAGCAAACTCGGCTACCATGGCTCTCACTTCGGCCTACATTCCGCCCTCGGGTCTTACCTGGACCTGGACGCCGCTTGAACCGCATCCGGTCCTGGAAACATCTTACAAAACGGCGCCAGCGCAAGCGGTTGTGGGCGATTCCATTGCCTACAGCGTGCACATCATCAACTCGGGCGACGCTCCCGCTGCAGCCGCCACACTAGTAGACCCCATCCCGACGGGTACCACCTACAATAGCGATGTGGCTTGTAGCGCGGGCGCGTGCAGCTATAACGCCGGACTCAATCAGATTGAGTGGACCGGTGCGATTTCCGTTTCTGCAGCGGTGACCGTCACGTTCTCCGTGGACACCGATGGTATGGTCTGCGGCAACGTGGTGGTCAACGAGGCGACCCTGGATGACCCAGAGCTGTTTGAGGATTCGGTAGTCAAGACCGCTTCCACAAGCCTGGTATCAATGACGCCCACACCGCTGGAGGGCTTCGAGGTCAGCGTGCCGCCTGCCGGTTGGACCGAGACGATCGTCAACGATCCGGGCACCGATCCTGATTGGAGTCAGGTATCCGCTGGAACCTATCCGACGATCAACCCGCATGGCGGCGCGTACATGGCGAGATTCA
>JAKJAC010000133.1:3073-11452 GCA_022707705.1 Chloroflexota bacterium
TGCCCGACTGTGGACGCCGGCGTTGGACCTCTCTGCTTATGGCGCGCCTCAGATCGTTTTCTGGATGTCCCATGATACCGGATACGCGACGAATGCCGACCGCATTCAGATTCAGGTCTCGACCGATGGCGTTACCTGGGTGGATGTGGGCGATCCGGTGCTGCGCTATGATGCCACATGCGCCACTGCTTGCTGGAAGGAACATGCAGTGCCGCTCCCGGCAGGCTACAACATCAACGGCGTCTACATCGGTTTCCTGGGCATCAGCGGTTATGGCAACAACTTCTACCTGGATGATACCGCTCTTTCTGAGGGCTGGTATCCCTGCCCGTATGTGTTGCTGACACCGGATGCCAGCAAGACAGCCTGTCCCGGTTGCAGCGTCGAGTACGCGCTGACGCTGACCAACATGACCCCCGACGCAGACACTTTTGACATCACTGCCTCTGGCAACGCCTGGACCACGACACTCGATCCGACTCAACTTGCCCTGAGCCCCGGCGCTTCCGGCGTGATTTCAACTACTGTGGAGGTCTCTTGCGATACCGGTACGGATGTAGCTACCATCACGGCTTTGGGGCAGACACACGGCGGAGCGGATAGCGTAACTCTGACCACCTCTGGGGCGATGGCTTACTGGGAACAGATTGCCACCGAACCGGATAACGGTCGTATGGATAACGTCACAGGCGCCTGGGATGGCAAAGTGTGGTCAATCACGGGCTATGGCGCCAACCTCAACGTGCGCACCTACGATCCTGCTACTGGTAGTTGGACGGTTGTGGGTACGCCGCCTACCTTTACCGGCAACTATGCTCACTCTGGTTGCCAGGCTGGAAGCAAGGTGTACATCTATGGCGATACCTCCACCACTGGCTTCACGGGTCTCTGGTCCTATGACATGGCGACGACCACCTGGGCTCAGGAGACTCCAACCGGTGATGCGCCCCTTTATACCGGCATCTGGGCGCCTGCTTGGGCTTATGATGTCGAGACCGGGGTCTGTTATCTGACGGGCGGTGCAACTACGGCTGGGGCAGGTACCTTAACTACGGTGTACGCATACGATACCGTAGCCAATGCCTGGTTGGCGCCCCTGCCCGATTTCACCAGCGTGCGCGACTTCCATGCTGCCTGGGTCTTCACCGATAGCACCGCGCGGAAGCTGCTGTGTGTGGCAGGTGGCAACAATGGCGCCGGTATGACCAGTACCCAATGCTATGACTTCGTGGCAGGCGCCTGGGGCGTTGAGGATGCCGATATGGGTCCCCTGCCCGCTTCCCTATGGGGCATGGGCTATGCCCAGAAGGTGCACGAAGGGGTTACCCAGCTGTGGGTCATTGGCGGTGTGCGGGCTGATGTCCTCACGCCGGTAACGAGCTTCTTCGACGTGCTGGCGGATGTCTGGGCTGATGATGGTGATCTGGCATCCACTTCCATCTACCGCTCCAGCGCGGTGACCCTGGATAACGTGATTTACCACATCGGCGGTTCCGTTGGCAGCTTCAGTTACACGGGTCTGGCAGATCGGCACATCCAATGCGCCGAATGTGTCTTGGACCCCAACATTGATGTGGAGCCTTTGAGCTTGAGTGCTGAGCAGCTGCCGGACAAGCTCACACAGCAGACGCTGACGATCAGCAATACTGGCGAGGGAGACCTGAATTGGGAAATTCTGGAAGAGCCAGCATTGCGGACGGTCGAGATGGAAGGTCCGCTGGCGCGACAGCGGTCCGCGCCGAGTGTGGGCGTTGCGCCTACGGCTGAGCTCAATGGCGCCATCGCTCTGGCTGCGGCCGGCGCTGCGCCCGTTGGCGGCGGTGCATCGCCGGACTATCGTGGCTCGCGCGCCGTGCTTCACGACCAGACCGACAACGCCGGCACCAATGGCTTCCCCTCACAGGATTTTGAAGCCAGTTTGGATGCGTATGACAATCAGGGCGCGGATGACTTCGTGATTCCCGCCGGCGATGGCTCTTGGACTATCGAAGAGGTCTATGTGCTCGGCTCGTATTCGGCCGGCGGTGGACCGACTCCTGCGGTTAATGTTTTCTTCTACCAGGACTCGGCCGGCCTGCCTGGCGCCCAGGTTTACAGTGCACTGGGCCTGATCCCGGTCGACGCGGCTGGCGACCTCACCATCGCCCTGCCTGTGCCCGCTGTGTTGCCTGCAGGAACTTACTGGGTTTCGGTGCAGGCGGCAATGGATTATGGCGCTGGCAGTCAATGGTTCTGGAGTACCCGCGGTGTTCAATCCAACAACCCTTACGCCTGGCAGAATCCGGGCGGCGGCTTTGGCACACCCTGCTCTGCCTGGGCCTATGGTGCGGGTGTCTGTGCTGTGGGAGGCGGGGTGGAACCGGATGCGCTTTTCCGCCTGGCGGGCACCATCGGCGGCTTGGCGCCTTTGTGCAGCGCCCCTGCGGATGTGCCGTGGTTGAGCGTCAATCCGATTAGCGGGACGCTCCCCCCGGGCAATGTCACGCCGGTGGACGTCAGTTTTGATTCCGCGGGCTTGGCGCCGGGCACGTACACCGCGAATCTGTGCATCGAGAGCGACGACCCCGATCCGGGACCGGGCAATGAGACGGAACTGGTCGTGGTGCCGCTCGAACTGGTGGTTCAGGATGTCTCTATCGTGCTGACCAAGACGGTGGGAACAACGGCGGGCGTGTGCGCGACGACGGATAACATCACCGTACTTGCAGGCACGGAGGTCTACTACTGCTACCAGGTGGAGAACACTGGGGATGTGGCGCTCAACTTCCACGACCTGGTGGACAGTGAGTTAGGCGAGATTCTCGATGATTTGCCCTATGCCCTGGCGCCGGGCGCCTTCTCCCCACAGGTAATCGTGCCGGAGACACCGATGTTCAGCGTGACCAACGTGGCGACCTGGACGGCGGTGAGCTCCCTGTCGGGGTATACGGTGACCGTTGATGCCCCCTACAGTTACATTCCCATCACCACTACCGGTACGGCGCTGGCGCTTTCCGATGACGGTGAAGCCAATATCACCCTGCCTTTCCCCTTCACCTTCTATGGCGTTACCTCAAGCGACCTGCGCGTGGGCAACAATGGTGGCATTCTCTTTGGCGTCACCACCGGTGATGTGGGGGTGACGAATGCAGCGCTTCCCGCGAGCACGCCCGCCATGGCTATCTTGCCGTTCTGGGACGACATCGATAGCGACACGGGCGACGTCTATTGGGAAGTGCAGGGAACGGCTCCGAATCGTATGGCGATTATCGAATGGTACAACCGCCCCCACTTCAGCAACACTGGCGCGGCGACCTTCGAGGTGATCCTATACGAGGGGACGAACGAGATCAAGTTCCAGTATGCCGATGTGGACTTTGGCAATGCCACGTATGACTTTGGCGCCTCAGCCACCGTCGGCATCAACAAGGATGCCAGCGCCGCGCTGCAGGTGTCGTTCAACCAGGCGGTGATTCAGAGCGGGCAGGCAATCCTGTTCTCGTTGGAGGACGTGCTCAGCGCCAGCGCCACCGATAGCGCGACCGTGACCGTGCTGCGGCCCAACATCGACGTCGCTCCGCTGAGCCTGGGCAGCACGCAGGCGCCGGATACGGTGACCAACCTGCCAATGAGCGTGGCGAACACCGGCGAAGGCGACCTGATCTGGACGATTGCGGAGGAACCGGTGGCGAAGGCGCCGGTGACCCTGCAGGGCGGCGATGCGCGCATGGCGCAAGACACAGTTGATCCCTCGGATCTCAAGGGTGCTCCTGAGTCTGGTGTGCCGGCGCCGCGAAGCGACTGGCACATTGACGGCGTGGTGCTCTACGACAACGGTCCACTGGTGACCCATCCGGGTGGCGGCGCGGGTGGCGCTGATGCTAGCGCGCTTCAGACGGCGCTCGGTATGAATACCTTAGGATCTGGCAACCAACTGTCTGTTGGCAACCGCGTCGCGGATGACTTCACGGTGACGGGCGGCGGGTGGTTCATCGAGACGATTACCTTCTTCGGTTACCAGACCGGTTCGAGCACCACCTCGACCTTCAATCATCTGAACCTGCGCATCTGGAACGGACCGCCGAATGACGCGGGCAGCGCGGTCGTGTTCGGGGATACGACGACGAACCGGTTGGCATCTTCGGTCTGGTCGAACATCTACCGGGCGCAGGATATTACTTTGACTGACTCGACGCGCCCGATCATGGCGAACGAGGTCACAGTGAACACCTTCCTGCCGGCAGGCACGTATTGGGTGGACTGGCAGGCGGGCGGGACGTTGGCTTCTGGACCCTGGGTGCCGCCGGTCAGCATCCTGGGGCAGACGAGCACGGGCAACGCGCTGCAATACACTTCTACGGGGTGGGCGGCGTTGAACGACACCGGCACTCTCACGCCGCAGGGCTTACCCTTCGTGATTGAAGGGACGGCTGACTGCAGCAATCCCAGCGATGTGCCATGGCTGAGCCCCAGCCTGACGGGCGGGACGAACGCGGGTGGTACGAATACGCCGTTGACGGTGGGTCTGGATTCCACGGGATTGGCGGCGGGGACGTACACCGCGCGGCTATGCGTGGCGAGCAACGATCCCGATTTCGGACCCGGCAACGGCACCGCGCTGGTGGTGGTGCCGTTGACGCTGACGGTGACGCAAGTACTGACACCCTCGATTGTGTTGACCAAGACGGTGGGCACGGTGCCAGGTGTCTGCGCGACGACGGATGACATTACCGTGATGGAGGGAACGGAGGTCTACTACTGCTACCAGATTCAGAACACCGGGAATGTGACGTTCACGCTGCACGACCTGGTGGATACTGAACTCGGGGCTATCTTGACCGCTCTCCCCTATGACTTGGCGCCCGGAGCCTTGTCACCGCAGGTGATCGTGCCGGCGACACTCTCCGCGACCACGGTGAACACCGCGACGTGGACGGCGTACGTCGTGGGCGGACCCTCAGCTACGGCGACGGATACGGCGCGGGTGGCGGTGACGCCTAGCGCGGTGAGCGTGAGCGGGCTGCGGGCGAGCGCTGCTGGTGGTTGGAGCAGCATCGCGTTGTTGGGCGTGTTGGCGCTCGGCGGCGTTGCCTGGCGCCGCAAACGACGCTAGCGCCTTTTCGTGCGGTGGTGATTTTTGTGGGCGGGCAAAGGAGCTCGAATAGCGCCTTCTCGTCCGCCCACAAAAATCGGACCTCTTCATGCGGCTCAGGGGGATAGCCTGCAATGCTTAGGGTTGGATGAAGGGAGGTGATGTTTGCACAAATCCTCAAAGTGATTCGTTTTACCCTCTATGATGCGCCTCACCAGTTCGTTCTTTCAGCGTTTGCAAGAAAGGAGCAATAGATGAAACCCCGAACTTTGCGTTGGCTCAGCCTTTGGGTCGTATGCTCGCTCTTATTGAGCGCGACCGGCGCGGCAGCGGCGGCGCCTCCGCCGCCGCTCAATGAAGTGGATGAGATTCAGCTGGTTGAAGCTGCCCCTGTCGTCGTGGAAGCGGGGGCAGGATACCCGATCCCCTTGCCTCGCGGCATAGCGTTTTTCGACGAGACCGAGCCTAATGATACAGCAGGGACGGCTAATATCCTGATTGGGACGCCGGTTGTCGTTCACGCCACCATCAATCCGGCTACCGAGGTGGATTACTTCGCCTTCACTGCGACTGCCGGGGACCGGGTCTATGCAGCGACCATGACCCAGGCCTCCAATGGGGGATCCACTGATACGGTCCTTGACGTCATCTCCTCCGATGGCACTACCGTGTTGGAAACAGACGACGAAAATGGATCTTTTAGTGGTTCAGCATCAGCAATCGGCGGCACAATCATCCCGGCAGATGGTACCTACTACATCCGTGTGGATGGCTACAGCTCGTCATCGCTTATTACCCCCTATTATTTGCACGTTCGGGTGCAAAGCGGGATGCCAACGGCGGAGGTTGAGCCGAACAATGATTTGGCTACCGCAACGCCATTGGGACCCACGGGGTGGATGAGCGGCACCATCACGGCGACGACGGACCCTGATCTGTTTTCCTTCACTCTGAATGCTGGCGATTCGGTGTACATTGCCCTGGATATGGACCCGGATCGCGCGACTACCAACACCAACTGGAATGGGCGGGTAGGTCTCGGTGTATTCGGCAGTTACTTACTGGTCGCTAATGATGGCAGCACGACCAAGCCGCACGCCGAAGCCTTGTTCATGACGGTTCAGGAAGCAGGCACGTATTACGCTTACGTTGATAGCACCAGCGCTACCGGGCTAGGGGCAAATGCGCGCTATCATCTAAGCGTCAGCGTCTATCCCAAGCAGGTGCAATCGAACTGCACCACTTTCACGAGTACGGATGTACCGAAGGTCCTCACGGGCACGGTAACCTCAACGCTTGTGGTGCCGGGCACGGTAACGTCATCCATCAGCGATATCAACGCCACCATCGTGTTGACCCACAACTTGATGGCGGACCTGGATGTTATGCTGACCGGACCTACAGCTGCCAGTACTCCCTTGTTCACCGACATCGGTTCGGCAGCCACGGGCGGGTTAACAACGATGGACGTCGGCCTGGATGATCAGGCGGCGCTGCCCATTGGTCCCTTTACTGTGGTCCAGGACATCATCTATCAGCCTGAGCAACCGGGGCGGTTGGCGACGTTCAATGGTCTGCCCGCTGGCGGCACCTGGACGCTGCAACTGGCGGATGATACGCTCAACACCAGCGGCGGCAACCTGCAGAGCTGGAGCCTGGAGATTTGCGGCGACCCGCCTCCGGCTTATGGGATTGAACTGCAAAAAACGGTGGGTGTGGAGCCGGGCGTCTGCGCCAGCACCGATTCTATTGAAGTGCCTTCGGGCGGCTTCGACGTCTACTACTGCTATACGGTGCGCAACACCGGGCTGAACTCGCTCACCACGCATGATCTGGTGGATAGCGAGTTGGGCACGATCTTCACCGACTTGCCCTATACCCTGACTTCAGGCGCTACTTACTCCCATATTCAGCAAGCCACCATCCACGCGACGGTGGTCAACACGGGAACCTGGACCGCCAGTGATGGCGCGGGTAACATCACTTCGGATGACGATACCGCTATGGTGACCGTGCGCTCGTTCTGCCCGGCGGGTTACCGCGACGTAACCCTTGACTACAGCTACTTCGATGGTACCTTCCCTCCGACTGGGTGGACGGTGACCAACACCAGTAGCGCTTGTAATCCGCCCGGTGTCCCAGATTGGACCAACACTGACCCCGGCAACCGCACCAACCTGACGGGTGGCGTGGGTCCCTTCGCCATTGCAGATAGCGACCGCTGCGGTTCCGGCAGTACGCTGGATACGATCATGAGCACCGGTATGCTGGATTTCACGGGTCTGGTTAGCCCTACAGTATCTTTCTACACCGATTACAACGATATTGCCACGGGCGGCGACCAGGGCTTGCTGGATGTCAGTACCGATGGTGGAGCGACCTGGAATAACCTGTTCACCTGGGATGCCGATTATCGGGGACCGCTGCTGGTCAACCAGGCATTGACGGGCGCGGCAGGCGAGAATGACGTCATGGTACGCTGGCATTACTCCCAGGCCACCTATGACTGGTGGTGGGAAGTGGATGATGCTTTCCTCACCGCGTGTGAGCTTTTGGAGCCTGCTATTGTGCTGACTAAGACGGTAGGCACAGAGGCGGGGGTCTGCGCGACAGCGAATGATATCACCGTGGTGGAGGGGACGACGGTCTACTACTGCTACGAGGTTGCCAATACCGGTGACGTGACGCTTAACTTGCACGACCTGGTAGATGATCAGCTCGGAACGATCTTCTCGGGTCTCAACTACGCCTTGCACCCTGGAGAGAGCGTAAACACAGTGGCGGCGGGGCTTTCGATCCCGGCGGTGATGAACGTGACCACGGTGAACACCGCGATATGGACGGCGTACAACGTTGGTCCAACGGATGTGGTGACTGCGACCTCCGTGGCGACCGTAACGGTGGAATTGACGCCGAACATTGATGTTGACCCACTGAGCCTGAGCAGCACGCAGGCGCAGGATGTGGTTACCAACCAGACCCTGGATATCGCCAACACCGGCGGGGCAGACCTGACCTGGGAGATCCTCGAAGATCCATGGGCGGTGCTGCGCAGTGCGGCGGGCGGCAAGGCGCCGCGCGTCGCGTTAGCGGGCGCCTCCGGCAGTCGAGGTGGAACCGCCGGTGGCGCTGCGCCGCGCACTTACCTCTCCATGGCGGATTTCAGCGAGGGCTTCGATGACATCACCCTGCTGCCCGGGCTGGGCTGGTTCTTCCAGAACAACAGCAGCCCCTTGGGCACAACCGACTGGTTCCAGGGGAATGATGCGGTCTTCCCGGCGCAGGCGGGCGCGGTGACGGCGTACATC
>JAKJAC010000134.1:0-5204 GCA_022707705.1 Chloroflexota bacterium
GAATAAAGGGCTTGTCCCAATTCCGCGCGCGCAGGGCATGGAGCAGCGCCTGCCCCCCCCATGAAGGGCATGATGATATCGCTCAAGACCAGCGCCACAGAGTTGCCCTGCTTATCCAGCAGGCTGAGCGCTTCCTGCCCATTGGAGGCTTGCAGCACCTCGTAGTTCAGCAGCGCCAGGTTTTCGGCAAGGGCGGCGCGCAGGACCGCATTATCTTCCACCACCAGGATGGTCTCCCCGGCACCCAGCGGTTGGTCGCTGTAGTCCAGGCGCTCCGGTTCCTCTGCAGCTTTCCCCTGCGCCGGCAAATATACAGAAAAGGAGACGCCTCGCTCCGGTAGGTTCTCCACCGTGATGCGTCCCTCGTGTTGCCCCACAATCCCGTAGACCTGCGCCAATCCCAAACCACTGCCTTTCCCCGGCTCTTTGGTGGAGAAAAACGGCTCGAAAATGTGCGGCAGGACGTGTGGGGGAATACCTGTCCCGGTATCGGCTACCGTCAAGACGACCCATTCGCCGGGCAGCAGCTCGGGCAGAATCGGCGAATTCCCCGGCGTCACCGTGATATGATTCAGTGAGATCGTGAGGATGCCGCCTTCTGGCATCGCATCGCGGGCATTGATAGCCAGATTTGTGAGCAGCTGTTGGATGCGGGTAGGATCGGCGTTAATCGTGGTCTCGCCTTCCGGGTATTCCAGCAACACGCTGATATTCTCCGGCAGAATCCGCTGCAACAGTTTCACCTGTTCTTTTACGAAGGCGGTGAGGTCCATCGAGCGTCGTTCGAGGACCGCTTGCCGGCCAAAATCCAGAATTTGTTGGATTAACGCGGTCGCCCGGTTGGCTTGCTGCATCACCGTTTCGAGACGTTCACGCTCTTTCGCGGCTAGCGTGCTGGCGCGGAGTGCCATGTGCGTGTAGAGCACGATGACTGCCATGATGTTGTTGAAGTCGTGCGCAATGCCCGCTGCCAGTTGCCCCACAGCGGCTAACCGTTCTTGCAGCTGCAGCTGTTCCCGAATCTGGCGCTCTTCTGTGACATCCTTGATAACGAGAACCCAATGCTCCAACCCATAGCCATTGACAATCGGGCGCGCGATAAGCTCGAAGGCGCTGGTCGTGCTGCGAATTTCGTGCCATAACCCCTTAGGCGGGGAGGTGAGCAGCTCCGCCAGCGGGTGTCCACCCAGATGGGTGATGCGCTTGGGGTGCGGGGTTTGCGACAGGCGCGCCAGGATTTGTTCAGCAACGGGGTTAGCCAGCAATATCTTTCCATCCTCGTTGATCAAAACCACGCCTTCGGGCACTGATTCAATGATCTCCGTCATTTGGTGCGTTTGCGCGAGCATCTGCTCCTGCAACGCGGCGCGATGGAGGGCATTGGCAGCGATATCGGCGATGGCGGTGAGCAGACGCAAATCATCGTCGTTGAGGGCGCGGGCGCTGGCAATCCACAGCAAGCCCGTGATATGACTTTCGACGATGAGCGGTGCGGCAGCAATGGCATGACAGCCTGTGAACAAATCGGGACGGAACAGGCGCGGCTCGAGATGCGCGTCGTTGTTCAGATAAGGTTTGCCCGTTTTCAGCACCTGCGCGCTCAGACCTTCGCCCGGCTTAAGGGTCACCCCGGTGAGGTTGGCCCAGATGCCACGTGCCTGTTCTGTATAAAGGGTGTGGTTGGCTTCCAGGCGTTCGAGAGAGGCGCCTTCAACTTTTAGACGCTCCAGCAGCTGGCCAAGGATGGTATTCAGAATGAAATCCCGGTTGGGCGCTGCGCGCACGGCGGCGCTGATTGCCGCTACGATTTCCAGTTCGCGCAGGCGGGATTGGGCTTGTTGGTACAGGAACGTATTCGTAATGACGGAAGCGAATTGCGCTCCCAGCGTCTCCAGGAGCAGGCGATGTTGCGGGCGGTAGATATTAGGGCGGTAAGATTGCGCTGATAACATTCCGACCAGGCGGTCTCCATAGCGTAACGGCACAGCCAACACCGAGCGCACGTGCTCCGGTGCGCCGAAATGGATGGCAGGCACATCTGAACTTTGGTCCAGGTCCTCGATGAGCAGAGTCTGCCCGCTTGCCATCACCCGCCCGGTCAGCCCTTCTCCATGAGGGAAGCGCTGTGAGGGCCAGCGCCCACCTTGATCGAAGTTATAGACCGCTTCATCATAGTCAGTATCTTCATCGTGCAGAATGATGATGAAAGCCTCACAAGGCATCGTTGCATCCACGGCTTGATGGATAGCGGTGTAGATTTCTTCCGGTTCCAGCTGCGCACTCAGCAGGCGTTGGCTCGCGCGGTGCAGGGTTTCCAACTCGCCCAAGCGCCGGCGGGTCTCGTCGAACAGACGGGCATTCTCGATAGCCAGGGCAACCGGTCCGGCAAGTGAACCCAGAAGGCGCAGGTCCTCATCATCGAAACGCATCTGATTGTGGGTGGATTCGAGGGATATGGCGCCGATGACCTGCCCGTACACTTCGAGCGGCATGACAATTGCGCTGCGCAGCGCTCCGACCTCTCCAATCGAGGCTGCAGCAGCATCTGCCCGCAAGTCGGCATCGTTTTGAACATCGGTCACGTGCAATGGTCGCCGTTCTCGTATCGCGCGTCCGGTGTACCCCCAGGTAATGGGGAAGGTTAACCCCAGCACGCTGCTATCCTGATAGCCGCGAATGGCTCGTACCTGTATCTGGCGCTTATCCTCGGTGAGCAATGCCAGGCTGCCCTTTTCCGCAGCAGGGACAGCGCGCAATGCCGTCTCCAGGATTTTCTCCACCAGCGGTTGGAGTTCCAACGTCTGGCTGATGGTTTGGGCGACTGCCGCCAGCGCCGCAAATTCGCTTTCCTGTCGCTTACGGGTGGTGACGTCTTGGATGACGCCTTCGAAGTGCTCGACTTCTCCCTGAGCGTTGCGTACGACGCGCGCGGTAATCGTCACCCAGATGGGTGTTCCATCATTCTTGCGTAGCCGCACTTCATAACCGCTCACACTGCCGTTTGCCAGCAATTGCTCCGAGTAAGCCCGGCGTTGGTTGGGATCGAGATACAGATCGGCAATATTGACCTTAGCCAGTTCCTCGTGTGAGGCGAACCCCAACACTCTCAGACAGGCCAAATTCGCCATCAGCGAATGCCCTTCAGGTCCGGGTGTATTGCGGTAGATTCCGACCGGCAGCCCCTCTATCAGCGCGCTGTATTCTTGCTCCTGTTTCTGCAGAGCAGCTTCGCGTTCTTTTTGCGCCGTTATATCCTTTGCCAGCACGGCGACCCCGTGAGGGGAGGGGTAGACGGCAATATCGAAGCAGGAGTTGCGCCCATCTGCCGCATGGCTGTGCAGGAAGTGCTGGGTACTCCCCGTCTTTAGCGCGGTCTCATACGCGGCAACCGCGGCGGTGGCTTGTGGAAAGATCTCGGTGATGGATTTCCCGAGAGCATCGGCTGCCGGAATGCCGGTGAACTGCTCCGAAGCGTGGTTCCAGTAGGTATAGCGGAGCTCGCGGTCCATCGCGAAGAAGATATCGCTGATGCTCTCAGCCAGTTCGCGGTAATCCATGCCGCTGGCTTGCGGCGCCGTCGGTGTCGTTTGAGATGCCTGGAGGGCAGCTTCCAGCTCGTCCACGCGTTGGCGATAGGCTGCCAGCTCTGCCATGAGGCGTGCCGTGGTCTCGTCTTGATTTTCCATAGCCGTTATTTCCCCCACAGCCTTTTCCTGAGTTCTGACCCTCTTTCTAATGCTGGCGGTGTTCAAGACCAGCTGCTTCCGGTGATATTCTAATTACAAATCCTCTCGAATCTCCCTCGGAGAGGGGTAGTCAAGTGCTCGCCGGCAGATGACCAGGGAGGGTAGCCGTTAAATCCTGCCAGGATGAAGAGTGCGGAAATCGGCTATCACGGATATGAAACCGACGTGCAGGCAGCAATCAATGGTATGTATAGAGTATAGTGTTAGGGTCAAAATGTGTCAAGGCAAGTTCCGGAAAAGTAAGATCAAGGTAAGATCGGGTTGTTATCTGCTCAAAATAAAAAACCTCTTCACCTGTTTGCACGACCTCGTTTGCCCTTCCCCCATAGCCAATTTCACAGATCATGCTAGACTATTTGGACCTACAAAATGGTCAACCTTTACCCTGAAGGGAGTCGGTCCTATGGCGCTATTGCACTGTCACTTCTTTTCCGACGTGTTGAGACTCTCCACTGCGGTGGATGTCATCCTTCCCGAGCCTCGCCGCTCAGCATCCGGCGCGCTCCTCGACCCGCCGCGCAGCTACCCTGTGCTCTACTTGCTCCACGGCTTATCCGATGACCATACGATTTGGCAGCGCCGCACGTCCATCGAGCGCTATGCCGCCCAGTTCAAACTCGCGGTCGTGATGCCGGGGGTGGACCGCAGCTTCTACACCGATATGGCGCAGGGTAACCGCTATTGGACCTATGTGAGCGAGGAACTGCCGGCGCTGATGCAGGCATGGTTTCCCCTCTCTGCTGCGCGGGAAGAGACCTTCGTCGCCGGGTTATCCATGGGCGGCTATGGCGCTTTCAAACTGGCGCTGACCCATCCGGAGCGCTTTGCGGCAGCTGCCAGTTTCTCGGGGGCATTGGATATGTCGGGGGCCATTCGTAGCCGGGAAAAGCCATGGCGGGATGAGGTGCGCCGCATCTTTGGTCCGCTCTGGCGTTTCCCCGGCAGTCGCCATGACCTCTACCAATGGTGCGGTACGGAGGATTTCCTCCACGCAGGGAATTTGCATTTCCGTGACCACGCCCAATCCCTGGGATTGCAGCTCACCTATGCTGAAGGTCCTGGGGAGCACACCTGGGATAAATGGGACGAACAGATTCAGAAGACCTTATCCTGGTTGCCGCTGGAAAAGGTCGAAGGCTGAGAGCAATTGCCTGGTGCAACAGGCGGCGGGATCACGCGACAATCGTTGCGAACCCCCGCCGCCTGCGTCATTTAACCCGAGTTGCCATCCACTTGATATACTACTGCGCTTGTGATGCGTATTGCCTGCAATTGCGCTTAAGAGTTCGGTCTGCCGTCTGCGATCATGGCTGTACTCAGCCCGCGGTCACGGTTGGTCTCAGCCCTCGGTCATCGCTCCGCCGGCTCTCCCCACCAGTGTTGGTCCCTCCGTGGGACCAAAGGAAACATTGGTTCTGTTGCCGCAGGTCACGGTATCCCCTTCGAAGTGGCAGGTCA
>JAKJAC010000134.1:5214-8399 GCA_022707705.1 Chloroflexota bacterium
GCGCAGAACGGCGTTTCGTAATACCACAACTGCGCCGTAAAGGTATTGGAATCCGTCCACGCGCCGCTAGCTGCAACGGGCACGGGGCTTCGAGCTTCCACCGGCAGACGGGTCTCCCCATAGCGCCATGCGCCGTAGCCTGCCTCGACCGTGTGCGTGCCCCGTTGATCCCGGAAGCTCAACCGTGAAGCCTCACCCTCGAAGTGACACACGAGGCTCTCGATTCCCAGCGGATTGGCTTCGATGGCGTATTCCCGCCCCGAGACAGTGCTCGCTATGCTCGCTGTGGCTGCGCCTGCCTGCGGCGTCTGGCTGAGCGCCGTGAGCTTTGCCGTGAGCTGCGCGTGGGCGGTCGCATTTTCCGCCAGTGCATCCTGCGTGAATCCCGGCAGCAGCTCCTTCCACACCAGATTGAGCGTGGCTTGCATATCGGCGCTGCCGCTCGTCAGCGCCAGCACCGCATCCTGCTCCGGCAGCACCACACAGAACTGCCCAAAGGCGCCATCACCGCGATAGGCGCCGTGCCGGCAGCGCCAGAACTGAAAACCATAACCCTGCGCCCAATCGCTATCGGGATCGTTCCCGTTGGCAATCTGGGCGCTCGTCGCCGCTTCCACCCAGGCTTCCGGCAACAGCTGTACGCCATTCCAGCGTCCCTTTTGCAGATACAACTGCCCAAAGCGCGCGATATCCTCGGTCGTCACGCTTAGCCCCCAGCCTCCGCAGTTGATGCCACGCGGGCAGGTCTCCCAGGTTGGCTCTGCGATGCCCAGCGGCGCAAAGAGTCGCGGCTGAAGGTAATCGCGCACATTCATGCCGGTCGCCTGGCGGACGATTGCGGCGAGCATGTAGGAAGCGCCGTTGTTGTAGACGAAATGCGTTCCCGGTTCGCGCCTGGGAGCCTGCTCCAGAATCCCCTTCACCCAGTTGCCTTGCCGGCGATTGCGAATGCGCTCCATGGTATCTTTCAAATGCCCCGTGGACATCGAAAGCAGGTGGCGCACAGCCACTTTTGACCAGCGCGCGCTGACCCGCCCCGGCAGGTCCTCCGGGAAGAAACTGAGCACGGGAGTATCGAGCGTGAACCGTCCCTCGGCGATGGCAAACCCCACAGCGGTGGAGGTGAAGCTCTTGCTCAGTGAGAAGAGCATGTGAGGGCGATTCGCGGAGGCGGGCGCCCACCAGCCTTCGGCGATCACCTGCCCGTGACGCAGGAGCATCAGGCTGTGCAAGCCGCAGGCTTCGCGTTCAACCGCCTCTACAAAGGCAAGGATTGCTTCCGAGGGGACGCCTTGTGCCTCAGGCGTGGAGCGTGGTAGGGGGAGTCCTGTCGTCATAAATGCCTCCTGGTAGTTGGTATGCTGCGCTTGCTCGTTGTCTCGTTGCAGGCGCTTCTTCTCGGTGATGTCACCGCTTGAAAGAGACCATAGCATTATTCGCGCCGCGGTCAAACCGCGGCGCGAATAATGCTAAACATGAGCGGTCGCTTCTTCCTTCGGCGCCCTGGATTACCGCCGGTGCTTATGCCTTGCGGCGCTTCTTGAGCATCACAATGAGCGCTATCACAAGCACGCCGGCGATAACGCCTGGAATCCAGGCGGGTGGGGCGGGGATTTCCTCCGGCAGCGTCGCCGGCGGTACCTTGGCATCCGTCCAGTTCACCTGCCGGCTGCGCGCGTCTGCCGTGCGAGCATCGGTGAAATCGGCGCCCGCAACGTTCACCTGCTTCAGCGTCGCGCCGGTCAGGTCCGCGCCGGCAAAATTGGCGTTTGCCATGTTCGAACCGGTGATATGCGCGCCCGTCAGCGTGCTGCGCGAAAGGTCTGCATTGACGAGATTCACCCCCACGATGGCTGCGCCGGTGAGATCCGCCTCGGGCAGCTCTGCGCTCTCCATGTTGGCGCCAACGATCTTGGCTCCTGCAAGCCGCGCCCGGTGCAGAAGACCCTTGCGGAAATTCACCCCCACCAGCTTACTGCCCGTGAGTTGGGCTTCAGCAAAATCCGCTTCTGTCATGTCGGCGCCCACCAGGATGCTGCCGGTGAGATCTGCCTTGCGCAGTAGCGTGCGGACCATTCTTCTGCCGGTCAATTTTGCGCCTGTCAGGTCCTGCCCACTGAGGTCTTTATCGCTCAGGTCGGCTTGTCCTTGCCATTCAACTGCGACTTCGAGAGGCTCTTTTTCCTGTTCCATGGTCTATCTCCTTTTGAAAACGGAACGCAACACATAACGCGAATACTCAAAATGCGGTGTGGATTTTCATCTATAATATCTAAATACGCAGGTTCGTGCCGCCAGGTTGCAGGCAGGTGCACTTGCCAACACTGGTGTATCCAGGCTTGTGTTTCTGGTCTTGACTTTTGCCCGTTATTGCATAAACTCTACCTTATACATGGAGAAATCTGCTCTATCTAACATTTGTTTGATGAAAACTCATTCATGCGACAATACAGCTCGTGCGAGCGTTTTGTGTTCTCGCGCCTCTCTGAACAGTTACCCTCTTCCCAACCTGGTTGGGCATTTCCCCTGTGATTGTGGACGGATTTGATTCCGCAATTTATGCCGAAAGGAGGTGACCCGCTGCGTTTATATCCTGTTGAATAGAGGTGTTCTCTGATTCTCCAAGTGGGTATTCTATTAATTCTGTCTGAAGGAGGCTGATATGGTTCGCAAGTCGTTGTATGTAGCCCTGGCGTTGGTACTGAGTCTTTCCATGCTCTTGACCGGTTGCAAGAAAGAGCAGGGCAGCACGGAGCTCAACGTGCTCTGCACTCCCCAGGAAGAGTGGTGCCAGGGTATGAAGCAGGAGTTCGAAGCGAAATACGGCATTACCGTCAACTACGTCCGCATGTCCAGCGGCGAGGCGCTTGCCCGTATTCAGGCTGAGAAGGACAATCCCCAATTCGATATCTGGTGGGGTGGTCCCCTCGATAGCTTTGTCGCCGCTAAGGGCGAAGGCTTGCTCGAAGCCTACGATTCCCCCAACTACAAGAACCTGCTGGATCAGGCGAAGTATAAGGACCCCGACAACACCTGGGTAGGCGTCTACGTAGGGTCGCTGGGCTTCGCCACCAACACCAACTGGCTCGCCGAGAATCCCGGCGTCGAAGCGCCCCGCAGCTGGGGCGACCTGTTGAAGCCCGAGTTCAAGGGTCAGTCATGGTTGCCCATCCTTCGACTTCTGG
>JAKJAC010000134.1:8409-11125 GCA_022707705.1 Chloroflexota bacterium
CCGCCGTAGCCACCGTGCTGCAGATTTTCGGTGAGGAACAGGGTTGGGACTACCTGGAAATGTACGCCGGGCAGATTGCGCAGTACACCAAGAGTGGCGCCGCCCCCGCGAAGTTCGTGGGTCAGGGTGAGGCTGCCGTGGCCATCGTCTTCTCGCATGACATCGTCCATGAGATTGACGACAATGGCATGCCCCTGCTGCTCACCTTCCCCGAAGATGGCACCGGCTATGAGATTGGCGGTATGGGCATCCTCAAGGGCGCCAAGCACCTCGATGCAGCGCAGAAGTGGTTCGATTGGGCCATCAGCGCCGAGGGTCAGTCTTTGGGTCCCAAGTACAAGGCTTATCAGGCGCCCACGGTCAAGGGTGTGGAACTTTCTCACCCCGAACTGCTCCAGGTCACGCTGATTGATTACGATTTCCAGTGGGCTGGCAGCAACAAGTCCGCTATCGTGGATAAGTACACCAACGAGCTCGCTGCTGCGGATAACCTCAAGCAATAGCGAAGTCTCGCGCAAGAGCTGCGCTTAGGTCCGTGACCGGGCCTATCCGGCAGCGCTTGCAGGTACTTTCTCTGACGTTATAACGTCTACAAGGTTGTCGTTGCGTTGGCAAAACGTCCGGCGCAACGACAACCTGATTGCAGACCTTTCTGTTCTGCCTTTCGGCGGTCTGATTAGGAGGGATTGATGGCGAACTCTGCCAGTCTCAAATCTCGTCCCCCACGGTCGCAGCTGACCCGGCGCTTGCGCGAGTTTGCGCTTATCGCGCGCGACCCTGTACTCTTGCTCAGCCTGGTCTTTTGCGGGCTTTTTTTGTTCATCTTTGTGTTCTATCCCATCATCAAGACCACGGCAAACGGCTTCGTGAACCCGGATGGTGTGCTGGACCTGAAGTACTTTGGCCGGTTTTTCGATAGCTACTACGGTCCGCTCTCCCGTCGCATCTTCCGGGATACGATGGTGATGGGCTTGCTGACGGCGCTCGGCGGCACCCTGGTGGGCTTTATCTTCGCCTATGCCGTGGTGCGCTGTAACATTCCCGGACGACGCTGGGTTCACATCCTGGCGTTGGTCCCCACAGTTTCCCCTCCGTTCGCCATTGCCCTGAGCACGATTCTGCTCTTCGGGCGCAACGGAGTGATTACTCGGCGGTTGTTGGGGATTACCTTTACAACCGGCGCGAATGATATCTACGGCATGGATGGCTTGGTCTTGGTCCAGGTGATTACCTTCTTCTCCGCCGCCTATCTGATCCTCAAAGCCATGCTCGAACGGGTCGAGCCTTCGCTTGAGGAAGCGGCGGAGAGCATGGGCGCTAATCGCTTTCACCTCTTCCGCACGGTCACCATCCCCCTGCTCACGCCGGGTCTGGGAGCCTCATTCCTGTTGCTCTTCGTGGAGGCTTTAGCTGACTTGGGTAACCCGCTCTTCATCTCCGGCAATGTGATGGTGCTTTCAGCCCAGATTTTCCTGGCGGTTTCGGGTGAATACGATTTCCAAAAGGCTTCAGCATTGGCGTTGGTATTGCTATTACCTACGCTGATTATTTTCCTCATTCAACGCTATTATGTTAGCCGGCGGTCCTACGTATCGGTGACCGGCAAGCCCACGGGTGGGCACATTGTGGAGAAAGAACCGCTGATTCGCTGGTTCTTCATTGGCTTCACCTATCTCTGCTGTGCCTTCATCCTGTTGCTCTACGCCACCATCATCTACAGCTCGTTTGCCAAATCCTGGGGGGTGGATTTCCGCCCCACGCTGGATTGGTGGAAACTGATGGTCACCCGTGGCATCGAACCCATCATGGATACCACCTTCCTCAGTGTGGTGGCGACGCCGGTCGCAGCGCTCATCGGTATGGTGATTGCTTTCCTGGTCGTGCGCAAATCCTTCACCGGCAAGAACGTGCTTGACTTCGGCTCCAACCTGGGTGGCGCGGTCCCTGGTACCATTTTGGGCATCGGCTTCGTTCTGGCTTTCAGCACGCCGCCCATGATTGTAGTAGTCATCCTTTATGCGTTGTGCGCGCTGTTATTAGTGCGTAACATCTTCAAACAGCGTCGCGAGCAGCTGCTCGTGCTGCTTCTCGGCACCGCTGTGGGAGTGGGATTGAGCTTCCTGGATGAAGTCTTGGGGTTGATTGGGCTGTATTACCTCCTGGGGGCGGTGCTGGTGGGCTTCGGGCTGTTCACCTGGTTCAAACGCCGTCGCCGCCGCTTGGGGCAGGCATACATGGCAATTGGCGGCTATATGTTGGCGTATGACCTCATCGAATACGTAGCGTCGCCTATCGCCGTCTTCAGTCGCAGCCTGCCGCGCGGTTTCTGGAGCAACGCCGTCTTCCAAATCTCAGACCACCTCAAGGTGCTGTTTCAACTCCCGCCAGGGCTGTTGGGCTTGGTCCTGTTGCTTGCCGCCATTCTGCTGCTGGAACGGGAACACGGGCGTTGGCGCGTGCCCTTGGGTGTAGCGCTGCTCGCCATCCCCTGCGCCCTGGTCTTCACCGATGCGCCGCTGGTTATGATTGGGGGACCCTTTATCATCATTGCGGCGTTTGCGGTGCGCAGTCTGCCCGCCTCGGTCCGCGCGGGCGTGGCAGCCCTCCAGCAGATTGACCCCTCCATCGAGGAAGCTTCCAATATCCTGGGCGCCGATGCCCAGACCACCTTCCGTAAGGTGACGCTGCCGTTGATTCTGCCGGCGCTTCTGGCGGG
>JAKJAC010000134.1:11167-11417 GCA_022707705.1 Chloroflexota bacterium
CCCGCCACATGACCAGCCTCTCGGCGATTATCTTCCTGGTGAGCGCTCGCTGGCGCGTGGTCACGGCGGCGATTCTGAGTGAGTGGGAGCAGGGCGGTGTGAGCATCGCCGCGGCGTATTCCACCACCATCATCCTCTTCGTCTTGGTGGCAATTGGTGTTTTGAATTACCTGACCAATCGGGTGTTGCGCGGGCGGGGCGATGTAGACCTGTCCATGGGCATGTAGTGTCAGCAAGTGGAGGCAACTAT
>JAKJAC010000135.1:0-274 GCA_022707705.1 Chloroflexota bacterium
GATTTTCGGGCGCGCTGGTATGAAAACCCCGAGGAATACCAAACATACCTGGACGATTTACGAAAAGTGGAAGTGCTCCGACCCTTAGCGCAAAGTCGCACGCTAGCCCAGATCGCACTCCAGTTCACACTGACGCACCCTGCTGTCACCACAGTGATTCCAGGAATCAAGAATACGGCCCAAATGGAAGCCAACTTGCGTGCCGGGCTGCTGCCGTCGTTGAGTGCAGCGGAACTAGCGGTCATTGACGCCATCGTCCCCCTTGGAGGCGGTC
>JAKJAC010000135.1:348-11362 GCA_022707705.1 Chloroflexota bacterium
TGAACTCCCGTGTCCGCTATGTCGCCCGATTTCAAGTGATGGGATCCATTGGACAGCTATACCCCCAACCGCCGGTCGGCATTCTCCCATTCACTTTGATGCGATGCAAATACAGCCGAACTTCAATTACGAGCCTGGGGTCAGGCTCTACGCCTTGTGATGAGGTTCTGAACACCCCCCACCCGCAGGCGTAGTGGACAAATCAGTCAAATCGTGTATGATCAGCAGGTACATAAATGCAGATTAAATCATCTTTCCATGCCAACCAGGCAAGATCGCGAGAGAGGGAGTATGGCGCTTGTAGCTGAAGTGGGGATTGACCTTGGGACCGTAAATGTGCTCGTCTATGTACGTGGGCGAGGAATTGTTTTGCAGGAACCTTCGGTCGTCGCCCAGGAAATTAACACGGGACGTGTGATTGCAGTTGGCGAAGAAGCACGCGCGATGTTAGGGCGCGCACCCGAGACTATCCAGGTTCGCCGTCCGCTGCGCGATGGCGTCATTGCCGACTATCGCGTGACCAAAGAGATGATTCAGACCTTTCTCCGGCGCTCTGTGGGGCAACACCGGCTGTTCAAACCCCGATTGATGATCACGGTTCCCTTTGGCGTAACGCAGGTAGAACGCAAAGCCGTCAAAGATGCCTCCTTCGAAGCCGGCGCCGGACGCGCTTATTCGATCCCGGAACCGCTGGCAGGCGCCATTGGCGCTGGATTGCCAATTCACACCCCAGGCGGACACATGATTATTGACTTGGGAGGGGGCGCCAGCGAGGCAGCCGTATTATCAGTCTATGGTGTCGTTACATCTTCGGCTGTTCGTGTCGGCGGCGTGCGGATGGATGAAGCCATCGCCGCCTTTATTCGTCGCAAATACAATCTCATGATTGGCCTGCCGACGGCTGAAGAGGCTAAAATCCGTGTTGGTGCTGCGCTCCCCCTCGAAGGTGATCCCCTACGTATGGAAGTTCAAGGGCGCGACCAGGTAACGGGTCTTCCACGCAGTGTCGGTATCAACACCGACGATATTGTCGAAGCGCTCGAAGAATCTCTAGGAATCATCATCGGCATGGTAAAAGGGGTGCTGGAACGCACTCCGCCCGAGCTTGCGTCTGATATCATTGATCGGGGTATGACCATGATTGGCGGTGGCGCATTGCTGCGTAACATTGACCAGTTGCTGACGCAAGAGACTGGCGTGCCCGTGTATGTCGCGGATGCGCCTATGGCATGCGTCGCGATTGGTGCCGGAAAAGCCCTGGCACTCATCCCCGTCCTGCAACGAACTCTATCGGAAATGTAGGTAGAAGCATGGCACAACCCTCCTTCTCCTCATGTTTGGAGAAGGAGGGTTTTTGTGGTATCAAGAACATGAGCACATGCTGCGGCGCGATGTAGTCGCAGTCACAATAATGGAGGTGCGATGTGAAGAAAATCTGGGGTTGGCTTGTTGTTGGGATATTGCTCATAGCAGCTATTGGAGGGTACTTATGGTATCGCCAACAGGAACCACGCACGAGGCTGGAAGTACTCCGCACAGGTGAGACCATCCGCGGTGACCTGGATATCACTGTAGCTGTGAGTGGCAATGTTGTCGCCAATCAACGTGTGGATTTACGCTTCACCGTTCCCGGAACAGTAGAAAGCATCCATGTCGCCGTTGGAGATCACGTTTCTGAAGGTCAAGTGCTAGCACAACTAGATACTACGGCACTGCAACGCACCGTTGACCGCAGCAGTATCACCTTGGAGCAAGCCGAGCTGCGACGCAAACAGCTGGCCGAGCCTGTTAGCGAAGAAGACCTGCGACGGGCGCGTAACACCATAACTCAAGCGACCGCCGCTTTGAACGTTTCACGTCTGAACTACACCCGCGTGATGAGCAGCAGTCTGCTCAACGAAGATTTGACCAGCGCTGAAGAACGCTTTAGGCACCTGCAAACACAGTTTGGAATGCGGCAAATGGAGTTCGAAGAAGGCACAACCAGTGATTGGACACGGGATCGCGCACGAGAAGCTGCCGACAATGCCTATTGGGCCTGGATACGTCTGCAACAGCAAGCCGAGCTGGAGCGCAATCGAGTGCAAAACGACGTTACCCAGGCATGGAATGCCTACCAGGAAGCGAAAGATAATCTAGCGCAGCTAGAGAAGGGACCGAGTGAGAGTAGCCTGGAGAGTAGCGAACTAGACATCAAGGCTGCCCAATTGGCGCTTACTCAAGCCCAGGAGGATTTACAGGCGGCTTCGCTCAAGTCTCCCTTTAACGGAGTAGTTGCCGCAGTGAACTTACTGACCGGTGTCGCCGCGCCCACAACTGCGGCAGCGATTACGCTCATTGACGACAGCGTCTTCTTCGTGGATGTGACTGTGGATGAAACTGATATCGGGAAAATCCAGATCGGTCAACAAACCGAGATCACGCTGGATGCCTATGCCGATATGACGCTCGATGGCGAAGTAGTGACTATCGCGCCCCTGGCCACCAATGTTGCCGGCGTCATCGCCTATCCCGTACGCGTACGCATAAGCCCAAATGAGGCTGTCGCTATCCGCGACGGTATGACTGCCAGCATTCTCATTCGTACCCGGCAATTGCAGGATGTCGTGTTGATTCCTAACTGGGCCATTCGGACAGATCCCACAAGTCGAGAACTCTTTACGTACTGCTATTGTTTGGGCAGTGAGCAAGAACCACAACGCGTCGTCATCACCCTTGGTGAGCGCAACGAAAGCTTCACCCAGGTTCTCGAAGGGCTGGAAGCGGGAGCCACAGTGGCGCTAGTGACTGAAGAACGGGTCAATCTTCTCGAATTGACCGGACCGCCATCTGGAATGCGCTAATGGAGCATACACATGGACAACGCTGTCATCACTGTAAGTGATTTGCGGAAAATCTACCGCATGGGCACCCAAGAAGTGCATGCTTTGCGTGGCGTTACCTTGACGATCAAACGTGGCGAAGCTGTCGCAATCATGGGTCCCTCTGGCTCTGGCAAATCTACCCTGATGAACATTCTGGGTTGTCTGGACCAACCGACCTCGGGTAAGTATTATCTCGATGGCGCCGATGTCAGCAATATGCAAGATGATGCACTGGCAGCAGTGCGAAACCAGCGGGTCGGTTTTGTGTTCCAGAGTTTCAACCTACTGGCACGCACCTCCGCACTGGAGAATGTGCAACTCCCGCTCATTTACGCGGGCGCCAGCCCACGGATACGACGCCAACGCGCGGAAGAGGTGCTACATGCAGTAGGATTAGGTGAACGTATGCATCACCTGCCCAATGAGCTCTCCGGAGGACAACAGCAACGGGTAGCAATTGCACGCGCGCTTGTCAACAACCCCTCCATTATCCTGGCGGACGAACCTACTGGCAACCTCGACAGCCGTTCGGGAAAGGAAGTCATGGCAATCCTGCAACGTCTAAACCGTGAGCAGGGGATTACGGTTATTCTGGTCACGCACGATGCGAATATTGGCCGCTATGCAAACCGGATTCTTCATATTTTTGATGGTGTTGCCTCCGAAGATGAAATCGTCAAAGACCCAATTGATGCAACCGCAATCACAGTCAACGATGTGAGAGGTATGCCGGAGGCTCAGCAATGAAATTGCTCGAGAGCCTCCGGTTAGCACTACGAGCATTGGCAACGAACAAATTGCGCGCAGCCTTGACGATGCTCGGCATCATCATCGGTGTGGGCGCAGTTATCACGCTTCTTTCAGTGGGAGAAGGCGTTCAATCCTACATTACCGCACAGTTTCAATCAATTGGAGCCAATATCTTCTTTGTGATCCCTGGGTCTCTTCGTGAGGAGCTCGACCGCCCCGCTTATCTTACACTCAAAGATGCCGAAGCCTTGAGAGACCCTTTTCTCGCGCCGGATGTGCTGCGTGTCGCGCCAATCACGCGTGGAGATGGACAGCTTACCATTCCCGGACGTGACAAAGCCACGCAAATACAGGGAGTTACCGCAGAATACGCGGATGTTCGCGAATGGTACCCCGCCATTGGAACTTTTATAACCTCGCTTGAAGAGCAAACAGAGGCACGAGTCATTGTGCTTGGAAAAATCGTTGCCGATGTGTTATTCCCCGATACGCCAGACCCTACTGGAGAACTGGTCCGCGTCAACAATGTGCCCTTTCGCGTTATTGGTGTAATGACCGAGCGTGGCGGCGGACAGTTCGGCAGCGAGGATGATATCGCCTTCATTCCCCTAAGTACAGCCACAAACCGGCTTTTCCCTCGGCGCACATCTCAAGGTGAACCCAGGCTTGCCATGATCTATGTACAGGCAATCAGTGGGGAACGCATGAATGCCGCAATCACAGAAGTCTCTACGATACTCCGGCAGCGCCACGACATACTACCAGGAGAACCCGATGACTTCTCCACAATCAGTCAATCAGATTTGATCGGCACATTCCAACAAATCACGAGTGTGCTTACGGTCTTCCTGGGAGCCATAGCCGGAATCAGCCTGCTGGTCGGGGGCATCGGTATTATGAATATCATGCTCGTTTCCGTTACCGAGCGCACGAGAGAAATCGGGTTACGGAAGGCTGTGGGCGCTCGGCGGAGAGATATCCTCTGGCAATTCTTGATTGAGGCGATTTTGCTCTCAACAGCTGGCGGCGCATTGGGCATAACCCTTGGTGCGGCAGGGGCTTTGGTCATTTCCAGCCTGCTGCGCGAACAAGGCTTCAGCGCGGTGATCACAGCCGAATCTGTCTTGCTGGCTACGTTGTTCTCCGCCGGTGTAGGTCTGTTCTTTGGCATCTATCCTGCACAACGCGCAGCAGCGCTCAATCCTATTGACGCGTTGCGTTACGAATAAACAAACAACGTCAGGAGCCACACGAAGTGGCTCCTGACGGGTTTTTGCCTTCCAGACATTGGATCAGGAGGATTTGCTCGCCATGGGAAGCGTAAAACTGAAGGTACTCCCCTCCCCCTTAACGCTCTCAACGGCGACCGATCCGTCTAGCTTCTCAATGATAAAACGCACGATAGAAAGCCCCAACCCATGCCCCTTAATCCGGATAGTATCTAGCCGAGAAAATGGCTGAAACAACCGGGCTTGCTCCTCTTGCGTTAGCCCCCCCCCATTATCACGCAGCCAATAACGCACGTTAGTGCCCAACACTACGCTTCCGATCTCAAGTCGCGGTGGTTTACCACCATATTTGAGGCCATTGCTCAGGTAATTGACCCACACCTCTTCAACCCAAGATGCGTAACCGAATACCTGAGGCCAAATTTCGGGCAAGACAATTTCTGCTTTTGCCGTGCTAATACCGTCCTGTAATCGCTCCAAGGCATGCGCAACGATTGAATCCATCTGTAAGGGACCTGGTTTTACCTCAGACTTTCGAATTTGTACTAACAACAGCAATTCATCGACAATGTTAGCCATCCGCCTCGAGTTAGTAACGATATGCTCGAGATACGTCGCCACCTCAGTATCGGAAAGGTCCTCGCTAAAGAGCTCAATCGTACCGGCATAACCTATTAGCAGCGCCAGCGGTGTGTCCAGGTCATGCGCCACAATGCCGGCAAAGGCATCCAACTCCTTATTGCGTGCCTGCAAGTCTGCATTTAGCCGCCGCAATTCCATCATATCGTCGAAGCGGGCTCGAGCGATAGTGATAGCGCGCTCCAATTCCAAGCGGTTGGGCGACTTCACAATATAGGCGCCCACACCCACATCTCCAGCGCGCGCAATTAGGTCGCGCGTGCTGTAAGCAGACAACATCACCACTGGGGTCGGATGCAGTTCGAAAATCCGCTGCGTGGCAGTGATGCCATCCATATCAGGCATGCTCCAATCCATCAAAACCACATCAGGCTGTATCTGTAATACCAAATCAACAGCCTCCTGCCCATTGATGGCTTCCCCCACCACAATATATCCCAATCCTTCAAGCATCCCGTGGATCATCTGGCTAACCAGATAGTCATCTTCAGCAATGAGCACACGGATTGGTGAACTCTGCGGTCCTCTGCGTCCCACAATACCCATCACGACACCTCATCGCGAAAGACCAATGTCACAACGGCGCCACTATCATTACTAAGGAATACCTGTCCATTTAGCGTTCGCTGCATGAGATTACGCACCAAACCCATTCCTACATTATACCGTCGCCAGTGAAGAACATCCTCAGGAAATCCTGGTCCATCATCACCAAACTTCAAATGCACCATCCCATCCTCAGATGTGATGTTCACATGCAAATTCGCTGCAGGTCGGTCACATAGTCCGTGGCGCAGCGCATTGGTGACCAGTTCATTGATGATTAACGCCAGGTTGTGCGCCTGTGTTGGAGTTACCTGTATCTCTGAAGGTGAAAGGGTTGCGGTGATCCTCTCACCGAAGGGCAATGTTCGTAGAGTGGAATGAATGATCTGTTCAGCCAGGTCAGCAAGGCTTAATGGCATCCATTCGGCGTCAGAAAGCATTCCATGGACCGTAGTCAATCCCTGCAAGCGGACGATCATTTCATCAATAATCTGTTGGTACATCGGTTGCTGAGATATCTCTGCATGGCGGCGTTCTGCATACAACAAGCCAATGATCGCCATCAAGTTATTTTTCACCCGATGATTCACTTCGCGCAGCAGGAAAGACTTGGTCTCCGCATCACGGCGAGCCTGATCATAGAGAGTGGCGTTCTCAATAACAATGGTGATCGTTGCCGCTATGGATTCCAGCAAATTGACTTCTGCAGCATCAAATCGCCCAGGAACCTCATCCACAACCTGCAACGCTCCAATCACTTTCTGCTTGACCCACAGAGGCACGCTGATCACTGAATGCACATTGATGCCCGCCTGATCGCTAACTGCCGGGAAGAAACGCGGGTCCTGTAGCACGTCGGCAACCACTAGGCTGCGCCCCCTACTGACGGCCCACCAAACCAGACCCTGACCCTCATTGAGTCGCCAGCCGCGTACCGTATCGCTGCGTGGTCCGCTTGCCTGCCGGCAAATCAACTGTCCACTTTCAGTATCCAAGAGCCAGACAGAGGAAGACTGCACTTCCAGCAAATGTTGCACTTCGGCAAGCACTGTTGCCAGGAACTGATCTAAATCCAGGTTCGAAATAAGAGCGCGACCCGCGCGGTTAAGCAACGCCAGTTCGCGATTGCGGCGCAGCAATGCGGTCTCCATCTCCGCCCGTGCGGAGATTTCGTTCTGAGCAGCCTCAAAGAGACGTGCGTTTTCAATGGCACCAGAGAGATGATCAGCGATGGTCTGCAATACCGGGAAATCCTCTTCCGTGAATGCATCCACCGCCACCCCCTGGATGGTAATAGCGCCAATGCACCGCCCACGGCTGATCAACGGGAGTGCCATTTCGGAACGTGTCTCGGGCAAATAGGGATTGCTGAAATGTACCTCGTCCTGCCCCACATCCCAGGCAATACGGGGTATACCGCGGGCAATCGCCCAGCTCACCATCGAAGCGCCATTCAATGGCAAACGATAGCCAGCAGCTAGCATACGTTCTCCAGCTTCACCGGTCCCAGATTGCAGGACAGCATGCTCCCCGCGCGAATCAACCAGGAATACACCCACATAATAGAAATCAAAGCTCTCGCGGATTAGCTCCACCGTACGATGCATCAATTGCTGAGGGTCCAGAATCCGCGCCACAGAGCGAGAAACGCGCGCCGCAGTTTGCAGCTGCAAATTGCGACGATGCAATGTAGCGACCAGGCGCTCGTAATCGACCTCTGACATGCGCCGGTTAGTGATGTCTTGCACCAATAGCTGACGAGTGAATCGCCCATCAGCCTGAGGCAAAGGAGTCGATATGACATAATACCAGAGCTGGTCGTGCGGATGAAACACTTCCCAGTGAACAGCTTCCAAATCATAGGTTTGACGAGGAATACTTCCAGGACAGGGGTAGCCCCAATCACGCAGAACATCATAACAAGAATGCCCCACGGGATCAAACCCAAGATGATCACAGAGTTGAGCATTTGCATAATCAATACGATGATCAGAGGAACAAATACAAACCATCGCATTCAGACTGTGCGCTGTTGCCTCGCTTGCCAACGATGTACCGGTCCGCATACGCAGTTCAGCGGCGCTTACTGTGAGCCCCTGCAAGCGGCGTTCTAACATACGCGTGCCGAGTTGAAGGTCTGGGGACACATACTGGGGGTTCAGATGCCAACGCGCTCCAAGCATCACAATCTGGTGGTGATCCAATATCCCCAGCAGCTCTTGCGAGGTAAACAAACGCCGCTCGTAACAGCACAAGAATACCGCTGGTAGAGCCATTACCCAGGCCACAACACGAAACTCCAAATCAACCAGCAAGGAAGGTCTGGCACAATGCGGCAACAGAGCCGCTACATCCAGAATGACAAAAAGACTGCATCCCGGACTAATGCAGTCACGCGCAGTCTCAAAAAGATACGTTTCCAGACCAATCCAATCCGGCGTCCCCGTATCATCCTGGAAAACACTTGGACTGTAGACCTGCCAATCATGCCGTGCTTCAAGTTCACCCAATGCCACACCCTCAGATAAAAGAGCCGCTTGTAGAGCCGTCGCATCAGGGGCAATGACTAACACACGCAGATTGGAGCTCCGTTGTAAACCAGCATGCACAAACGTCACCTGAGAGATCAGCAGGTCCTTCGTCTCTCCCAGTGCAATCACATGCTCGCCCAATCCCAAATCTCCGAGCGCTTCCATTGGGTCAATACCGCCGGAATAGGATGACGTTTGATTCTGATCAAATAACGGAGTTGATGTGAACATAACCAAAGTATAACCCAAATCTAGCATTTGGTCAAAACAATCAGCAAAGTGAGGTGACTGCGCAAGTGGTTTCCATCGCAAGATGCAAAATATAGACTAAAGCTGCCTGGCCGTGACAAGTAAGCGCTGAGCGCTCACAATCGGAGTTATGAAATTGCGATTTGCCAGAAGCTGTGCTAGACTGGGGTCAAACACGAATATGGGTAGATGCGGATTCCCTGGCATGGTGCCAGACAGTGGTTGCGGAGGCGCGAATGAACACACCTGATCCTTTCCTGACTCCCTTTACCTGGCGTTACGGTTCACCTGAGATGCGCGGAATCTGGAGCGAGGAAACAACGCGCCGGCTATGGCGGCGCATCTGGGTGGCGCTGGCACGTGTCCAAAGCCACTACGGATTGGTGGATGCAGCGCAACTCGCGGACCTTGAAACCCATGTTGAAGAAGTAGACCTGACTCGCTCACGCGCTGTCGAATCAGAAATTCATCATGATGTAATGGCTGAAGTCACTGTATACGCCAGCCAATGTCCCATGGGTGGCGGCATTATCCATTTGGGCGCCACTTCTATGGATGTCAAAGACAATGCTTCGGCTTTGCAGGTACGGCAAGCACTCGACCTGATTATTGCGCGCCTTGATGATCTGCTCCAAACCTTCGCAGAACAGATCGAGCGCTGGGCTAACACGGTCTGCATGGCGTATACGCATCTTCAACCAGCCGAGCCAACAACGCTGGGATACCGACTAGCTCTTTATGCTCAAGACTTGTTGGAAGATCGTGCAGACCTGGTACGCACGAGGAGCACCTGGCGTGGTAAAGGCATCAAGGGCGCAGTAGGCACCTCAGCATCGTATGCTCTATTGCTAGACAAACGCATAGCACCTGCCGCATTCGAAGCAGAGGTGATGGCAGAACTCGGCCTGCCCGCCTGGTCCCTGGCCAATCAAACCTATCCTCGCCGCCAGGACTGGGTCATTCTCAACCACCTCGCAGGCCTCAGTAGCACTATCTATCGTTTCGCCATGGATTTGCGGGTGCTGCAAACGCCAGCAATCGGCGAATGGGCAGAACCCTTCGGGGAAAAGCAAGTTGGCTCATCAGCCATGCCCTTCAAGCGTAATCCAATTGAAGCCGAAAAGATAGATAGCCTGGCACGTTATCTGGCGCAGCTCCCGCGTGTAGCGTGGGATAACGCTGCCCTCTCACTACTGGAGCGCACCCTGGATGATTCGGCAAACCGGCGCATTATTCTTCCCGAGGCGTTTCTTACGGCTGATGAGATTATTCGTAGCGCCACGAGGCTTGTCCGCGGGTTGCAGGTCAACCGCCAAGCACTTTCCCGAACGCTGGCACAGTTTGGTCCCTTTTCCGGTATTGAACCGCTGCTGATGCGATTAGTACAAGCCGGCGCAGACCGGCAGGTGATGCATGGCTTCTTGCGCGAGATGGCGCTGAAAGCCTGGAGAGAAATTGAGACCGGAGAAGCAAATACCTTGCCGGAGCTGCTTGCCACACAACCTGAGCTACAGCACTTTCTCACCAAGGGAGAGATTCACGCTGCGCTGGATATCACCACCTATATCGGCGATGCGCCCAAGCGAGCACTCGAACTGGCAGAGAAACTACGCACAGTCACCAACGAGCCCTGAGCCTTAAAGTCGCATTGATGGCACCTGAGACACACAAAACGAAGAGGCGCCGCTGCTGTTTCCCATTTCGCTATTTCCATCAGCACCGGCGCCTCTTTTGGAGCGTCTTCGGTTCCCATATTATCCAGGCCACATTATCTGACCGACGCTCTCAATCCTAATCTCACCAGAATTATACTTGCAGATAGCAAATCCATAAGCGCCAAATAGCTGGAAAAACCCCCCGCCATTTGGCGGAGGGTCGATATGAGCACACCTGATTCCCGAAAAAAGCAGCCTACTTGAGGTCTATCCAACCTAATCTGAGAGCTTCAGTAACCGCTTCCGTACGAGTATTGACATTCAACTTACCATAGAGATTTGCCAGGTGCCCCTGCACAGTACGATGGCTAATGGAAAGTGCTTGTCCAATCTCGCGATTGGTCTTGCCCTGAGCGACCAAACGCAATACCGCAGTTTCTCGCGCGGTGGGACCCTCTACAGGAAAATCGGGTGCAAGATTACCGGAATCTGTCGCTGGCGCCATCTGGCGCACAACTTTTGCTGTTATCTGAGGGCTTAAGACAACACTG
>JAKJAC010000136.1 GCA_022707705.1 Chloroflexota bacterium
GTGGACCCGGAGCGTCCGGGGGGCAAGCTCACGCTCATCGAGACGCGCGGGGCGGGCGGCTACGTGCTGGCTCCGCCGAGCGCGGGCTACCTGACGCTGCAAGGTGGGCTGACGGCTTTGCCGGAGCTCCCGGCAGCGGCGCGCGAGACGCTGCTGCGCCTGGCGCGGGGCTTCACCCGTGAGGCTCCCCGGCCCGCAGGGCCAATCCCACAATCCAACCGCACGCCGCACAGTGACGGGAACCGTCCCGGCGACGACTACAACCGGCGCGGGGATGTCCCCGACTTGCTGGCGCGGCACGGCTGGCAGGTTGTGGGGCAGCATGGCGCGACAACCACCTGGCGGCGTCCGGGCAAAGCGCAGGGCATCTCGGCCACGTGGAACTACGGGGGCAGTGGGTTCTTCTACTGCTTCTCGACCAATGCGCCGCCTTTGGAGCCGGAGCGGTCGTACACGGCTTTCGGGCTGCTGGCGACGCTGGACTACGACGGCGACTTCCGCGCTGCGGCGCGGGCCTTGCAGCAAGCAGGTTACGGCGAGAGGAGGTGAGACTCAAGGCACAGGCCGCTACATCACTGTAGCGGCCTGTGTGGTTGTGGGGGGAATAAGCGTGAATGCAACTTTAATCGACACGCTGGCAAACCTGATCTATACTGAGAGTGATTTGATTTCTGGTGCACCTTTCTTGAAGACGGTCGAAGTAGCCCTAACGTGTTGACGTCCTTGGGCGTGTATTGGCGCGACTACAGTATTAGCCCATAAACGGGAGTGAGGGACCAAGATGTGCGCAGCTCACCGCATTGGTATTATCTTAGCAGTCGCCTTGACGCTGATTTTGGCATCTCTTGTAGGAGGACAACGAGATGACAGTGCCGCGCAGGCTTACGGTATTTGTCAAAATGGTCACTATTTCAGCCAGGACTTGCTGATAGTATGCACCCGTGATGGCTACTATAGAGCTACTAATGATGAATGGGAAGAAATGCCTTCGCCCGATGGCGGTCATCTGTCGGTAAGCCTCGCCGGGGTCATCTATCATTATCGCGGCGCTTCTACTGGAATACAACGCTCCCTGGACAGCGGAAGGACTTGGGAACTGGTGGGCACATTTCCTCTCACCGACACGAGCTCCTTCGGCTGGCTGTCCGCTTCCCCCATTACCAATACAATCTTCATGGGCGTGTCCTACGAATTTCCCGAGACCGGGCCAATGAAAGGCATTTACAAGTCTTCGGATGGTGGGGTAACGTGGAACAAAACCCTGGACGGATACGATGCGAACGAGATAGTTTTCTCACCCAACTTTGCCCAGGATGGCACGGCCTTCACCGAATTTGGCGGCTACAAGCTGACGTATGGCGTTTGGAAGACCACGGATTGGGGGGAGACGTGGGTTCACTCCAGCGACGGACTTGACACTGGGATGAGCCGCACCGGCTTCTTGCTCTCCATCTCCCCCCAATTTGCGCTGGACCACACCGTATTTGCAATACGGGATATCCTGGGCGTTTACAAAAGTATCGATAGCGGACAAACCTGGTTTAGGGTTAGTGACTTATATACTTCTGCCACTGCCCAAATAGCTATTTCTCCCTATTACAGCAAGGACCAGACGCTTGTAGCGGGTGACTATGACCTGGAACACCCCGGGCTTTTTCTATCCCAGGACGGAGGTGTATCCTGGGAGCGCTTGAATTTACCTGGTCCTCCGCGCTACGTAGGGTTGCGGCTGCAAGCCCCGTTTCAACCCTGGCCAGCGCCGTTTGTCCCTTCGAATCCTCACAATATTCATCTTCCCTTCGTGAGTACCAGTCGTGCGGAACAGTTCGAGTTTTGGGTGGTCACAAGTGGCTCGTTATCTGACCCTGTCAGTCGTCTATATCGTTCTTGTGACATGGGAGCTACTTGGGAGGAGGAATGGGTATTCGAGCGTTCTCACCGGCTGTATTTGCCGCTGGTAGCGTATGCCGTAGCTGGAGATTAAGTAGATTTGCGATCGCCGCCTTCAACGGGAAACGCATGTAACTAAGTCTGCCCTTGAAAGCTCTGCATGGCGCGCATCGCGATTTACATACTCACTCCCTGCCACCAACCTGCTATTCGCCCTCCCTCCCTCACTTCAACCCCGCGACCGCCGCGGCCTTATCCCCCTCGCTTGGCTGCGTGTAAATCTGCGTCGTCGCGATGGAACTGTGCCCCAAGAGCGCCGCGACCGTCACCAGGTCGGTGCCCACCTCGCGCAAGAGCCGCGTGGCGAACGTGTGTCGCAGCACGTGCGGCGTTACGTTCTCAACTTCCGCCGCCTCCGCCAGCGCCGTGATGCGAAACTGCATTCCGCGCGCGCCCAACGCCCCCCGCTGTCCGAGGAACAGCGCCTCACCCCGGTCGGTGGGCCGCACGGCGAGATAGGCTGCGAGCGCCTGGCGCGCCGTCTTGTGCAGCGGCGCCTCACGATACTTCCGCCCCTTCCCGGCGCGGACGATGACGCGGGGGTCTTTGCCGTTGAGCACGACATCCGCCACGCGCAGGGCAGCGCACTCCGAGACCCGCAGACCCGTGTAGAGGAGCAGGTTCAGCAACGCCTCATCGCGGAGCGTGTCTACGAGGGTAGGCGAGATGGTATCCCCGGCTTGCGCTTGCGCCAGCTGGCGCTGCGCTGCCGCTTCCCGTTGTAGGCGATACACCTCCTGTGCCGTGAGCGCCTTGGGGGTGCGCGCATCTTTGACGCCCTTCACGCTCTGCACGGGGTTCGTGCCGGCGTGCCCGGCGGCAATCGCCCAGGTGAAGAATGCGCGCAACGCGGCCAGCCGCCGGTTCACCCCGGCGGGCTTGCGGTCCGCGTCCTCCAGGGCATCGCGGTACTTCTGCACGTCGAAGATGGTGACTTCGATGGGCTGCACCGCTTTGCCGAGTTGCTCCTCTAGCCACGCAAAGAACGCGGCCACGTCGCGCTGATAGGCCGCGATGGTGTGCGCGCTGCGGTCTTGCGCGCGCAGGTGGGTCACGAAGTCGGTCAGATAGTCGGTCATGGCTGCCTCCGAGAGCGAGTATGTCTCTACAGCCCATTGTACCGGCTGATTGGGGAAAAGTCAACGCATAATAGTGGGGTATTTGGATACAAAGAGGCTGCCTGGGTGTGGGCTCGATTTCAAACACTCCGCCGGTGGTGGGAAACTCCAGCGTCATCATGGCCGGGAGCGGGTTTAATGCTGCGTCTACCACAGTCACAATCAGGAAGAACTTCGGATCAGGCACGCTCGCGCCCGGCTCGGACGTGATAACGATTACGGTGGGGGGGGCCGCTCTGGCGGTGGGCAAAGGCGGTGATTTGGATCAGCTCCGGCAGCGGCAACTCTAGCTACGGTGGGGTTACCATGCGGGTAAACAGTAACAACAATACCACCTACTCAGATAGCACAGCGGCCCGTATGAGTAGAAAGCGTCCTAACGTACAGGCTTTAGCTGCGGGGTGGGTGCGGCGATTTACCTTCAACAGCAGACTTGGTTGTGCGCGTTTCCTCTGCTAGACCCACGTTGATAACCCCGTCGGCTACAAGCGATGTTGGGCGGACCCCCACCACCGCAGAACCCCGCCGACTATGCACGATTCTGGTAGAGCTTTGACTCACCGCCCGCGTTTACCTTTTCAATGTCCGGCTGCTTTTCTGCCGCATCTGCCTTTCAGCAGCAGACTGCGTGCGGCTGACGGTTCTCTCAGTCTTTCAGCCTCAGACTTATTACCCTTGGCGTTTCTGTCTGCCTTTCAACAGTAGACTACCTTCGGTCAACGCGCGTTTCTTCGTTACGCCTGACGCCACCCAACGGTTTGCGTTACCTGCGTGCGGGCGGGCGTGGACAATGCTTGGGAGCAGGAAAAACTCAAAGCGAGGAAAATGCTCGAAAGTGCCGCAGAATCCCACACGTCAGGTGCACGCTTTGTTAGCCCGCTTTTAGCCTTTCAGCCGCTATGACTAATAGCGGATAGACATATGGCCATGCTCTCGTCATAAGAGAAATTGTGCCCTCAACATCACCAGTAAAAGACAATGCTCGAAACAATCTTTCCAGAATTGAAGGAGACGATTTCTCGGCAACCAATTGCTGTTTTAATTCATCTAAACTTTTTATGTAAGCGATTAATTTTTCTGCGGGAAGCTCTGTCTTAATAGCATCAAGTAGCTCATTAGCTAAATCATCTATTTTCTCTTTCAATATTGCTGGATCATTAACGGTTTGCTGCAACTCTGAGTGACTGCTGAATCCGACTGCTTGAACATTACCATTGTTCATCTCGTGAATAATCGCTCCAATGTTTATTTGAGATGAAGGTGGCAATTCTGGCGCGACAAAATTGGTTTCTACGGCATCATACCCGCTTTGTTTGATGGTAAAGATTTCATCGCCACGGCTGTTGTATTTAAGGCCCAGCAAATCTGCATCGCACAAAATCTCCATATCACCAGAAAGGCTATGCTCAAATGTCCCGACTCCAATTACTTCACAATCTTGAAAAGTGCATACAACAATCAATGGCTCTTGTGCTCGACCGGATTTGACAGATTCCACTAATCTTTGAAGAACTTCTTTTTGCCTAGTGGTGAGATTGTAATTTGCCATATTATTCCTCTTCAGTGTATTTTCCTACGACTGTCAATTCTCGTTTGGCGGGCTAACGGTCAGCATAACCCGCCGCGCGGCTGCGAGGAAGACCTCTGCAATAGAAAACTACCTGAAAGCGCGTTTCCCCTCCGCCAGCAGGCCGCGAAGCGGCGTCGGATGGAAGCGATGTTGGGCGAAATCGCCTGAATAAATGATACTTACTCAATACATCGAGAGTTGAGCCAAGTGACGGTTATATGACCTATGCCAAGTAGTACAGCGGCTACCATTAACCAGATCGAACCAAGCAAGATGGAAGCGGCTAAAAAATAGACGACTGGCATCACGGCCATGGGCAATGGTATACCCAGTAATGGTTGATAGAATAACTCCTCTGACCGCCTGATAAGATAACGAATCCAACCTGCATAGTAAAGAGCCATTGTGACAGCCATAATCAGAACTGCCACAAACCCTAGTGTATTCAATTGGGGCAGTTGGTAGAAGAACGGCATCACAAAGGAGCCAATCTGACCGATGCGTTCGATGATAGTCATTGTTTGTAATCGCCCATCATCTATGGGTAGACTCCCGCTCAACTTTTGGGTTGGAGGGAAAAACACGACTATCAGGTTTGGCAATAGAACCACAAGTGTAATGAGGCCACCTAAAGGAATCATCAATGTGATTTACCCTAACCTTTCGGAACCACCTTGCACACACGCCTAACGGTTGGCGGCTCACCTGCGTCGCGAAACGTACACTTCAATTGAAAACATACAACCAATTCCTTTGCCTAACCACTTTGCCAATGAGTACGGTTACCTACCCCACCATCCCCGACGCGGCGTCAGGTGCAGCCGCATGTTAGGCAACGGCCTTGAGCGGATAATCCGCGAATGTCCTAGATCCACTCTGGCGCTTGAACAGCGAGAGCGCCAGGTACACTGCCAGTATTGACCGTCGACGCTGGCTCAAAGAGAAGGACCTCAACCTCGTGTTGGGCTTCCGGACAGTGTTCAATCCCACGTGGTACGATGACCAATTCCCCTGCATTCAAATTCAGAGACCGATCTCGCAGATGCATTGTGAAACTTCCGCGCACGACCAAGAACAGTTCGTCCTCATTGTCGTGATGATGCCAGACAAACGCTCCCTTGAACTTGACCAATTTGACGTGTTGCCCGTTCAGAGCACCAATGATCTTCGGATCCCAATGCCTCGAAAACTTCGCAAACTTCTCGGCCAAGTTGACCTTGTCCACTCTCACGCTTTCCCCCGATTCCTTGCGCCGTTGCCTAACGTGGCGGTTCAAGCGCTGGGCCGAAGCGCGTAGCGCGAAGGACCAGTCGCCTGCAATCGCGTGTTAGGCGGCTCTACTTAACTTGGCAATAAGCTGTTTACTTTGAGCAGTTTGGCCAACTCTTGATTCTGAATTACTTCAATTGCCCATCCTTGAGTAGCCCGGGCGACCTTGATGTAGTTTAGCAAATACTGTGAACAGGGTTTGGCGGTAACAAAGACAACCACACAGTTGGCCGGAAAATACATGAACGGGCGGATAATCTGATACGCAACTTCAACGGGAACTGCGTTGCCAGTGATCTCAACACCTGATTTGAACGGTATGCACAAATAGAACAACCGGCCATCAATCATCACTGGCACTTCCATGTCTGCTATTTCGGCGGGCGAATGTGGCTTGTTAGATTCCCGTTGTGCTACTACTGGATCAACCCCTATTAGAACCGACGCAATGGCTTTCCGTAAAACTTTGTCGTTGAGCCCGTACAGAACATCAATGTCAGTGGTTGACAATTCGACATTGGGAATACTGTCATAGCCGCGAAAAGAAGCAACCAAGAATCTGTACACATCTATTGGTGTGGGCATCTCCTCTGGACTAGACAATAGCTTCAGAACCTGATCCCTTGCAAGCCATGTGTATTTCTCTTCTGCCTGTAGTTCATCTTTGCGGGCGGGGGTCAACATTTGCTGACTTACCGTGTTTTCGATGAGCAATTCCCTTAGCCTGCGATAGGGCTTCGCCAAGCTTGTGGTCAGCTCGAAGAAGGTTAAGGCCTGACTCCTTTGATTGAGCTCGAGTGCTCTTAGCCCAATTTTGTAGAGTGTCGAAGCTGCGACGTACATTGAAAACGCTGACAAGGCTTCCAGATCAACCTTGTATTCGCCTGTCGGGTTCATGACAAACGGGATGATTAGCAAAACGCCAGGTGTTTCAGCCAATAGGACAGCCTTTTCCTCATCAGTAAATACAAGGCTTTTATCATCAGCAGTAGAGAAGTCATACCAACCGATACGTTCGACGCCCGATGACATTCCGTCAAAAAAGCTGGAGCGTATGCCTTCGGCATCCATCTGAAAGGCCAGGGCGAGACCTTCAGTCAAGTTTGTTAGGCTCTGGCTTAAGTGCGAAGGATCAAACAGATTGTCGATCTTGCCCTCTCTGTAAATGTGAATAGGAAATAGAGCCACCGAAAGCATTCTGGTTGCATCTTCTGTGACCAATTGATGCCAAATATGGTCATAGTTGCGACTTCTCAGCGCATCAAGAAACTCTCTGGCGAGCACCTTGAGGTGATCCGCAACGGGTTTTTGCGCTAGTGTGGCTGCCATTGGCTAATGTTACTCCGAAATCTGTCGGACTTGGAAGGGCCGCCTAACGGGAGGCTTCACCCGCGCCGCGCCTGCGTGCAAAGCACCTTCACCAGCAGACTACTTGAAAGCGCGTAGTACCGCCGATTGCACGCGCGCAAACGCGGTCGGGTTGACGCAATGTTAGGCGGCGTTTCAATTGCCCTCCAAGCCTTTATGATTTCAGTGCGTTGTCAATTTCTAACAATACACGGAAGATAGAGTTTGTGGTATTGGACTTGAAGTGTTAATGGTATCACCATCGGATTTCCATTCTGCATTGTGAGTATAAGGCTTCCGAGATATTCTCCGGGATTCAAGTCGGCCAGACTTACTTGAACATCTATTTCCTGAGTGCCACCAGCAGTCAAGTTGAAGTGAACAGGAGTTATGGCGAGTTGATTAGATGAGACCCTCATCCCATACTGTGTCCATAGGTCAGTCACAGTTATTGAAGCATTGCTAATTGCTTCTTGACCTCCGACTTCGTAGATAGGGAAATTGAACTGCGCTGATGTGCCAACCAAACCGCGGAGAGAAAGCGATGCTGGAACGACCACTACAGGAATTGTCATTGGAGGCTGGGTAGTGAAACTGATAATGCCATTGGGTGCAGTTAACGTCACTCCAATGTTGTGATTTTCTCCTGCGTTAATGGCCTGAATGAACGTCTGGGAAGCAGTAACAGCAGTATCTTGTTGAGTCTCGATATGTAGTGTATAGGTCGCATTTGCCAGTCCTTCTATCCTAACAAAATACTGACTGGTATTGGAAAGTGGTCGCGTGATGGTTATGATCTTGTGCGCGTTCAAACTTACGTAACTCCCACGAGGAATATATGGGATGAAAGTTTCAACATTACTCGCCACGAAGTTTTCGTTGTAGGTTTCTGAAACCGATTTGCCATTAGAATCGAACACGCTCAATCCAACTGAAGCAGGGCTAACTGATACTCGTAAGGTTTGTAGCGATTCCGATAAGATAGAGGTTGCCCACAAATCCGTTGAGTTCAAGCGAGCGTGGCCTTGAATATGCTGTTCATAATGGTTCGACCAGTTATGTTCAAAAGCCAAGCCGGATGGATTAATACCATACGGTATTATGCCTGAAGCATCCACCATTCTCACCGGGCGCCCAGTGGCGTCTACCTCGGAGATTACCAAAACGTGATCGGTCAACCCGTCACCGGTCCAATCGAAAAAGGCTATATCGCCTGGATAATATGGCTCGCTATGCTGCAAAAACTGCTGATTATGGTCAAAGTAAAGCCGCATATCTTCAGCACGACGCGCCGTACCGTTGAGGTAACGCCCTGGGTAAGCATCACGGTCTCGAAGAAGTGCTCCTTGAATGTCGAACAGTGCCCCTGCTCTGTAGGCATCTAGCACCAAATCAGTACAAACGCCATTATAGAATCCGTGAAAGGGTCCACTACAGCCAATGTAAGGTGATGTGCATCCACGATTGGTGTCATAGGGCATACCAATATCCAAGCGCGCCTCTTGGACTATATCGCCAGATTGAATAGCATATATGGAACGCCCTACATCATCAGTTACATACAAAGTTCTGCCATCTGGGCTAAACTTGAGGCCAGTCACAGCCCACCAATCAAATCCCTGAAAGCCAGATGCAAACACCTCTATACCACCATCGGTAGAGACTCTCAGTATACGTCCAGCTGGTTGATATCCTTGTTCTGCCAGATAAAGATAGTTACCGAAACCTGCATTTCCTTTACTGCAAGCAAGTGTTTCTGCGTATTGTATTTGGGATTGCAGGTCAATTCCACCCAATAGATTAACAGAACCAGTATTTGAGATCTCAAATATCGTACCGGGTTGATCTAGCGCATAGAGTTTTGGTATCGATCCGCAAAACTGAAGACCAGCAGTCTCAATTCCAACACTCCCTGGCGATGTGAAGATCTGAACTATACCACTTGCATCAATGGCTGACACACGCCCATAACCTCCATCTATCCACTCACTAACAAAGAGGCGAGAGCCGTAAGCGGAACTAGAAGAAGTATCAAATGCCATTCCTTCAATTGAAGTACCAACCTGAGCAAATAGCGAAGTCGTACCATCAGAAAAGACTCGCATTACTTTTCCCGTCGCCGTTCCGACAAATAAATCACCATCGAATCCGAAGCGCATAACAAGTGCTGCCGGCACATAGGCAAAGGGTTGCGGTTGCTCCCCTGGTGTTGCAATACGGTAAATCACCCCATTATCTATGAAGTAAAGGTAACTCCCAAAGTCTCCTCTGCCTGGTTCCAAATCCTGTAAACTATTCAGATAATTCGCCCCAGTTCCTATTGGGCTTAGTCCGCTTGCAATCAATGTGACGCGGAATCCTTCAGGGACAACTATTGACTGAGTTGGACTCCTATCGGTTTCAGTTCTCAAACCATTATCATTATTGGGAGAATATTGCATTGACGTTAGGGAAGCGTTCAATCTGCCAAGTGGAACAGACACAAAAAGTAAGACAACTATTGCTAAAAATACCCCCCTTAGTTTCATAACATATCTCCTTTTCGTCGGCACTTTACCGCGCCGCCTAACGAATAGGATTATGCGGCGCGTAACCAAACAAATCGGATGATGCGACACGTGTTGCCGCCGCATAATCCCGAGTTGAACTAAGCCGAGCGCGTTCTACAATCCAACCACTTGGAGATTCAAACCGGCAACTTAGTCTCCAAGCTTTTCAATGAGCCCATGAATGGACCGCGTTGGCGCTTTTGCTACCGGTCTGGAGTTATGGGGCGCCCGTCCAACATCTCGTGAGACCCTATTTCCGCTCCCCAATGAGGCCTCCTCTGGCCCAAAATCTGCTCTCCAGACAAGCCACGCCGGACGCAGCCGCGACGGTCGTCTGAAAATCGGACCCTGATACTCCGTCTCCATGGCGCTTACGGTGGGCCGTGTGCTGTGGGCTGAATGACCGTGCCACGCTTCATGACCTGTTGGCAAGCTGGGCAGCGCACTTCATGCAGACGGTTACTGGGCAGCTCTTCATCTTCGGCCGTTATCGGCGCCGGTTTCTCATCAGGGCGCGCCATTTGCTGCCGTAGCGCTGCCAAGCGTTGCCGCTGGCCGGGCGCCAGAAAGCCATAATAGCGCACCTTGACCAACCGTCGGGGCAGCACATGCTGCAGAAAGCGGTGGATGAAGACCTCGGCTGGTAACGTACAGTACTTGAGTTTGCCGGTGCCGGTCTCCCGGTAGCGAAAGGTAACCTGATCGTTCTCGAGTTTGACGATGCGCCGGTTGCTGATCGCCACACGAAACACATACGCGGCCAGGTACTTAACCGCGTTGGCGCCTGTCCCCACCGCTTGACAGTGCACTACCCACTCCTGCTGCCACACCCTGCTCGGAACTTGTGAGAAAATCGCAGCATTAGCCCGGCACAACCCATCGCGGAACTTGGCGCGCATGAGCCGCGATAAGGCTTTGACCGGCAATAGAAAACTGGAGCGTGCCGCGTGCCACATTCCCGCCTGATCTACACCGCCGCCCGGAACCAAGAAATGCACATGGGGGTGGTAAGCCAGGTTACGCCCCCAGGTGTGCATGACGCCGAGCATCCCCATTTGTCCACCCACCCAGCGGCCGTTTTGCCCCAACTGCTGGATTGCCTCTGCCGCAACACGAAACAGCAGATCGTAGAATAGCCGCTGTTGGCTGCGCGCGATCCTGCGTAGTGCCTCCGGCAACGTGAAGGTGAGCAGGAAGTAGGGCACGGGCAGTAACAGGTCTTGTTGCGCCTCCAGCCACTGTTGGGCTTTGTCGTGCTGACATTTTGGGACAGTGCCGGTTGCGACACGAGTGATGGCGGTATTCCTGGGTGCCACAGTCTGGGCAGGTGTAAAGGTGTCCCCCCAACGCGGGTGTACGACAGCGCTCAATATCCCACAACGCCCGACGATGGCTGGGCAACAACCGCGGCCCATACTTGGCCCGATACGCCGCCCCGTAGCAGCGGAAGATCTCGGCCAGTTCTACCACGGTGGGGCCGGGCTACCCAAGTC